>NZ_JBIVPK010000042.1:33357-68701 GCF_044754605.1 Streptomyces sp. NPDC093064
TGCGCGCCGTGGCCCCCGCCACCCTGGACCCCGTGAGCCGCGACCGGCCCCTGGTGCCCCACCGGAGGCAGGTACGCCGTCTCCGCGGCGGCGGCCGAGGCCGGAGCCTGCGGCTGCGGCTGCGGCGCGTAGGAAGGCGCCTGCGCGCCGTGGCCCCCGCCACCCTGGACCCCGTGAGCCGCGACCGGCCCCTGGTGCCCCACCGGAGGCAGGTACGCCGTCTCCGCGGCGGCGGCCGGCGGCCGGGTGTGCGTCTGGGTGTCCCAGGTCTGCCCCTGCCAGTGCTGCGTGTCATGGCCGGCGGCCTGCGGGTCCCCGTACGCCTGCTGCTGCGCGGGCCACGCCTGCTGCTGGGCGGGCGGGTAGGCCTGCTGGTCGGCGGACTGCTGCGGCTGGGCGGACGGATACGGCTGCTGCACGGCGGACTGCTGCGGCTGGGCCGACGGGTACGGCTGCTGCACGGCGGACTGCTGCGGCTGGGCCGGCGGATACGGCTGCTGCGGCTGGGCCGACGGGGACGGCTGCTGCACGGCGGGCTGCTGGGGGTACTGCCCCGCGTACGGGTCGTACCCGCTGTAGGGGTTGTCGTAGGGAGACCCGGGAGACCCCTCATACGGCTGGTCGGTCATCGCTCACCCTCCTGCGAACGGGGGGAGCACCTCGACCGTGCCGCCCTCAATCAGCCGTACCGTCTCATGTGCGCGCGTCCCCACCGGGTCACCGTCGATGAGGAACGAGCACCGCCGCAGAACGCGGTCCAGCTCACCGGGGTGCCGCCCGCGCACCGCGTCGAGCACCTCGGCGAGCGTCTCCGCCTCGTACGGCTCCTCGGCGACCCCGGCCGCGGCCTTCGCCGCCGCCCAGTAGCGCACCGTGACCTTTGCCATCCCGTCCCTCGATCACTCGTCTATGAACAGGGTCAGGCTAGCCCGCCTGTGCGAGGGTCCAGCGCGCGATGCGGTGCAGGAGTTCGTCGGCGGCGGCGTTCTCGGCGTGGCCCATGCCGGGCTCCAGCCACAGTTCCCCGTGGTCACCGGCGGCCGCGGCCAGAATCCGGGGGTGATCGAGGGGGAAGTAGCCGTCCCGGTCGCCGTGCACGATCAGCAGGGGGACGGGCGCGATGCGCGAGGCCGCCTGGAACGGCGGCAGCGGGACGGGGTCCCAGTCGCGGTGGTGGATCCGGGTGCGCAGCCCGTAGCGGCCGAGCAGCCGGCCCTCGGGGCGTGTGACCAGCCAGTGCAGCCGGCGCATGGGGGCCGTGCCCCGGTAGTACCAGCGCGCGGGCGCGCTGACGGAGACCACGGCGTCCGTACGCGTGTCCGCGCGCCCCTCGCCCGGTGCGGCGTCCTCCGGGCCGCCGTGCAGGGCCGCGTGCCGCAGCACCACCGAGCCGCCCATGGAGAAGCCGACGGTCGCCACGCGCGCGTGCCCGAACCCGCGTGCCCAGGCCACCGCCGCCGCCAGGTCCAGCACCTCGCGGTCGCCGACGGTCGAGCGCCCACCGGAGGCCCCATGGCCGCGGAAGGAGAAGGTGACCACGGCGCCGTAGCGGGCCAGGACCCGCGCCACCCGGCGCACGTGCGGCCGGTCCAGGTCGCCGGTGAAGCCGTGTGCGATCACGAACACGAGGTCGCCGCGGCCGTCGCCGTGACCACCGCCGGAGCCGTCCCGCGCGGCCGCGCCCGGCTCGTACACGGCGTCGAGCGCCACCCCGTCCGCCGTGCGCAGGAACGTCCTGACCACGCCCCCGGCGCCCGTGCCCGGTGGTGTCCCGCCCTCCGGAACGTCCGTCGAACGCGCCACTCGACCTGCCGATCCCGACCTCATATCGGCTATTCTGCTGCGAAGAGGACTCGGGCAGCGCAGCCCCCGGGTCCTTTCGTGCTTTCGGAAGCGTTGTATACGGCGCGGGAAACCGCAGGTGTACGGCCCGTTGATCGCGCAGTGGGCAGGGACCGAGGAGGAACCAGACGCCATGGACGAGCGAACGGTGCACGCACATACGACAGCCCGGGCATGGGGGTCCCCCCTGCTCGGGCGCGGCCGAGAGCTTGCGGGAGGCGCGCGATGAGTTCCCTGCTGCTGCTGACCAACGCCCTCCAACCATCGGCCGAGGTGCTCCCCGCCCTCGGCCTGCTGCTGCACAACGTGCGCGTGGCCCCGGCGGAGGGGCCCGCGCTCGTGGACACCCCGAGCGCCGACGTCGTCCTGGTCGACGGGCGGCGCGACCTGCCGCAGGTACGCGGTCTGTGCCGACTGCTGCGCTCCACCGGTCTCGGCTGCCCGCTGATCCTCGTGGTGACCGAGGGCGGCCTCGCGGCCGTCACCGCCGACTGGGGCATCGACGACGTACTCCTGGACACCGCGGGTCCCGCCGAGGTGGAGGCCCGCCTCCGGCTGGCCATGGGCCGCCGGCAGATCGCCAACGACGACTCCCCCATGGAGATCCGCAGCGGTGACCTGTCCGTGGACGAGGCGACCTACAGCGCCCGGCTCAAGGGCCGGATGCTGGACCTCACCTTCAAGGAGTTCGAGCTGCTGAAGTACCTCGCGCAGCACCCGGGCCGCGTGTTCACCCGCGCCCAGCTGCTCCAGGAGGTCTGGGGCTACGACTACTTCGGCGGCACCCGGACCGTCGACGTCCACGTACGGCGGCTGCGGGCCAAGTTCGGCCCCGAGCACGAATCGCTGATCGGGACGGTCCGCAATGTCGGTTACCGATTCGTTACTCCCGAGAAGACCGACCGCGTCGGAGACGCCGCGGACGAGAAGAAGGCCGGAGCCGCCCGGCCAAAGGAGGAGAATCAGGACACCGCGGCGAGGCGGGCCCGCGCGGAGAGGTGAGGCGCGCTCCCACGGGCGTGTCGCATACCCGTCCGCGCTCCGGTACGCCCTGCCCTGGAGCGGGTCCATCCGCGTAGACTCCGCGCCGTGGCCAAGGTGACTCGGGATGACGTGGCGCGGCTGGCGGGGACATCGACTGCCGTCGTCAGCTATGTGATCAACAACGGACCCCGGCCGGTCGCCCCGGCCACCCGCGAGCGAGTCCTCGCCGCGATCAAGGAGCTGGGGTACCGGCCCGACCGGGTCGCCCAGGCCATGGCCTCGCGGCGCACCGACCTCATAGGCCTGATCGTCCCGGACGCCCGCCAGCCCTTTTTCGGGGAGATGGCGCACGCGGTGGAGTGGGCCGCCGCCGAGCGCGGGAAGATGGTCCTCGTCGGCAACTCCGACTATGTCGCCGAGCGCGAGGTCCACTATCTGCGGGCGTTCCTCGGCATGCGCGTCTCCGGTCTGATCCTGGTCAGCCACGCGCTGAACGACCTCGCCGCAGCCGAGATCGATGCCTGGGACGCCCGGGTGGTGCTGCTGCACGAGCGGCCCGAGGCCATCGACGACGTGGCCGTGGTCACCGACGACCTCGGCGGCGCCCAGCTCGCCGTACGGCACCTGCTGGAGCACGGCTACGACTACGTGGCCTGTGTGGGCGGCACCGCCGAGACGCCCGCCGTGGGCGACCCCGTGTCCGACCACGTCGAGGGCTGGCGGCGCGCCATGGCGGAGGCCGGCCTCCCGACGGAGGGGCGCCTGTTCGAGGCGCCGTACAACCGCTACGACGCCTACCGGATCGGTCTGGAGATCCTCGCGGGCCCGAACCGCCCTCCGGCGATCTTCTGCTCCACCGACGACCAGGCGATCGGCCTGCTGCGGGCCGCGCGCGAGCTGCGCATCGACGTCCCCGGCGAGCTGGCCGTGGCCGGTTTCGACGACATCAAGGAGGCGGCGCTGACGGACCCGCCGCTGACGACGGTCGCCTCGGACCGGTCGGCGATGGCCCGGGCGGCCGTGGACCTGGTGCTGGACGACGGGCTGCGGGTCGCCGGCTCGCGCCGGGAGCGGTTGAAGCTGTTCCCGTCGCGCCTCGTGGTCCGCACGTCCTGCGGCTGCGTCTAGCCCCATCGCTCCTTGGCTTCCCCGCCGCGGGAGACCTCTCCGAGGGGCTTGCTTATATCGGGCATACGAGGTTCTGTCGGGCTTCTCAGCGGGGACTCAGGAAGCTCTCATGATCCCGGGACACTCTCAATGTCATGAGCGAGAGCATCCGCCGCAGCGGCGAGTACGAACACCCCCAGGGTGACGGGCAGGCCCCGGCTGCCGACTCCGTGCAGTCGGCGGACCAGCGGCGGGTCTCCGCCCCGGTGAATCCGGAGTGGCCGCCCCCGCCGCCGTACGTCCCCGCGCAGCCGTTCGCGGCCGGGCCGGGCGCCCACGGCGGTCAGGGCGGCGCGGACGACGGTGGCACCGCCGTCTTCCCGGCCGTCCCGGCGGGACCCGCGCACGCCTCCGGGTCGCGCAAGCGCGCCAGGGGACCGCTCGCCCTGCTCGCCGCGGTGGCGATCGCCTCGGCCGTGGTGGGCGGCGGCACCGCGTTCGCCTTCCAGGAGCTGACCGGCACGGACACGGTCGCCTCCAGCAGCACCACCACAACCAATGTGGTGGCCTCCAGCCAACGCGGCAGCATCGCCGCGATCGCCAAGGCGGTCACCCCGAGCGTCGTCGAGATCAACGCCACCCTCGACAACGGCACCTCCACCGGCTCCGGCGTGATCGTCAGCAGCAACGGCGAGGTCGTCACCAACAACCACGTCATCGCGGGCGCCTCCTCGATCAAGGTGCGCACCAGCGACGGCACCTCCTACGCCGCGCAGGTCGTGGGCACCGACAGCTCCAAGGACCTCGCCCTGATCAAGCTGCGCAACGCCTCCGGCCTCAAGACGGCGGCCCTCGGCAACTCCGACGGACTGGCGGTCGGCGACCAGGTCGTCGCGATCGGCTCCCCGGAGGGCCTGACCGGCACCGTCACCAGCGGCATCGTCTCCGCCCTGCACCGCAACGTGACGGTCTCCACCAACGAGAACCAGGGGCAGAGCGGCGGCGGCTGGCCCTTCCAGTTCGGCGGCCGCCAGTTCAACGGCGACACCGGCTCCTCCACCACCACCTACCAGGCGATACAGACCGACGCGTCCCTCAACCCCGGCAACTCCGGCGGCGCACTGATCGACGCGAGCGGCAACGTCGTCGGCATCAACTCGGCGATGTACTCGGCCACGCAGGCGTCGGACTCGTCCAGCGCCGGCAGCGTCGGCCTCGGCTTCGCCATCCCGATCAACATCGTCAAGTCCGACCTGGCCACCCTGCGCTCCGGCTCCCAGAGCTGAGGCGCGGCACCGGCAGGCACCCGGACAGCATCCGGCACCGTTCGACAAGGAGTACGACATGATCCAGCACGTTGTGCACGAGACGACGGCCACCATCGACCTGACCGTCCCCGCCGGCCTCACCCCGGCCCGCACCGCCGCGAAGGAACCGCACAGCCCGGCGAACCGCGTGCCCGAGGCCGCCGTGGTCCCCCAGCTGATGGGCCTGCGTACCTCCGCCGAGCGCCCGCACCGGCACAAGGTGCCGCTGCGCCGGATCGCCGCGATCGCGGCTTGAGCTGCGGCGCGCGACCCGCGCGCCGCACCTCGCCGCACCGAAACATGCAAGGCTGAGAGCGTCCAGCCCGGGACCGACCAGTCCCCGCGGCCCCAGCGACCCGAGGAACGACGACCGATGAGTCCCGCCGATGGCGACCGTGATCCCCAGCGCATCCTGATCGTCGACGACGAGCCGGCGGTACGCGAAGCACTCCAGCGCAGCCTCGCCTTCGAGGGGTACGAGACCGAGGTCGCCGTGGACGGCGCGGACGCGCTGGGCAAGGCGGCCTCGTACCAGCCGGACCTGGTCGTCCTCGACATCCAGATGCCGCGGATGGACGGCCTGACCGCCGCCCGCCGCATCCGGGGCGCCGGCGACACCACCCCCATCCTGATGCTGACCGCCCGCGACACGGTCGGCGACCGGGTCACCGGCCTGGACGCCGGGGCGGACGACTACCTGGTCAAGCCCTTCGAGCTGGACGAGCTGTTCGCCCGCATCCGGGCACTGCTGCGCCGCAGCACCTACGCGGCCGTGTCGGGCGCGGCCCAGGAGGACGAGGCCCTCACCTTCGCCGACCTGCGCATGGACCTCGCCACCCGCGAGGTCACACGCGGCGGCCGGCAGGTGGAACTGACCCGGACGGAGTTCACCCTGCTGGAGATGTTCATGGCCCATCCGCGCCAGGTGCTCACCCGGGAGCAGATCCTCAAGGCGGTCTGGGGCTTCGACTTCGAACCCTCCTCGAACTCCCTCGACGTCTACGTCATGTACCTGCGACGCAAGACCGAGGCCGACGGCGAGCCCCGCCTCGTGCACACGGTGCGCGGGGTGGGTTACGTACTGCGGCAGGGTGGCGCGGAGTGAAGAGGGTGCTGCGCCGTTTCCGTGCGCTGCCGATCCGCTCCCGGCTGGCGCTGCTGGTGGCGGCGGCGGTGGCGTTCGCGGTGGCGGCGGTCTCCCTCACCTGCTGGTTCATCGTCCAGGGGAAGCTGTACGACGAGGTCGACGGCCGGCTCGCGAGCTACGGCAGGGTGACCGCCACCACGGCTTCGGCGATGGCCGCCAACTGCACGCAGACGACGGACGACTCGCCGGGCGACATGCAGCGCTCGTACCTCTACGTGCAGTTGGTGACGGCCCAGGGCAAGTTCTGCGTGGACACCCGGTCCCCCGGCGTCATCAAGGTCACGGCCCTGGACAAGGGGGTGGCCGCCAACCCCGATGTGCGCGAGCGCACCTTCCACACCACCACCGACACCCAGGGCAACAACATCCGCGTGATGACCGTCGCCGTCCCCACGGGCCCCGGCCCCAACTCCGAGGCGTACCCGGGCATCGCCTTCATGCTCGGCCTCTCCCTGAAGGACACCGAGAACACCCTCAGCGACCTGGCCCTGCTGCTCCTCTTCGTCTCCGGCGTGGGAGTCTTCGGCGCCGGAGCCGCCGGCCTCGCCGTCGCCCGCGCCGGGCTGCGCCCCGTGGACAAGCTCACGGAGGCGGTGGAGCACGTGGCGCGCACCGAGGACCTCACGATCCGCATCCCCGTGGAGGACGACAGCGAGGACGAGATCGCCCGCCTGTCCCACTCCTTCAACTCCATGACCTCGGCCCTGGCCAGCTCCCGGGACCTTCAGCAGCAGCTGATCGCGGACGCCGGCCACGAACTGCGCACCCCGCTGACCTCACTGCGTACGAACATCGAACTCCTCACCCGCAGCGAGGAGACGGGCCGCCCGCTCCCCGAGGCCGACCGCAAGGCACTGCTCGCCTCGGTCAAGGCGCAGATGACCGAACTGGCCTCGCTGATCGGCGACTTGCAGGAGCTGTCGCGCTCGGACGGGCAGCGGGGCGAACGGGTCCAGGTGATCGCCTTCCAGGACACCGTGGAGGCGGCGCTGCGCCGCGCCCGGCTGCGCGGCCCGGAGCTGACCATAAAGGCGGCCCTGGACCCCTGGTACGTACGGGCGGAGCCGTCCGCGCTGGAGCGGGCGATCGTCAACATCCTCGACAACGCGGTGAAGTTCAGCCCCAAGGACGGCACGATCGATGTCGTCCTGGACCAGGGCGTCCTCACCGTCCGCGACCACGGACCCGGCATCCCCGCCGACGAACTCCCCCACGTCTTCGACCGCTTCTGGCGCTCCCCGAGCGCCCGTGCCCTGCCCGGCTCGGGACTCGGCCTGTCCATCGTCGCCCGCACCGTCCAACGGGCGGGCGGCGAGGTCACCCTGACACCGGCCGAGGCCGGCGGCACGGTGGCGACGGTACGGCTGCCGGGGGCGCCCGTTCCGCCGCCGGAGACGCCTGGCGTCGTCTGAGGCCCGGTGCGGGAAGGCCCGGCCGCCCCGCGGGGGAACCCCGTACCCTCATATCCATGACCAGCGACGACACCGCACCGACCGCCCGCTCCCTGGAGACCCTCGCCGAGCTCACCCCGGACCGGGCCGAAGCCGTGCTCGGGCTGCTGGAGGCGGCCGCCCGCGTCGACGGACGGCAGGCGGTGTCCGAGCAGGGCCGGCTCCAGTTGCGGGGCGGGGCCCGCCAGGGGGTGTCCCATCTGCTGCTGGCCGTCGACGGCGAACTCGTCGGCTACGCGCAGTTGGAGGACACCGATCCGGTGGAGGCGCCCGCCGCCGAGCTGGTCGTCCATCCGGAGCACCGCGGGTACGGGCACGGGCGGGCGCTCGGGGCCGCGCTGCTGGCCACGTCCGGCAAGCGACTGCGGGTGTGGGCGCACGGGGGGCAGTCCGCCGCGCGGCATCTGGCTCAGCTCCTCGGGCTCACCCTGTTCCGCGAACTGCGGCAGATGCGGCGGCCGTTGACGGACCTCGACCTGCCCGAGCCGGCGCTGCCGGAGGGCGTGACGGTACGGACCTTCGTGCCCGGTCGGGACGACGCCGCCTGGCTCGCCGTGAACGCGGAGGCGTTCGCCCACCACCCCGAGCAGGGCTCCCTCACCCAGCGCGACCTCGACGACCGCGAGGCCCAGCCGTGGTTCGACCCGCAGGGGTTCTTCCTCGCCGAGCGCGAGGGCCGGCTGGTCGGCTTCCACTGGACCAAGGTGCACCGGGAGGAACACCTCGGCGAGGTGTACGTCCTCGGCGTCCGTCCCGGCGCCCAGGGCGGCGGCCTCGGCAAGGCCCTCACCCTGATCGGCCTGCGCCACCTGGCCGCGCAGGGCCTCCCGACGGCGATGCTGTACGTCGACGCCGACAACAAGGCGGCGGTCTCCGTCTACGAACGCCTCGGCTTCACCACATACGAAACCGACCTCATGTACCGCACGGAGACCTGACCGCCCCGGGCCCCGCGGCCGGCCCGCCACGCACGGGCCCGCCACCCACCATGCCCTCCCCTGGCCCGCGGGCGGCCCTCCGCCGACGAGCAACCGCGCGCCGCCACCCACGGACCGGCCGACCGCCACCCGCGCGCCGCCACATCCGCCGGGTGAGTCCTCCCGATCTGCGGGCGGCCCGGCACACGCTGTCACCCACCGTTCACGGACCGACCGCCGACCGCTGACGCGCCCGCATCCACCGGCCGGTGGGCCACCACCACCTGCTGGCCCACAGCGCACCACGCCCGTCGTCCTGGCGCCGAGGCGGCCCGTCGCCCACGTGCCCCCCACCAAGCGACCGCGCGCCGTCACCCACCCTGCCCGTCCTCCCGGCCGGCACCCTCCTGCCCACGTGCCTGCCCTCGAGCGACCGCGCGCCCGCCACCCTCGCGCCCGCCGGGTCCGTACTCCCGGCGGGGAGGCGGACCGCCGTACGCTCAGGTCCCGCGTGGACGCCACCGCCGACCACGGGCCCGAACCACCCGCGGACCGACCACCACCCGCGCGCCCGCCACCCAGGCATCCAGTGACGGGCCACCCGCCGGATCCGTCCTCCCCGGCCCGTGCCCCGCCACCCACCTCCCCCATGGCGCGCCACGCACACCCGTGCGCCCGCCGCCGAGGAACCGCGCGCCCGGCGCACCACCCGTGCGCCTGCTCGCAGTTGCCCGCCGTCCCCGAGCCGGTTTCCAGCGTCCCCCGGCTTACATCGTTCCCGGTGGGCCGCTCCACAGTGTCCCGCACGTCATGTGTCCGTAACCGTTGGTTCAGACGGTCTTGCGAAGCTCAGGCGGTGAAGCCCGCCGCGCCAGAGCCCGAGCCTCCCCGCGTGGAGACCGCCACCGCGCTCCCGCGCGTGCCTTTCGACGCGCCTGTCCCGCCGCACGCGCGGAAGAATAGGTTCATGAGCCAGCCAGACACCCAGGCAGCGCAGACCCCGCCGGCTCCCACCACCCTCGTGGGAGGCCCCGCGGGCCCCGCCACCGCGCAGAACCCGCAGCCCTCCGTGGGCTCCATCGCCGCGCACCGCCCGCACACCGTGGCGGCCACGGTCTCCGACCTGGAACCGGACATCGACGCCGACCTCGACGGGTACGTGGAGGCACCGGCAGAGGGGGAGCAGCTGCCGCAGGGCCGTTTCCTTGACCGGGAGCGCAGCTGGCTCGCCTTCAACGAGCGCGTCCTCGAACTCGCCGAGGACCCCAACACACCCCTGCTGGAGCGCGCGAACTTCCTCGCGATCTTCGCCAGCAACCTGGACGAGTTCTTCATGGTCCGGGTCGCCGGCCTGAAACGCCGTATCGCCACCGGCGTCGCCACCCAGTCCGCCTCCGGGCTGCAGCCGCGCGAGGTGCTGGAGATGATCTGGGCCCGCTCGCGCGAGCTCATGGCCCGGCACGCCGCCTGCTACCACGAGGACGTCGCCCCCGCGCTCGCGGAGGAAGGCATCCATCTGGTCCGCTGGGGCGAGCTCACGGAGAAGGAACAGGCCCGCCTGTTCACGCTCTTCCGGCACCGCATCTTCCCCGTGCTGACCCCGCTGGCGGTCGACCCCGCGCACCCCTTCCCGTACATCTCCGGCCTGTCCCTGAACCTGGCCGTCGTCGTACGCAACCCAGTCAGCGGCCACCGCCACTTCGCCCGTGTCAAGGTGCCGCCGCTGCTGTCCCGTTTCCTGGAGAGCTCCCCGGGCCGCTACGTCCCCCTCGAGGACGTCATCGCCGCCCATCTGGAGGAGCTGTTCCCGGGTATGGAGATCCTGGAACACCACGCCTTCCGGCTCACCCGCAACGAGGACCTGGAGGTCGAGGAGGACGACGCCGAGAACCTGCTCCAGGCCCTGGAGAAGGAGCTCATGCGGCGCCGCTTCGGGCCGCCAGTACGCCTGGAGGTCGAGGAGTCCATCGACCGCGAGGTGCTCGACCTGCTGGTGCGCGAGCTGAAGATCAGCGAGGCCGAGGTGTACCCGCTGCCCGGCCCCCTGGACCTCACCGGCCTCTTCCGCATCCACGGCCTCGACCGGCCCGAGCTGAAGTACCCGAAGTTCGTCGCGGGCATCAACCGGGAACTGGCGGAGGTGGAGTCCGCCTCGGCCCCCGACATCTTCGCGGCACTGCGCAGCCGGGACGTGCTCCTGCACCACCCCTACGACTCCTTCTCGACCTCCGTCCAGGCCTTCCTGGAGCAGGCCGCCGCCGACCCGGACGTGCTCGCGATCAAGCAGACCCTGTACCGGACGACCTCGGGCGACTCCCCCATAGTCGACGCGCTCATCGACGCCGCCGAGTCGGGCAAGCAGGTCCTCGTCCTGGTCGAGATCAAGGCCCGCTTCGACGAGCAGGCCAACATCAAGTGGGCGCGCAAGCTGGAGGAGGCCGGCTGCCACGTCGTCTACGGACTGGTCGGCCTGAAGACCCACTGCAAGCTGTCCCTGGTGGTGCGCCAGGAAGGCGACGACACCCTGCGGCGCTACAGCCACGTCGGCACCGGCAACTACCACCCGAAGACGGCGCGCCTCTACGAGGACCTCGGCCTGCTCACCGCCGACCCGCAGGTCGGCGCGGACCTCTCCGACCTGTTCAACCGCCTCTCCGGCTACTCCCGCCGCGAGACCTACCGCCGGCTGCTGGTGGCCCCCAAGTCCCTGCGCGACGGGCTGATCTCCCGGATCAACAAGGAGATCCAGCACCACCGCGCCGGACGCCCCGCCGCCATCCGCATCAAGGTGAACTCGATGGTCGACGAGGCGGTCGTCGACGCGCTCTACCGCGCCTCCCAGGCCGGCGTACCGGTCGACGTGTGGGTGCGCGGCATCTGCGCCCTGCGCCCCGGCGTGCCCGGCCTGTCGGAGAACATCCGCGTGCGCTCGATCCTCGGCCGCTTCCTCGAACACTCCCGGGTCTTCGTCTTCGGCAACGGCGGCGAGCCCGAGGTGTGGATCGGCAGCGCCGACATGATGCACCGCAATCTCGACCGCCGTATCGAGGCCCTGGTCCGGGTCACCGACCCGGCCCACCGGGCGGCCCTCAACCGGCTGCTGGAGACCGGCATGTCCGACACCACCTCGTCCTGGCACCTCGGCGCGGACGGCGAGTGGACCCGGCACGCGACCGACTCGGACGGCCAGCCCCTGCGCAACATCCAGGAGATGCTCATAGACGCCCGGAGGCGCCGGCGTGGCACAGCAACACCTTGACCCGACGGACTCCACGGCCGGGAGTTCCCCCGAGTTGCCGACCGCGCTGGAGCAGGGCGGTGCCCCCACCGCCGATGCTCTCGCGTGCTATCTGCGGGCTCAGGCCACGGAGTTCCTCCGCGCGCTGCGCCTGCACCGCGAGACCGGCGGCTCGGGGCACGGCACGGAGGAGTCCGTCGACGCCGCGCGCGCCCTGCGCCGCTCGGCCCGCCGCATCAGCGGCAGCGTGCACACCTTCCGCCCCCTGCTCGAGGAGGCCTGGTCGGCGGAGCTGTGCCCGGAACTGGCCTGGCTGTCCGGCACCCTGGCGCGGGAACACGCCTGCCAGGCCTGCCTGGAACGGCTGCTGCTGGCCCTGCACCGGCTCTCCGGAACAGCGGTCCTCCCGGCCCAGCCCACCGAGGAGGTCCCGGGCGGCCGCGCCGTGGACCGCGGCAACCTCACCGTGGGCGCGGCGAAAGCGGGCGCCCTGCTGGAGCGCCAGCTCACCCTGGCCCGGACCCGGGCGCACTCGACCGCCCTCCAGGCGCTGGGCTCCGCGCGCTTCCACGCCGTCGCGGACAAGGTGGCCGTGCTCGCCAGCGACGTCCCCCTCACGCCGGCCGCCGCCACCGCGGACCTGACTCCCCTGGCCGCCGCCGCCCGGGAGCGCCTGACGGACGCCGTCGCCGCCCTCCCGCTCGTCACCGCCGGCAGCCCCTACAACGCGGAGGCCCTGGTCCACGGTCTGTCCCCGGACCCGTCCCCGCAGGACGCCCCCTGGCACCAGGTCCGCCTGCTGCTGCGCCTGCACCGGTACGCCCGCGAGGTCCTCGACGGAGCCGACTCGCCCGTGATCGCGCGGCTGCTGGCGGCCGGCCAGGCCCTCGACCGGCACCGCGACGCCTCGGAGGCGGCGGCCGCCGCGGCCTCGGCGGCCCGCACCCCGCGCATCGCCCCGGCGACGGCGTACGCGCTCGGCGTGCTGCACGCGGACCAGCGGCACGAGGTGGAGGCGGCCAGGTTCGCCTTCCAGCAGTCGTGGCTGAAGCAGGCCGTCGGCGCCGGCTGACAGGACGGGTGAGCACCGGTGACCGACCTCGGCCTGAACGACACGCCCGTCCTGGCGGCCGGCTGCGTGTTGTGGCGGCGCTCGCCGCTGGACGGCACGCTCCAGCTGTGCCTGGTCCACCGGCCGAAGTACGACGACTGGTCCCACCCCAAGGGCAAGCTCAAGCGCGGTGAGGACCCGCTGGCGGGTGCCGTGCGCGAGGTGGCGGAGGAGACGGGCTACGTCGCCGTTCCCGGCGTCGAGCTGAGCACCGTGACCTATATGGCGGGCGGCCGGCCCAAACAGGTCCGCTACTGGGCCGCCGAGGCCATCGCGGGACGCTTCACCCCCAACAAGGAGGTGGACCGCGTCCTGTGGCTGTCCCCGGCCGAGGCCCGGAGCCGGCTGACCCAGTTCCGCGACCGCGAACTGGCGGACGAACTGCCGACGGCCCTACGGCCCGGCTGAGCCCGCCGGTGCGGTCAGGCGCCGCCCTCGTGTCCCAGCGCGTCCGTGCGGGCCAGGCTGCGGGCCCGGCGGGCCGGCCCGCGCCAGCCGCAGGTGCAGCGGGCCAGGCAGAAACGGCCTTGTTCGACGGTCGTCGCACGGTGTCCCACGGCGTCCCGGCTCCTGCGGTCCTCCTGGACGGGGCTCAAGCCCTCATGCTGCACCACGCTGACAAACGTACCGACGCCAGGTGAACGGGGCGTTACGGGGGCCTGTGGATCGGGTGCGTGCGTGACGGGGGCCACCCACTCGTCGTTGACCGGACGACAGGGCCCGTGACGGACGTAGCGGCTGGGGGTAGGCAGGGCGATGGCGGTGCGGCGGCGGCTGGGTGTCCCTCCTGCTCGTGCTCGGGTGAGGCCGGGCGCGCGGGCCGGAACGGGCGGCGCGGTACTCGCGGCGGCCGTCCTGGCCGCCGCGTGCGCCACCGGATGCTCCGGCGGCGGCGTGGCCGCCGACGACGCGCGCGCCGCGACCGATCCGGTGCAGGCCCTGCGCCAGGCGCCGGACGTGCTGCTGGAGGCGGGCAGCGCGCAGACCCGTACGTCGATGGAGATGGCCACCGGCGGGACCCGTGTGACGATCCGCGGCGAGGGCGGCTACGACTTCCGCGGGCAGCGCGGGCGGCTGACGCTGGTGCTGCCGCAGGACCCGTCGGGGGCCGCCGAGCACGTGCCGATCACCGAGCTCCTCGCACCGGGTGCCCTGTTCATGAAGAACCGGGGAGCGGGCGTGCCGGCCGACAAGTGGGTGCGGGTGGACACGGCCACGCTCGTCGACGGCAACCTGGTCACCGGCGGCGCCACCGACCCGTTCGCCGCCGCCGAGGTGCTGCGCGGCACGCGCACGGCCACGTACGTGGAGAGGACCGAGGTCGCGGGGGTCCCGGTCCGCCACTACCGGGGCACCGCCGATCTCGCCCTGGCGGCGAAGAGCGCCACGGCGGCCGACGAGGCGGCGCTGAATGCGGCGGCGAAAGGGTTCGCCACGAGCGCGGTCCCGTTCGACGTCTACCTCGACGACCACGGCCGCATCCGCAAGCTCCGGCAGAGCTTCGCCTTCGTCAACGGGCAGCTGGGACGCACCGTCGCCGTCTTCTCCACGACGCTGCTGTACGCCTTCGGGACGCCGGTGACCGTGGCGCTGCCACGGCCGCAGGACATCTACACGGGGCGGATCGCCGAGCAGTGAGCCGGGACGGACCCGAATGGGCCGAGAAATGACCGGCGAACTAGCCCTTTGGTGCCATGCGCCGCGCGTAGGCCGCTCCCTACCCTAGGAAGTCGGCAGCGGCAGACGGCAGAGAAGAGGTGACTCGCGTGGCTCCGCTCAGCGGTAGGGCAGTCCAGGACCACGTGGCCCTCGCCGAGATAGAGCTGTGCGGCGAGCTGATCATCGCGGCCTCGGCCGCCGAGGAGCGGCTCAGCCTGGAAAGCATCGACGAGGTGCTGCGGGTGGCCGAGGAGCCCGAGGCCGGCACGTGCCGGAGAACGCCGGGGGCCCGGCGGCAGCCTCCCCGCCGGTGAGCCTCACGCACCCCGGCAGCCACCCGGACCGGTGAGCCTCGCACCCCCGCAGCCCGCCGGACCGGTGAACCTCAGGTGCGCAGCAGCCGCCCGATCGCCTTCGTGGCCTCCTCCACCTTCGCGTCGATCTCCGAACCGCCCTTGAGGGCCGCGTCGGCGACGCAGTGCCGCAGGTGCTCCTCCAGCAGTTGCAGGGCGAAGGACTGGAGGGCCTTCGTGGAGGCGGACACCTGGGTGAGTATGTCGATGCAGTAGACGTCCTCCTCGACCATCCGCTGCAGCCCGCGGATCTGACCCTCGATCCGGCGGAGCCGCTTGAGGTGCTCGTCCTTCTGCTTGTGGTAACCGTGCGTGACGGGCTCGTGTTCGGTGATTCCGCTCACGTTCTCGGAGGGCGTCGTCGCTCCGGCCTCGGTGGTCGTCATCGCGTCCTCGCTCTCGGAATTCTCGGCACACACCGAGGAGACATACCCCTGGCGGGTATATCGTAACGAATCCTGCCGGGCGGCGGCAGCCTTGGCATGCCCCCGTGCCGAGCACGGGGGCTCATGGGCGACACTGGGGGACGGCCCCTTAGCCGTGGCCGGATGATGCGCTTAACATCACCCTGACCCGAACCGAAGCACCCCGAGGACCCCACGTGCGCTTTCGTCTGACCCCCAGGGAGACGAGCTTCTACGACATGTTCGCCGCGTCCGCGGACAACATCGTCACGGGCTCGAAACTCCTGATGGAACTGCTCGGGGCGGACGCTTCCGCCCGGGCCGAGATCGCAGAGCGTATGCGGGCCGCGGAACACGCAGGTGACGACGCCACGCATGCGATCTTCCACCAGCTGAACTCCTCGTTCATCACGCCCTTCGACCGCGAGGACATCTACTCCCTCGCGTCGTCCCTCGACGACATCATGGACTTCATGGAGGAGGCCGTCGACCTGGTCGTCCTCTACAACGTCGAGGAACTGCCCAAGGGCGTCGAGCAGCAGATCGAGGTTCTGGCCAGGGCGGCTGAGCTGACGGCCGAGGCCATGCCGCATCTGCGGACCATGGACAACCTCACCGAGTACTGGATCGAGGTGAACCGCCTGGAGAACCAGGCGGACCAGATCCACCGCAAGCTGCTCGCCCACCTGTTCAACGGCAAGTACGACGCGATCGAGGTGCTGAAGCTCAAGCAGATCGTGGACGTGCTGGAGGAAGCCGCGGACGCCTTCGAGCACGTGGCGAACACGGTGGAGACCATCGCGGTCAAGGAGTCCTGAGGCGTCCATGGACACCTTCGCTCTGATCCTGACCATCCTGGTCGCTCTCGGCTTCGCCTACACCAACGGCTTCCACGACTCCGCCAACGCCATCGCGACCTCCGTGTCGACCCGGGCGCTCACCCCGCGCGCCGCGCTGGCGATGGCCGCGGTGATGAACCTCGCCGGCGCCTTCCTCGGCAGCGGGGTCGCCAAGACCGTCAGCGAGGGCCTGATCCAGACGCCCACCGGCGGCAAGGGGATGGGCATCCTCTTCTCCGCCCTCCTCGGGGCCATCGTCTGGAACCTGGTCACCTGGTACTTCGGCCTGCCCTCGTCCTCCTCGCACGCGCTGTTCGGCGGCATGGTGGGCGCGGCCCTGGCGGGCGGTACGACCGTGTACTGGTCCGGGGTACTGGACAAGATCGTCACCCCCATGTTCCTGTCCCCGATCGTCGGCCTGATCGTCGGCTACCTGGTCATGACGGCGATCATGTGGATCTTCCGCCGGACCAACCCGCACAAGGCCAAGCGCGGCTTCCGCATAGCGCAGACCGTGTCGGCGGCCGGCATGGCGCTCGGACACGGCCTCCAGGACGCCCAGAAGACCATGGGTGTCGTGGTGATGGCCCTGGTCATCGCCGATGTGGAGAACTACGGAGACCCGATCCCGGTATGGGTGAAGCTGGTCTCCGCGCTCATGCTGTCCCTGGGCACCTACGCGGGCGGCTGGCGCATCATGCGCACCCTGGGCCGCAAGATCATCGAACTGGACCCGCCACAGGGTTTCGCCGCCGAGACCACCGGCGCGTCGATCATGTTCGCCACCGCGTTCCTCTTCAAGGCGCCGATCTCCACGACCCATGTGATCACCTCGGCGATCATGGGTGTGGGCGCGACGAAGCGGGTCAACGCCGTCCGCTGGGGCGTGGCGAAGAACATCGTCATGGGCTGGTTCATCACCATGCCGGCCGCGGCGATCGTGGCGGCCTGCGCCTTCTGGCTGATCAGGCTGGCGTTCCTGTAGCAGCCGGGCCCGGTGTGGTCACACTGGAACCATGACGAGCAAGGCACTCCTCGAAGGCGGGCCGGAGGACCTCGCGGGCACCGTGGTGCCGGTGGTCCCTCCCGGACAGGAACTGAAGATCCCGCACCTCGGGGGATACGAGCACTACAAGGTCACCTCGCGCCACGAGGACAGCAAGGAAGGACAGGTCACCGTCTACCAGTGGTGGGAGCGCACCGAAGTCGCCGAGTGAGCGGCCGGGCGCGCACCCCGGCCGGTGAAACGCGCGGGCCCGCCCCCGGGAGCCGGGGGCGGGCCCTTCTGCGACCTCGCGGTGGCACCGCCATGCAGCACCGCGAGGGGTCTGGGGGAGGACCGGCGGTCTAGCCGAAGCGGCCGGAGATGTAGTCCTCGGTCGCCTGCACGGACGGGTTGGAGAAGATCCGCTCGGTCTCGTCGATCTCGATCAGCCGGCCCGGCTTGCCCACGGCCGCCAGGTTGAAGAACGCCGTGCGGTCCGAGACGCGCGCCGCCTGCTGCATGTTGTGCGTCACGATGACGATCGTGAAGCGTTCCTTCAGCTCGCCGATCAGGTCCTCGATGGCGAGCGTGGAGATCGGGTCGAGGGCGGAGCAGGGCTCGTCCATGAGCAGCACCTTCGGCTCGACCGCGATGGCGCGGGCGATGCACAGACGCTGCTGCTGACCGCCGGAGAGGCCCGAGCCGGGCTTGTTCAGGCGGTCCTTGACCTCGTTCCAGAGGTTGGCGCCCTTGAGCGACTTCTCGACGATGTCGCTCAGCTCGCTCTTGCGGTAGTTGCCGTTCAGCCGCAGTCCCGCCGCCACGTTGTCGAAGATCGACATGGTGGGGAACGGGTTCGGGCGCTGGAAGACCATGCCCACCTCGCGGCGCACGGCCACCGGGTCGACCCCGGCGCCGTAGAGGTCTTCCTCGTCCAGGAGCACCTTGCCCTCGACCCGGCCGCCCGGGGTGACCTCGTGCATGCGGTTGAGGGTGCGCAGGAACGTCGACTTGCCGCAGCCGGAGGGGCCGATGAACGCCGTCACCGAGCGCGGCTCGATCGTCATCGAGATGTCCTCGATCGCCTTGTGGGCGCCGTAGTAGGCGGTGAGCCCGCTGACATCGATTCGCTTGGCCATGACTACTTCACTTCCAAAAGTCCGGGGGTCGCTGACAGGCCCCGCGCGGCAGCAGCCGCAGATCGTTAACGGGGGGCCTTCCAGCGGGCGATGCCGCGGGCCGCGAGGTTGAGGATCATCACGAAGGCGATGAGGGTGAGCGAGGCCGCCCACGCACGGTCGTACGCCGCGCCGGAGCCCGCGCTGTTCGTGTACTGCTGGTAGATGTACAGCGGCAGCGAGGACTGCGCCCCTTCGAAGGGGTTCGTGTTGATGAAGGGGTTGCCGAAGACCAGCAGCAGCACCGGGGCGGTCTCACCGGCGATACGGGCGATGGCCAGCACGATGCCGGTCGTGATGCCGCCGATGGAGGTCGGCAGGACCACCCGCAGGATGGTGCGCCACTTCGGCACGCCCAGGGCGAGGGACGCCTCACGCAGCTCGTTCGGTACGAGCTTGAGCATTTCCTCCGTGGAGCGGACCACGACGGGCATCATCAGGATGGCCAGGGCCAGCGAACCGGCGAACCCGAACGGCTGCATCTTGAAGATCAGCATCAGGCTGAGGATGAACAGGCCCGCGACGATCGACGGGATGCCGGTCATGACGTCGACGAAGAAGGTCACGGACCGGGCGAGGCTGCCGCGCCCGTACTCCACCAGGTAGATCGCGGTGAGCACGCCGACCGGCGCGCCGATCAGGGTGGCGAGGCCGACCTGCTCGAGGCTGCCGATGATGGCGTGGTAGATGCCGCCGCCCACCTCGGTGTCGGCGACCAGACCCATCGAGTGGGTCAGGAAGTAGCCGTCCAGGACCTTCACACCGCGCTGGACGGTCGTCCAGACCAGGGAGACCAGCGGCACCAGGGCGAGCAGGAAGGCGACCCAGACGAGGCTGGTGGCGACCCGGTCCTTGGCCTGGCGGCGGCCCTCGACGCGGGCGGCCACGCCGTAGGTGCCGAGGACGAAGAGGACCGCGGCGATCAGACCCCACTGGACGCGGCTGTGGAGGCCGCCGGCCAGGCCGATGACGACCGCGGCGACCAGGGAGCCGAGGGCGATGGCCCACGGGGACCACTTGGGCAGGCTGGCGCCGCGCAGACTGCTGGAGCGCTTGTCGGCGATGGCTGCGTGGCTCATGCGTTGGCCCCCGAGTAGTCCTTGCGGCGGGCGATGATCAGGCGGGCCGCGCCGTTGACCAGCAGAGTGATGACGAACAGGACCAGGCCGGAGGCGATCAGCGCGTCACGGCCGTACTCCGTCGCCTCGCTGAACTTGCTGGCGATGTTCTGGGCGAAGGTGCCGCCGCCCGGGTCGAGCAGGCTGGCCCCGATGGTGAAGGTCGGCGACAGCACAGTGGCGACGGCCATCGTCTCGCCGAGCGCGCGGCCGAGACCCAGCATCGAGGCGGAGATCACGCCGGACCGCCCGAAGGGCAGCACCGACATGCGGATGACCTCCCAGCGCGTGGCGCCGAGGGCCAGGGCCGCCTCCTCGTGCATCCGCGGGACCTGGCGGAACACCTCGCGGCTGACGTTGGTGATGATCGGCAGGATCATGATCGCCAGCAGGATGCCGACGGTGAGCAGCGAGCGGGGGGCGCCGCCCTCCCAGGAGAAGATCCCGGTCCAGCCGAGGTAGTCGTTCAGCCAGCCGAACAGGCCGTCCAGGTGCGGGACCAGGACCAGCGCGCCCCACAGACCGAACACGATGGACGGCACGGCGGCGAGCAGATCGACCACGTACGCGATGGGGCCGCTCAGCCGGCGCGGGGCGTAGTGCGTGAGGAAGAGCGCGATGGCGACCGCGACGGGAACGGCGATGGCCATGGCGATGATCGAGGAGACCACCGTGCCGAAGGCCAGCACGGCGATGCCGAAGACCGGCGGCTGAAGGCCGGTGTTCCACTCGAAGGTGGTCAGGAAGTTGCCGTGGTCCTTGCTGATCGCCAGCGAGGCACGGTAAGTGAGGAAGACCGCGATCGCGGCCATGACGACCAGCAGCAGAATGCCCGACCCACGGGTGAGACCGAGGAAGATCCGGTCTCCGGGACGGGTGGCGCCGCGGGCGGCATGCTTCTGCTCGGCCTCGGACGGCTGGGGGGAAGGCGCGTCGGCGCCTGTCGTATGTGTTGATATGTCCATCGGGATCTCCGGTCTGCGGAGCCGTACGCGCGTACGTCTCCTGGCGGCGGTGCACCGGACGGTGCGGCCCGGACCCCCGCTGGGGGTCCGGGCCGCACTCGGATCAGCTCAGGCTGTCGATGGTGGTGCGGACCTTGCTGATGATCGCGTCAGGGATCGGCGCGTAGTCGTTCTCGGTGAGGATGCTCTGACCCTCCTCGCTGGCGATGTAGCGCAGGAACGCCTTGGTGGCCGGCAGGGTGTCGGCCTTGTTGCCCTTGTCGCAGACGATCTCGTACGTGACCAGGACCATCGGGTAGGCACCCTCGGCCTTGGTGTTGTAGTTCAGCTGCAGCGCCAGGTCACTGCCGGTGCCGACGACCTTGGCGTCCGCGATGGCCTTGGTGGCGTTCTCGACGGTGGCCTTGACCGGAGCGGCGGCACCCGTGTTGATGTCGACCGTGGACATGTCCTTGGCGTACGACAGCTCGAAGTAGCCGATCGCGCCCTCGGTCTGCTTCACCTGCTGGGCCACACCGGAGGACTGCGGAGCAGCCTGGCCGCCCTTCGCCTGCCAGGCCTTGCCGCCCTCGTACTTCCAGTTCTCGGGGGTGGCGGCCTTCAGGTACTTGGTGAAGTTGTCCGTGGTGCCGGACTCGTCCGAGCGGTGGAACGCCTGGATCTTGAGGTTGGGCAGCTTGGCGCCGGGGTTCAGCTTCTTGATCGCCGCGTCGTCCCAGTTCTTGATCTTGCTGTCGAAGATCTTCGCCAGGGTCGGAGCGTCGAGGACCAGGTTGTCCACGCCCGGGACGTTGTAGCCGAGCGCGATCGGGCCGCCGACCATCGGCAGGTCGATGCCCTGACCGCCACCGGTGCAGACCTTCTGGGAGGCGGTGACCTCTTCGGGCTTCAGCGCCGAGTCGGAACCCGCGAAGGCGACCTGGTTCTGGGTGAACGCCGTGACACCGGCGCCGGAGCCGCCGCCCTTGTAGTTGATCTGCACGCCACAGGCCTGGCTGAACTGCTTCACCCAGGCGTCGATCGCGTTCTTCTGCGCCGAGGAGCCGTCGGCGAGCAGCTGGCCCTTGGCCTCGTCGCACTTGATGGAGCTGTTGGGGGCCGCCGAGGTGCTGCTGTCGGTGCCGGCGTTGTTCTTGGCACCGGTGTCGTCAGAGCCGCACGCCGTGAGGGCCAGGGCGCCGGAGACGGCGAGTGCGCCGAGAGCGAGTGCCCGCCGGGTCTTGCGCTGAAGCTTCACTTGAGTTCCTTCCAGGAGCCGCCGTCCTGTCCGGCGGCGTGCGTGCGATGGTGTGGGCGACACCGATGCGCCGACCTGCGCATCAGCACCGGGTAAGCCTGAAATTAGGCAGAACAGGTGAAGCCGCCGATTGCCGGAAGTGAACGAGGGGTGAACCCCTGCCGAAAGTGCGGTGAGGTCACGGAATGCTTACGGCGAGGGCACGGGGAAGACATGGCCGGCGGGAGGCCGGTCGCCACGGACACGGGGGCGCGCCGGACACCGTGGAGTCCGCCGTGTTCCCCACCACGCAGACTGCACCGCGTCGGCGGCCCGCGCGACCGAAGCGGCCCGCGCTCGCGTGTCGGTGACGCCCCGACCGCCGTACTGTGACAATCCTGCGGCGTGGTTCCCCGGAACCCTCCGGGCCGCCTCGTCGTCTCGTTCCGCAGGAACGACAGGAGGTGCGGGCATGGAACGACGGACTTTCCTGGGGGGCGGCGCGGCAGCGGTCGCCGCGATCGCGACGACCGCGTGCAGCGGCGGCAGGGGCGGGGTGACGGCCCGGGCGGCGACGGACCGGACCACCGCCACGGGGATGTCGGCGGTTTCCGGCACCCCCTCCGCGATCACGGCGCCGAGAACCACCAGCCCCCCGGCCGCCGCCGGCTGGGCCGCGCTCGCCCGCTCCCTGGATGGCACCCTGGTCCGCCCCGGCGACGCCTCCTGGACGACCGCCAAGCAGCTCTACAACACCCGCTTCGACAGCCTCAAGCCCGCCGCGGTCGCGTACGTGGCCCACGCCGAGGACATCCGGACCGTCCTGTCCTACGCCCACGCCCACCACGTCCGCGTCGCCGTCCGCAACGGCGGCCACTCCTACGGAGGCTGGTCCTCCGGCGACGGCCGGCTGATCATCGACGTCTCCAGGCTCAGCCAGATCCGGGCGAGCGGCTCCTCGGCGGTGATCGGCGCCGGCGCCAAGCTCATCGACATCTACCGCGCGCTCACCGCGAAGGGCGTGACGATCCCCGGCGGCTCCTGCCCGACCGTGGGCATCTCCGGCCTGGTCCTCGGCGGCGGCCACGGAGTCGTCGCCCGCGCCTACGGCCTGACCTGCGACAGCCTGACCCGGGCCACCCTCATCACGGCGGACGGCAGGCAGCTGACCGCCGACGCCACCCGGAACAAGGACCTGTTCTGGGCGCTGCGCGGCGCGGGCAACGGCAACTTCGGCGTCGTCACCGAACTGGGGTTCAGGACCCACCCCGCACCCCAGGCCGTGTCGGCGTACCTGAGGTGGCCGTGGGCGAAGGCGGCGGCGGTCGTGAAGGCCTGGCAGAACTGGGGGCCCGGCCAGCCGGACGAGATCTGGTCGTCCCTGCACCTGGAGAGCTCGGCCGGCGGCACGCCCACCGTGTCCGTGGCCGCCTTCTCCCTGGGCACCTACGGCGCGTTGCAGAACGCGGTGGACCGCCTGGCCGCGGCGATCGGCGCCCCGGCGTCGAGCGTGTCGCTCAGGCGCCACTCCTACGAGCAGGCCATGGAGGCCTACGCCGGCTGCTCGTCCTTCCCGGTGGACGCCCAGTGCCACCTGCCGGGCACGACCCCCGGCCGCTCCCCGCAGGGCAGGCTCGGCCGCGAGACGTACGCGGCCCGCTCGGACTTCTTCGACCGCTCCCTGTCCTCGGCCGGCATCCAGACGCTGCTGGCCCAGCTGCGTTCGGTACGGGGCGGCGCGGGCAGCATCGCGTTCACCGCGCTCGGCGGGGCGGTCAACCGGGTCTCCCCGACGGCGACGGCCTTCGTCCACCGCCGCTCACGCATGCTGGCCCAGTACGTCGCCTCCTGGCGCCCGGGCACCACCGGCTCGGCGGCCCAGTCCTGGCTGACGTCGGCGCACAACGCCATGCGGCCCTACGCCTCCGGCGCGGCCTACCAGAACTACAGCGACCCCACCCTCAGGAACTGGCGCACGGCCTACTACGGCGACGCGGCGACCCGTCTGACCAAGCTGAAGCACCAGTACGACCCGCAGAACTTCTTCTCGTACCCGCAGGGCCTGTGAGACCCGACCGCGGACGGCCGTACCGCCGAGGTGCCGCGGTGGGCCCGGGGGGCGCCCGGCTACGCCGCCAGGTCCCGCTCCTCCGCCGACGCCCGCTCCTCGGCGGGGCGGTCGGAGACCACCGCGTCGCCCGCGCCGGCACTTCGCGCACGCACCAGCCGGCCGCCCCACGCCGACCCCTCGACCGCCTTGAGCAGCGGCGTGAGCAGAGCCGTGGCCAGAGGGGAGAGCAGCAGCGCGACAGCCGTACCCAGCGCGAACCCGCCGACCACGTCCGTCGGATAGTGCACGCCCATGTACACCCGGCAGAACCCCTCGAGCAGCGCCAGCCCGATGCCCACCAGGCCGAAGCGCCGGTCGACGACGAACAGCGCGACCGCCATCGCCATGGTCATCGTCGCGTGATCGCTCACGAAGGAGTAGTCGGTCTTCCCCTGCACCAGGACGTCCAGCCCCTGATGGTCCAGGAAGGGCCGGGGCCGCTGCACGAAACCCCTTATCGGCACGTTCACGAGCACCGCGAGACCGGCCGCCAGCGGCGCCCACACCAGCGCGGCGACGGCGGACGCCGCCCCTTCGCCGCCCCGGCGCCGCACGGACCACCAGCACCACAGCACGAGCAGCACCATGGCGAGCAGCAGCCCGTACTCGCCGACGTACTCCATGCCCCGGTCGAACCAGCGCGGCGCGTCCTTGGCCAGGCTGTTGATGTTGTAGAGCAGGTCGACGTCGGGGTTCGACCCGGATTCGGCGAGTCCAGCCATCCTGCTGAGGCCCCTTCGTCGTGTCGTCGCGGGCGCACCCGGCGTGCGCCGCCCCTGCCCACCCCCGTGGTCGTAGATCCGCTTCCGCTGCGCGCGCGTTGGGCACACACGCCACCGGTCGCACTCTTGGCTACGTCAACACCAACGCACGACCCTGATGGATGCGTTCCGCACTCCACCGAATGATCACGCAGACGTTATCGAAGAGAGACTCGTCCCCGCAGTTCAGGGGATTGGCCCACCGCCCGTTCACACCGTGGTGGGGAGTGCTTTCGCGCCATCCTCGGTGACCCTGGTGGCGCCGAAGTAGTCGGGTGTGTCGATGGGATCGAAGCGGATCACGGCGCCCGGTCTCGGCGCGTCGATCATGTACCCGCCGCCGACGTAGATGCCGACGTGCCGGATGGCCCGCGAGTTGGTCGGATCGTCGGAGAAGAACACCAGGTCACCCGGCAGCAGTTCGTCCCGCTTGGGGTGGGGCCCGGCGTTGTACTGGTCGTTGGCGACCCGCGGCAGCGTGACCCCCACGCTCTCGTAGGCGGCCTTGGTCAGCCCCGAGCAGTCGAACCGCCCGCCCTGCTCGGCGGTGCCGTTCCCGCCCCACAGATAGCGCGTGCCGAGCTTGCTCTGCGCGAAGGAGATGGCCACGGCGGCCTGCTTGGAGGGATCGACGCGGGTGACGGGGGCGGCGAAGCTCTTCTCCAGAGTCGTGATCGTCTTCACGTAGTTCCGGGTCTCCGCGTACGGTGGCACGCCGCCGTACTTGATCACCGCGTAGGCCCCGGCGTTGTAGGCGGCGAGCATGTTGTGGGTCACGTTGCCCGGCACGTCCTTGACGTACGACGCGAGTTCGCAGTCGTAGGACGCGGCCGACGGAATCGCGTCACCCGGGTTCCAGACGTCCGCCTTCCCGTCGCCGTCGCCGTCGATGCCGTGCGTGGCCCAGGTGCCCGGGATGAACTGCGCTATCCCCTGCGCCGCGGCGGGGCTCCTGGCGTTCGGGTTGAACCCGCTCTCCTGGTACAACTGGGCAGCCAGCAGAGCCGGGTTGATCGCGGGGCAGAGGTTGCCCCACTTCTGCACGAGGGGCTGGTACGCGGCCGGCACGGCGCCCTTGGCGAGCCCCACGGCCCCGCCGCCCACCCCGCCCGCGATGTTCCCCGCGGCGACGTACACGCCGACGACGAGAAGGGTGACGAAGCCGAGCCCGGAAGCGACGGCGGCGGCCGCCACGATCCATGCCTTGCGCACCGTCAACCGCCCCTCGTCCCACGGGAGTCCGCCGTCGACAGTGTAGAGGCGCCCGCCGCGCTTTTGAGGTGATCACACACGGGCGCAGGGCAGCACGGCGGCCGGCCGCCGTGCGACCCCGCCGGGAGCGCGGCGCGGATCAGGGATCGGCGGACGCGTCCTTGTAGAGCTCCACCGCGGTGGCCCCGAGGACCACGCTGTACGAGGTGCCCGCCGTCGAGCCGCCCGCCTCGTGGCCGCCGATCACGCCGACGACCCCCTGGCCACCGCTGACCCACGGGCTGCCGCTGGTGCCGCCGGTGAACTCCGGGCAGTCGATGCGCTGCTGGGTACCGCTGTGGGCCCGCGGCCTGTTGGTGCAGCTGATGGGCACCTCGCGGGAGTTCGGGTAGCCGGTGACGGTGACCGCGGTCGCCCCGGTCGACGCCCCGGTGACGAGGCGGTTGGCGCCGACGACGTCCTCGACGCCCTTGCCGCCCCGCGGGGCGAGCACGGCGAAGGCCATGTCGCTGTCCTCGTCCTGGTGCGCGGACCAGTCGTCGGGCAGGAAGCGCCGCTTCACCGTCCACACCCCGTAGGGCGCCCGGCCGTCCCGGTACCCCGGCACGAACACCAGGTCGGAGTCCCCGCCCAGGCAGTGGGCGGCGGTGACGAGGAGGTTCCGGTGGGGACTGTGCACCACCGAGGCCGTGCAGAAGTGGTTGCCGGCGAGGTGGCCGGCCTTGTCCGCACCGAACAGCGCCCCGACCCGGGCGCTCTGCGGGGTCTTCGACGTGACGGCGGTCACCCCGAGCGGTCCGGTCACCCCGAGCCGGCCGGGCCCGTCGTACGCGACAGCGACGGAGACCGAGGTCACGGCCAGCAGCACCAGAACGGCGAACAACGCCCGCACACCGGCCCGGCGGTGCGCGGGACGTGCGCGATCAGCGGTGCTCTTGATACCTGTGGTGCGCTTCATCAGGCTCCACTGTGCTGGACGAGGGTGAGAATCGGACCCCGACTTCCCTGAGATTCTCCTGTGAAACGCCCGTTCATCGTATGACCGGCCTCACACCCCTCACGACGCGTCCCTCACGACGCATCCCTCACGACGCATCCCGCTTGACGCCGGAGCCGGCAGACGTGCGAACACGGTGCCGCCGCGGAAAAGCGTGAGACCATCGGCCACGGGCGGCCGCTCACCCGACTGGTCGTCAGAAACCGTACCGGCACGGAAGAAACGTCAACGACGGAACCACACCACGGGTTGCGGTCGGACTTCATTGCCCGGCGTGACCTGCCGTGATACACAGAGTGACCATGCGTACGAAACCCACCAGGCAATGCCGCCAAGTCGACATACGGCGGCGTCATTGTCGGCGAGAATGGGTCTGACCTCTGCACAAGGGCAGAGGGCGCGGAACTACCCAACAGGGGCGGTGACTTACATGCTCTTTGCGGCCGACAAGGGAGACATCAACACCATCATCGGCGGGATCGCTCCGAACTGGGGGCCCTTCGGCAGCCTGGGCAACGAGGCGAAGGTGATGATCGAGGTGGTGATGGCCGTGGCCATCCTGCTCTGTCTCGGCATCGCCGTCTGGGGTGCCGCCAAGCAGCGCATCGGCGCCACGGCCCTGCGCGACACGTTCAGCGCCGAGCAGGGCAAGGGCCTGATCATCGCCGGACTGACGGGCGTGTTCATCATCGGCTCGCTCGGCACGCTCTTCACCATCGTGTACGGCATGGCCGTGTAACCGGCGCATACCCGCGCATGCCGCGCACGGTGCTCCGTGCGCACCGCCGGTCGGACCCTCCGGGCGCGCCCGGTGCCCCCGCTGCCCCTACCCACCCACCGTGCCCACCGGCTGAGGTTGCGTTTCCCTGATGTCGAGTCACCACACCGCGTCCACGCGGGAACCAGCACGGCTACCGTCGTACTTCCACGCATTCCGGTACGAGGTCGAGGGGGCGTACGGGGCATGAGTCGCTCAGACGGGCACGGGTACGGCGATTCGGCGCGCGCCGACGACGGGCCGTACGCGGACGGGCAGACCCGCACCCGGCTCCCGGACCGGCCCGGCGACCCCTACGGCGGCGCGCGGCGCGGTGGCCGCTCGTCCTCGCGCAGCCTGATCACGGTGGTCGCCGTGGTCGTCCTCCTCATCGCCGCGATCGCCTTCGCGAACCGCTCGGGAGGCCGCTCCCCCGCCGCCGGCGGCATCGCCGACAAGCCGAAGGCGGCGGCGACCGCGGCCACAGGCAAGCAGCCGGTGCACACGAAGTCGGGCGGAATCCCCTCGGGGTTCGCACACGACGAGCAGGGGGCGCAGAGCGCTGCCGCGAACTACGCCGTGGCCCTCGGCTCGACCGGCATGTTCAAGAAGGACACCCGGCACACCCTCCTGAACCTCCTCTACACCCCCGACGCGGCGGCCAGGCTCCAAGGCCCCATGGACCAGGCCTACTCGGCGGACTTCCTCGACAAGATGGGCCTGGACGCGGACGGCAACCCGCCCACCGGCGGCACGTTCGTCTCCCGCGTGGTGCCGGTGGGCACCACCGTGAAGCAGTACAGCAACAGCGGCGCCGAGATCGCGGTCTGGTACATGGGACTCATCGGCATGTCCGCGGAGACCTCCACCGACCCGGTCACCTCGTCCTGGAAGACGTGGACGTTCGAACTCCAGTGGTCGAGAGGCGACTGGAAGATCGTCTCCGACGCGCAGAAGGACGGCCCCGCCCCGGTCCCCGGCGACGACAAGGCCGCCACCTCCGACGAGATCCGCAAGGCCATCGAAGAGTACGGAGGGTTCACGTATGCCCGGTAGCAAGCAGCGCCTGTTCGGGCTCACCGGAGCCGTGGCAGCCGTGCAGACGTCGGTCGTGCTGTTGGCCGCCCGCGCCGTCGCCGCACCCTCACCCAGCCCGACGCCGTCGCCGAGCGACAACAACTGCGACCTCATCGTCGGCCGGGCCAGGCAGTACTGCGAGCGTGGCAACAGCCCCAGCGGCGGCGGTTCCCGGGCGCCCGACCCCACCTCCACCCTCGACCCCCTCTCCTCCCTCGCCAAGGGTTGTGCCGACGCCGCCTCCTGGACCGTCACCAAGCTCAGCAAGGCCGTGCAGGAGACCGCGAACGTCGACTTCACCAACCAGAAGTTCCTCCAGCAGTACGCGGTCGTGTTCGCCGCGTCGACCGTGCTCACGCTGGTGCTCTGGCTGCTGGCCGTGGCCAAGCGGGCCGTGCGCGGCGTGCCGCTGTCCACCGCCATCTCCGAGGCGGTCGGCTTCCTTTGGCTGACCGTGCTCGCCTCTGCCTTCACCCCGCTGATCCTCTACACGGTCGTCTCGGCCACCGACGGCGTCTCCGACGTCCTCGCCAAGGCGACCGGCGACCAGGCCGGCACCTTCTTCGGCACCTTCTCCGCCGCGCTCGCCAAGGGCGAGAACATCGGCGGCGGACCGATCATGCTGATAGTCGTATCCCTGGTGTCCATCCTCGCCGCCGGCGTGCTCTGGCTGGAACTCGTCATCCGCGCCGCCCTGCTGTACGTCGGCGCCCTGCTCGGCACCGTCGTCTACGCCGGGCTGGTCGACAAGAACCTGTGGGGGCACGTACGCCGCTGGGCCGGAATCATGATCGCGGTGATCCTGGTGAAGCCGGTCATCGTGATCGTGCTCGGGCTCGCCGGGGCGCTGTCCTCGGGCGACAACGGCCCCGGCGCCTTCTCCGCGGTCGTCTCCGGTCTCGCGATCATCCTGCTGGCCATCTTCGCCAGCGCCATGATCTACCGGTTCGTCCCGGGCTTCGGCGACGAGATCGCGGCCGGCCGCAACAACCGCATCATGCAGGGCGCCGAGAGCAAGGCCGCCGCGGTCATCAGCTCCCCGGCCAGCCTGGTCGCACAGGGCATCAAGACCCACAGCACCCGGGCCGACAGCAACGGCGGAGGCGGCGGCCAGTCGTCCGCACGCCCGGCCAACCCGGTCTCCGGCGGCGTCGCGGCGCACAGCGCCCGCGTCCCGGACGGTGGCGGCGGATCCGTCCCCTCCTCCGCACCCGCTCCCCGCGCACCCAGCCCGGTGAACAGCCCCCACGCCGGAAGCACCCGCAAGAGCAGTACCAACCGCACGGGAGGTGAAGGGCGTTGACGACCGATTCCCATGTGTCCCACACGGTCACGCCCCGCCGTACATATCTGATCGGCCGCGCCCGGCCGAACGCGATCGTCGGCCGCAACCGCGAGACCGGCGAGATCGCCCTGATCATCGCGGGCGCGTTCATCGGCATGATGTGCGGCCTGCTGGTCCCGGTGCTGCCCCTGCGCATCGTGCTGCTGACCGGCTTCCCGCTGCTGTCGCTGGCCGCGGTCTACGTGCCGTACCGGCACCGCACGTTCTACAAGTGGTTCGAGATCAACCGCAGTTACAAGCGCACCGTCAAGAGCGCCGCCGTCTACCGCTCGGGCGTGATGGAGGCCGGAACGGACCTGGACGGCCGGGAGGTCGAGATCGGGCCGCCGCCCGGCATCGGCCGGATCACCTGGCTCGCCGCGCCGTTCGGACCGGACGAGATCGCCGTACTGCTGCACGCCGACCGCAAGACGGTCACCGCCGCCATCGAGATCGAGGGCCCCGGCGTCGGCCTGCGCGACTCCGAGGACCAGGAGGCCCTCGTCGACCGCTTCGGCACCCTGCTCAAGCACGTGGCCAACGGCGACGGCTTCGTCACCCGCCTCCAGATGCTCGCCCGCACCCTGCCCGCCGACCCCGACGCCCACGCCAAGGACGTCGTCGTACGCGGGGACGAGCGGGCGCCGCAGTGGCTCCAGCAGTCCTACGACCAGCTCCAGTCCATGGTGTCCACCAGCAGCGAGCAGCACCGCGCCTACCTCGTCGCCTGCATGCACTTCACCCGGGAACTCGCCGCCGAGGCCCACGCCATGGCACGGGCCGCCCGGCCCCAGGCGGGCCGCAAACTGGACCGGGACGCCGGACTCGCGGTCGTCATGGCCCGCGAGCTGACCGACATCTGCTCCCGGCTCCAGGAAGCCGACATCCGTGTACGGCAGCCGCTCGGTCAGGGGCGGCTGGCCTCGCTGATCCACTCCATGTACGACCCGGACCACCCCATCGACCACATCCAGGCAATGACCAAGCGCAACGCCTGGCCGGCCGAACTGGACGCCATGGAGCCGACGTACCTCCAGGCCAAGACCCGCGAGTCGGCGACCCGCGAACCCTGGTGCCACGCCACCGCCTGGGTCAAGGAGTGGCCGATGACCCCGGTCGGCGTGAACTTCCTCGCGCCCCTCCTCGTCCACACCCCGGACGTCATCCGCACCGTCGCCGTCACGATGGACCTCGAACCCACCGAGGTCGCCATCGAGCGCATGCTGACCGAGAAGACCAACGACGTCGCCGAAGCCAGCCGCGCCGCGAAGATGAACCGCACCGTGGACCCGCGCGACGTCGCCGCCCACAGCCGCCTCGACCAGCGCGGCGAGGACCTCGCGAGCGGCGCGGCCGGCGTCAACCTGGTCGGCTACATCACCGTGTCCTCCCGCTCCCCCGAGTCCCTGGCCCGCGACAAGCGGACGATCAGAGCCTCGGCCGGGAAGTCCTACCTGAAACTGGAGTGGTGCGACCGCGAGCACCACCGCGCCTTCGTGAACACGCTTCCGTTCGCCACCGGAATCCGACGGTAGGGGCTGATGCTCTGATGCGGGACCCGCTGACCGCACTCACGGACGCCTTCACATCCTTCCTGTTCGGGAAGGTGGAGACGACCCGGCTGCCGGTGAGAACGTCCACGGGCCAGGCCCAGGCGGTCTACCTGCCCACCGCCGCGCCCGGCCTCGGTGACTCGGGCGTCATCATCGGCCGCGAGGTGTACTCCGGGAAGGGCTACATCTACGACCCCTTCCAGCTGTACGGTCAGCAACTCCCCGCGCCGCACTGGCTGGTCCTCGGCGAGTCCGGCAACGGCAAGTCGGCGCTGGAGAAGACCTACGTCCTGCGCCAGCTCCGCTTCCGCGACCGCCAGGTCGTCGTCCTGGACGCCCAGGGCGAGGACGGGGTGGGCGAGTGGAACCTCATCGCGGAGGAGCTGGGGATAACGCCGATCCGGCTGGACCCGACGGCGGCCCTCGACCACGGCATCCGGCTCAACCCCCTGGACCCGTCGATCACGACCACGGGCCAGCTTGCGCTGCTGCGGACCATCATCGAGGTCGCGATGGGCCACGGCCTGGACGAGCGCTCCGGCTTCGCGCTGAAGGTCGCCCACGCGTACGTCAACGAGACGATCGTGGAACGCCAGCCGGTGCTGTCGGACATCGTCGAGCAACTCCGGTACCCCGAACCGGAGTCGGCCGAGTCGATGAACGTCGCCATAGACGACGTACGGGCCTGGGGCCTGGACGTGGCACTGGTCCTGGACCGCCTGGTCGACGGCGACCTGCGCGGCATGTTCGACGGCCCCACCACGGTCGGCATCGACCTGGACGCGCCCCTGATCGTCTTCGACCTGTCCCACATCGACCGCAACTCCATCGCCATGCCGATCCTGATGGCGATCGTCGGCGTGTGGCTGGAGCACACCTGGATCCGCCCCGACCGCAAGAAGCGCATCTTCCTGGTCGAGGAGGCCTGGCACATCATCAACAGCCCGTTCGTGGCCCAGCTGTTCCAGCGGCTGCTGAAGTTCGGCCGCCGACTGGGTCTGTCGTTCGTGGCCGTCGTCCACCACCTGTCCGACGTGGTGGACGGAGCGGCGGCCAAGGAGGCCGCCGCGATCCTGAAGATGGCCTCCACCCGGACGATCTACGCCCAGAAGGCGGACGAGGCGAGGGCGACGGGACGGGTGCTCGGCCTGCCCAGGTGGGCGGTCGAGATCATCCCGACCCTGACGCCCGGTATCGCGGTCTGGGACGTCAACGGCAATGTCCAGGTGGTCAAACACCTGGTCACCGAGACCGAACGGCCGCTGGTGTTCACCGACCGCGCCATGACGGAGTCCTCCAGCGACCGCATCTCCGACGACACGCTGCGCGCCGCGGAGTTGGAGGCCGAGGAGCGGGCGGCGGCCTTCATGGGACAGCACATCACCGACCTGGGCGGCTCCTCGGAGTCGACGGTGGCCTAGAGGGGACGCACGCGTGAGACCGGACGACCGCGACCACGGGCAGGGCCGCCAGGGCCGGCGGGACGGCCAGGGCGGCGTTCCCGACGCCCTGCTGGTCGGCGTCCTGGCCTTCCTGCTCGGCATGACCCTGCTGGTGTGGACGGCCACCGGACTCGCCGGCCTGTTCGCCAACGGCTCCTGGCCCTCCGGGGTCGCCTTCGCCCGTACGCCGCTGGCGATGCGCCACCTCATCGCCGACCCGCACGACATCCCCGGCGCCTGGCCGGACGCCGCGCCGGAGCAGCTGTCGGGGTACGGGCTGTTCTGGGGCCTGTTCATCGGCCAGTTGATGGTGCTGTTCGTGCTGACCGTGTTCGTGCTGGGCACGGTGGCCCGGTGGCGAGCCGGGAGAGTGCGCAGACGGGCGGAGAGAGCGGCGGCCCGGGAACGGGAACCGGCGCCGGCACCCCAGGACGTGCCTGCGCCGGTTCCCCAGGAGGTCCCCACCCAGCGGACGGCCCCGGAGCCGGGGCGGCCGCTCGTGGCCGCCCAGCAGCCCGCGGAGGCCCCACAGCCCGTGGAAGCCCAGCAGCCCGTGGAAGCCCAGCAGCCGGTCGAGGCACCGCGGACCGCGGACCGGACGGCACCCGCGACGCCTCTCGCACAGCCCCTCGTGCCCTTCGCCGCCGCCGACAGCCGTGGCGGACCGGTCGGCGGACGGGAGAAGGTCCTGATCGCCCCGCGAGAGGCCCGGCAGGCGGCCGCGGCGCAGGCGATCCTGGACGCGGCAGGCCCGGCCCTCGTCATCACGTCGAACCCTGCCCTGTGGCAGGACACGAAGGACTCCCGGGCCAAGCTGGGCCCGGTCCTCCTCTACGACCCCGTCCACCTCTGCGACACCCCGGCCCGCCTCCACTGGTCCCCCACGGCGGGCTGCGAGGACAAGGCGACGGCGGCCGCCAGAGCCGCCGCACTGCTCGTCCCGGTCCGCCCCACCGCCAAGGTCGACCAGGCGACGGGCGACACCGCGGAAACCCTTCTGCGCAGCTTCCTGCACGCCGCCGCCATAGACGGCCGCGCCGTCCGCCACGTCCACCGCTGGGCGCAGGGCACACAGGTCCAGGACGCCGTGCGGATCCTCCGTACGAACCCCAAGGCCGCCGCCGGATCGGCCGGCGAGCTGGAGGCCTCGCTCACCTCGTACCCCGAACGGCGTGACGTCGCCCAGGAGTTGACCGGTCGCGCACTGGCCTCCCTGTTCACGGTGAACATCCGCGAGGCCTGCACTCCAAACCGAACTGATGCCGTCGCCTTGGATTCCTTCGTGAACGAAGGGGGCACGCTTTATGTGGTCGGCGAATCCCTTGAGGATCCCCGGACCAACCCGGGTGCGATGCCCCTCCTGACGGCACTCGCCTCAAGCGTGGTCGAGTGCGGCCGGCGCATGGCCGAACGGTCATCCTCCGGTCGCCTCGACCCACCACTCACGCTCGTCCTGGACGACGTGGCCGCCGTCGCCCCGCTGCCCCAGCTCCCGGGGCTGCTGGCCGACGGAGCCGACCAGGGGCTGCCCACGCTGGCACTGCTCCGCTCCCGCGAGCAGGCACGCGCCCGCTGGCCGCACGACGAACTCCCGGCGTGACCAGGGATCTCAGGGGCGCTCGAGGACGTACTCCAGCTCGGACTCCGCCGAACCGGCCGTCAGCGGCACGGTGACCCCGCTCGGCAGGAACCCGATCCTGCGGTAGAAGCGCAGGGCCCGCCCGTTGTCCTCGTGCACGATCAGCCGCACCCGCTCCACGCCGATGTCCCAGGCCCATCGCAGGGCCTCGTCGAACAGCACCTCGGTCAGCCCGTACCCGCGGTGCTCGGGCCGCACATAGACACCGACGACATGTCCCTGCCGCCGCTCGACCGGGAACCCGGCCCAGTCCGTCGTGCCGGCCTCCTCCACGAGCACGGTCACGCTTCCGACCCACTCGCCGTTCGGCCCCGCCACGATGAACTGCTGGGCGTCGCTCGACCCCACGGAGGCCCCGGCCGTCCGCTCCTGCCAGAACGAGTCCGGCCTGGCCACGGCGTCGTCGTACGTCTCCAGAAAGGCGAGGTGGGCCACCGGGTCCTGGAGCGCGATCAGCCGCAGCGCCTTCGCGGCGGGCCACTCCTCGGTGCGCACGGCACGGACAACGTACTGCTCAGTGCTGCTGGGGCTGCTCATGGGGCCACGGTAATGCACCAAATCGGGTAGGAGGGCCGGGTCGCCCAGCCCTCCTCCCACACCACCGGACATGCGGGTCACGCATCCGGCGGTTCACCGAGCTGATCTCATCCG
>NZ_JBIVPK010000043.1:0-66204 GCF_044754605.1 Streptomyces sp. NPDC093064
TCGCACCAGCCCTGTCCGGCAGAACGGAAGGGGAATCTGCCACACACCAGCATCCCGACCAAACCACCCACAGCTAAGCAGCGACACACTACTAGGGCGGAGGCGCGGTCGTTGGGGCATGGCGGGATCAGGGTCGTCGCCGTTGCGGCCGGGGTCCGGGAGGGCATGGTCTTGCGTGGGGTGGTTGAACTGGCGTCCGGCCAGGCTCCGTTGGGACGTGTCGGCGGAGCGGGCGGAGGCCGGAAGGATGCCGGGCCAGCTGTAACCACAAGGTCCACACGTAGCGGACGGAAGACGGCATGCGCGCCGGCCCGTCATTGGTCGCGGATGTGATCTCGGCTGCTGGCAGGAAAGTCGGATAAACGGCACGCGTGCCGGGTAGGACGGACGCCGGGATGATCTCCACTGTGGAAGGCGCCCCCAGCACTCGCCCAGCCGGGCTCACCCGGCGAGAAAGAAGGAGCAGCCAGATGGCCAGCGGCACTGTGAAGTGGTTCAACGCCGAGAAGGGATTCGGTTTCATCGCTCAGGACGGCGGGCCGGACGTCTTCGCGCACTACTCCAACATCTCCGGCACCGGTTACCGCGAGTTGGTAGAGGGCGAGAAGGTGACCTTCGACGTGACGCAGGGACAGAAGGGGCCTCAGGCGGAGAACATCGTCCGCGGCTGACCTGCGCACACCCTGCCCTTCCTGGCGTGTATTGTTGCTGGTGCCGACGCGGGGTGGAGCAGCTCGGTAGCTCGCTGGGCTCATAACCCAGAGGTCGCAGGTTCAAATCCTGTCCCCGCTACCACACGAAAGGGCCCGGTTTCCGGGCCCTTTCGCATGCACCCACGGCTTCGGTCGGTCCGACGGGTCCCTTGGCCTGAAGCAGCCAAGCGGCTACAAGGCCACAGCGAGGGCGCAACGGATGGGCGGCGGCGTCCGATCGACGTCGCAAACCCATAGTGGGGTGCCGTCCGGGGCGGACAGGAACTGGATGTTGCCGCCGAACGTCATGTGCTTCCGGCTGAACCACAGGTCAGACCTGTCCTACCAGGGGCTTCACGCCTCTCCACAGGCCGGAGGAGAGGCGATACATAGACTCGCACGCAGTGCAGGGAGCATCCGACGGTGGAGGGTATGGTTCTGTGGCGACTTATGTATTGATCCACGCTGCGGCTGTTGATTCGTGGTACTGGGGGCCGCTGGCTGCCGACTTGCGCGACCGGGGCCACGAGGTGGTTGCACCGGACCTGCCGTGTGATGACGAGTCGGCCGGGCTCGTGGAGTACGCCGACACGGTGGTCGAGGCGATCGGCGACCGGACCGATCTCGTCGTCGTCGCTCACTCGTTCGGCGGTTTCACCGGCCCGCTGGTGTGCGACCGGGTGTCGGCGGACCTGCTGGTCATGCTCCAGGCCCAGGTTCCGGCCCCCGGCGAGTCACCGGGTCAGTGGTGGGGCAACACCGGTTATGGGCCGGCCCGGCAGGAATCCGACCGCCACAGGGGCGTCCCGGAGGGGACCGAAGAAGACGTACTCTCCCTTGTGCTGCATGACACCCCGGCCGCCCTGGCCGCCGAGTTCATGGCGGAGCACCAGCGGAATCAGGCGCCGGCCCCGTTCGGGGAGCCGTGGCCGCTGGCCGCGTGGCCGAAGGTGCCGACCAGGTTCCTGGTGTCGTCCGACGACCGCTTCTTCCCTGCCGAGTTCATGCGAAGGATGGTCGCCGAGCGGCTCGGCTTCCAGCCGGACGAGATGCCCGGCGACCACTGCCCGATGCTCGGCCACCCGAAGGAGCTGGCCGACCGTCTGGAGGCGTACCGCGCCGCACGGTGATCGGTGCGCCACGGCGCAAGTCGAAGTAGGCCGAATGGCTGGTCACAGCGCGACACCCGCGATCGTCGTGCCCGGTGGCCGGAGCCGGCGTTACGGCAGCTCCCACACGACGGGCAGCCCCGCGTCGGCGCCCCCGCGGGAGTAGTCGTGCACGACGTCGAGCAGCTCGGCCATACGGGCCTGCCAGGCGATGTTGACCGGCAGCCGCTCCAGTTGGGCGAGGAGGCGGGGGTAGTCCTCGCACTCCAATAGGTGGAAGAGGTCGCTGCCGCTGCGCCAGATCGTCCAGGAGGTGGCCCCGGCGGCGCGGATGGCGGCGGTCAGCTCGGCCTGGACCTCCCGGTGCGCGGCCTCGTAGTCGGCGATCCGGTCGGGCCGGACCTTGGTGTGCAGGGCGACTCTCATGACGACTCCTGGGTGGGCAGCAGACCCGTCTCGCGCAGTTCCCGCCAGAAGGCGGCCGGGACGTGGATTGCGAACTGCTCTGCGCAGTCGCGGACTTCGGCGGCCGAGCCGACACCCACCAGAACGCTGGCCACGGCGGGGTGTTCGGAGCAGAAGTCAAGGGCGGCGGCACGCAGGGTGACGCCATGCCGCCCGGCGACCGCCTGCAGCCGCAGCGCCCGGTCCAGCATCTCCTGGGGCGTTCTGGCGTAGTCGTACGTCGATGCCGGCGTCGGATGCGCCAGCAGACCGGAGTTGAAGGCGCCGCCGACGACGACCGACGTGCCGCGCTCGGCGGCGGCCGGAAGCAGGTCGGCGAGGGCGCTCTGGTCGAGGAGGGTGTAGCGGCCGGCGCACAGCACCACGTCGACGTCGGTGTCGCGGACGAAGCGGGTGAGCATCGCGGACTGGTTCATGCCGGCGCCGATCGCCCCGACCACGCCTTCGGCACGGAGCTTCTCCAGCGCCGGATAGCCCTCGCGGAAGGCCTGTTCGGCGTGGTCGTCGGGATCGTGCAGGTAGACGACGTCGACGTGGTCCAGGCCGAGGCGGTCCATGCTCGCCTCCAGACTGCGGCGGATGCCGTCGGCGCTGAAGTCCCAGACGCGGCGGTGCGTGGCGGGTACCGCGAAGCCGTTGACCAGGTCGTCGCCCCTGCCGTCGGCGGGCTCCAGGCGGCGGCCCACCTTGGTGGAGACCGTGTAGTGGGTGCGGTCGTACTCCCGCAGGGCCGCACCCAGGCGACGCTCGGACAGGCCGAGCCCGTAGTGCGGAGCGGTGTCGAAGTAGCGGATGCCGCGCCCCCAGGCGGCGGCCACCGCTTCGTGCGCCTCCTCGTCGCCGACGTGCCGGTAGAGGTTGCCGATCCCGGCGGCGCCGAAACCCAGCGGGCTGACCTCGACACCGCTGCGGCCCAGGGAGGTCACCGGCCCGCCGGGCGCAGCCGCAGGCCCTGCATGCCGCCGTCGACGGCGAGTGCGGTACCGGTCGTGGCGCCGGACAGAGGACCGGCCAAATAGGCGATGGCACCCGCCACTTCCGCCGCGGTGACGAGCCGGCCCGTGGGCTGGCGGGCTTCCAGCGCGGCGCGCTCGGCGGCCGGGTCGGGGGCGGCGTCCAGCAGACGGCCGACCCACGGTGTGTCCACCGTGCCGGGGTTGACGCAGTTGACGCGGATGCCCTCGCGGACGTGGTCGGCGGCCATGGCGAGGGTGAGGGAGTACACGGCGCCCTTGGTGGCGCTGTAGAGGGCGCGCTGGGGCAGGCCGGCGGTGGCCGCGATGGAGCAGGTGTTGACGATCGCCGCGTGCGAGGAGGCGCGCAGGTGCGGCAGAGCGGCGCGGGCGGTGCGGACCATGCCGAGGACGTTGACGTCGAAGACGCGGCGCCACTCCTCGTCGTCGTTGTCCTCGACGGTGCCCTGGGCGCCGATGCCGGCGTTGTTCACCAGGACGTCGAGTCCCCCGAGGGCTTCGGCGGCCTGCTCGACGGCCCTGCGCACCGAGGTGTCGTCAGTGACGTCGGCCCGGAAGGCGAGCAGCGGCTTCACCACGGACGACGGGTCCAGGTCCAGGACGGCGACCTGCGCGCCCCGCTCGGCGAGGAGTTCGGCACTCGCCCTGCCGATACCGGAGGCGCCTCCCGTCACCATCGCCCTGAGTCCCTGGAAGTCGCTCATGCCGCATGTCCCTTCTGCAGGTCGGGGTCGGCGGCCCAGAAGGTGCCGCCGGGGAAGGTGTACCGCGCGATGGACTCCGGCCGCATGGCGGCCGAGAAGCCCGGGGCGGTGGGGGCCGCGTAGTGACCGTCCTGGATCACCACCGGGTTCAGGAAGTGCTCGTGGAGGTGGTCGACGTACTCGATCACGCGGTCCTCGGTGGTGCCGGAGACCGCGACGTAGTCGAACATCGACAGGTGCTGTACGAGTTCGCACAGGCCGACCCCGCCCGCGTGCGGGCAGACGGGGACTCCGTACTTGGCGGCCAGCAGCAGGATCGCGAGGTTCTCGTTGACGCCGGCGACGCGGGCCGCGTCGATCTGGAGTACGTCGAGGGCGCCGGCCTGGAGCATCTGCTTGAAGACGATGCGGTTGTGCACGTGCTCGCCGGTGGCGACCTTCACAGGGGCCACGGCCTCGCGGACCGCCGCGTGGGCGAGGATGTCGTCGGGGCTGGTGGGTTCCTCGATCCAGTACGGGTCGAACTCGGCGAGCGCCCTGGTCCAGCGGATCGCCTCAGCCACGCCCCAGCGCTGGTTGGCGTCAATGGCGATGCGGACGTCCGGCCCGACGACCGTGCGGGCCACGCGGCAGCGGCGCACGTCGTCGTCCAGGTCCGCACCGACCTTCAGCTTGATCTGGGTGAATCCGTCGGCAACGGCCTGGGCGGCGAGCCGGCTGAGCTTGTCGTCGTCGTAGCCGAGCCAGCCCGCTGAGGTCGTGTAGGCGGGGTAGCCATGCTGGAGCAGGCGCGTCATGCGCTCTTTCGCGCCTTCCCGGCCACGGCGCAGGATCTGGAGTGCCTCCTCGGGGGTGAGCGCGTCGGTGATGTAGCGGAAGTCGATCTGGCTCACCAGCCACTCGGGGTCGGCCTCGGCGAGCAGCCGCCACAGGGGCTGCTGCGCGCGCTTGGCGGCGAGGTCCCACACGGCGTTGACGACCGCGCCGATCGCCATGTGCATCACGCCCTTCTCCGGTCCCAGCCAGCGCAGTTGACTGTCGCCGATCAGGTCCCGGAAGAGCGAGCCGGGGTCGCCGCACACCTCGTCGACCAGGCGTCCGACCACGTGGTGGCGCAGCGCGTGGATCGCGGCGACCTGGACGTCGTTGCCCCGCCCGATGGTGAAGGTGAAGCCGTGTCCCTCCGCTCCGCCGTCCTCATCCGTGCGCAGCACGACATAGGCCGCCGAGTAGTCGGGGTCCGGGTTCATGGCGTCGGAGCCGTCGAGCTCGCGCGAGGTGGGGAAGCGGATGTCGTGGGTGTCGACCGCGATGATGCGGGCGGGCGTCGCAGACACGGATGGCCTTTCGGTCGGTGACGGGAGAACCGGCGGGTCAGTCCTGGGCACGGCCCGTCGTCACACGGGCGATCATGAGCGCGACCAGGATGATTCCGCCATAGATGGCCTGGATCCAGAACGACGGCACCTGGGCGAGGGTGAGCAGGTTCTGCACGACGCCGAGCAGAAGTACCCCGGTCAGGGCGCCGAACATGGTGCCCTTGCCGCCGTCCAGGCTGATGCCGCCGATCACCGCTGCCGCGAACACTGTGAAGATCATGTTCTGGCCCTGGTTGGCGCTGATCGCGCCGACGTAGCCGGTCTGCATGATTCCGCCGGCCGAGGCCAGGACGCCGGCGACGACGAACACGCCGAGCATGACCCGCTCGACGCGGATGCCGGCCGCGCGGGCTGCCTCCGCGTTGCCGCCGATGGCGTACAGGGCCCGTCCGATGCGGTGGTACTTCAGCAACAGCCCGGCGACCGAGAAGGCGACGGCGGCCAGCCACACCGACAACGGGATGGCCAGGAAGGTGGTGGTGGCCAGGGAGTAGAAGCTGTCGGGCATGCCGAACAGTGTCTTGCCCTTGGTGGCACCGACCAGCAGACCGCGCAGCACGATCAGCATGGCCAGGGTCACGATGAAGGCGTTGAGCTTGAACCTGACGACGAGGACGCCGTTGAAGAGGCCGACGACCGCGCCCACCACCAGGATCGCGAGCAGGGCGAGCGGCGCCGGGAACTTCACGCCCCACCCGGACTGGACCGAGGGGAGCACGAGGAGGGCGCCCACGGCCGGCGCGATACCGACGACCGACTCCAGGGACAGGTCGAACTTGCCGGTGATCAGCACCAGCGACTCGGCGAGCACGACCATGGCGAGTGCGGCGGAGGCGCCGAGGATCGAGATCAGGTTGCGCTCGGTGAGGAACGAGTCGTTGACGACCGTGCCGAGCACCATCAGTAGCAACAGTGCGGGCAGCAGGGCGAGTTCGCGGGCCCGGCGCAGCAGGACCGTCCTGGCCGAACCCGCGGCGGCGGCGCGTGGCGGCGCGAGCGGGGCAGCCGCCTTGGTGTCAGCCATGGTCAACTCCTTCTATGGAGGCGATCAGCTCGTGGTCGCGCCAGCCCGCCTGGTGCTCGGCGACGACGTGGCCGTGGAAGAGGACGAGGACGCGGTCGCAGCGGCGCAGGTCGTCGAGTTCGTCGGAGACGACGAGGACGGCGGTGCCGTCCTCGCGGGCGTTGTCCATCCGTGCCAGCAGTGACTCCTTGGACTTCACGTCGACGCCGGCGGTGGGGTTGATGAGTACGAGCAGGTGCGGGTCGGAGGCGAGGGCGCGGGCCATGACGACCTTCTGCGCGTTGCCGCCGGACAGGTCCGCCACGGGCTGTTCGGGGCCCTCGGTATGGATGCCGAGGCGCTCGATCAGCTCGCCGGCGACGCTGCGTTTGGTGTCGGTGGAGACGAAACCGAAGCGGCCGAGCCGGTCCGGCACGCTCATGGTGGCGTTGTCGCCGACCGTCATGCCGGCGACCAGCCCCTGTTCGTGCCGGTCGCGGGGCACACAGCCGACGCCCGCCCTGAGCGCGGCCCGCACATCGCCGAACGGGAGTTCCCTGCCGTCGAGTTCGGCGGTTCCGTCGGTCGGGGTGTGCAGTCCGGCGAAGGTCTCGGCCAGCTCGATCTTGCCGCTGCCACTGGAGCCGGCGAGTCCGACGACCTCGCCACCGCGGACGGTGAGGTCGACGTCCGCGTACGCATCGGAGGTGAGTCCGCGCGCGTCGAGTACCACGGGGGTGCCGACGGCGTTCGCGTCGCGTACGTGCCGGCGCTCGTGCTCCGTGACCGACTCTCCCGCCATCGCCTCGACCAGGGCCGCGCGCGACAGGTCCGCGACCGGCGCGGTCGTGATCCAGCGGGCGTCGCGCAGCACGGTGACGGTCTGGCAGACCTCGTACACCTCCTGGAGGTGGTGTGAGATGAACAGGAAGGTGACGCCGGAGGCCTGCAGGGCGCGCATCCGCGTGAACAGCCGCTCGATCTCGCGGTTGTCGAGCTGGGCGGTGGGCTCGTCGAGGACGATGAACCGCGCGCCGAAGCTCAACGCCCGCGCGATCTCGACCATCTGCCGGTCCTCGACCCTGAGTTCGCAGGTACGGGCCTCCGGGTCGACGTGCACGTCCCAGGTGTCGAGGAGCTCGGCGGCCTGCTTCCTCAGCCGCCGCCAGCTGATGAGGCGTCCGCGGCCCGTGGGCTGGCGGTTGATGAACAGGTTCTCCGCGACCGTCAGTTCGGGAATGACCGTCGGCTTCTGGTACACACAGGCGACCTTGCGGCGCCAGGCGTCGCGGTCGGTGAGCGCGGGCGCGGGCTCGCCGTCGAAGCGGACCTCGCCCTCGTCGGGTGCCTGGTGGCCGGTGAGCACGGCGACGAGGGTGGACTTGCCGGCGCCGTTGCGGCCGACGAGGGCGTGGGACTCGCCGGGCAGGACGGTGAGCCGGCCGTCGGCGAGGGCGACGGTGGGTCCGTAGCGCTTGACGATGCCCCGCGCCTGAACCAGCGGGGTGGTGTCGGTGCTGCTCATCGGACCGTGTTGCCCCAGAGCTTGGGGTCGTCGACGTTGTTTTTGGTGACCAGTGGCGCGGGCAGTTGGTCCTCCAGGATGCCGCTGGGCAGCTTGACGATCGTGGAATCGTGGTCGGTGGGGCCCGGCTTGAACGTCTTGCCCTGCATCGCCGCCTTGATGTAGTACATGCCGTACTTGGCGTAGGCGTCGGCGGGCTGCGAGACGGTGGCATCGACCTCGCCCTTGCGGATGGCCTCGTACTCCTGCGGAATGCCGTCGTTGGAGACGATGACGATGTGCCCGGCCGTGCCCGCTTTCTTCAGCATCTTCTTCGATTTCAGGGTCTGCAGGGTGGGCGCGAGGTAGACACCGCCCGCCTGCATATAGATGCCCTTGATGTCGGGGTTGGCGTTCAGGAGCGTGTCGAGCTTGGAGGCGGCGGTGTCGGACTCCCACTTGGCGGGGATCTCCAGCACCTTCAACTTGGGGAAGTTCTTCCGCACGCAGGAGCGGAACGCCTCCGAGCGGTCGCGGCCGTTGACCGAGGCCAGGTCGCCCATGATCTGCACGACCTTGCCCGAGCTGATGTGCGCGCCCAGGTACTGGCAGGCCTTCTCGCCGTAGGCGACGTTGTCGGCCCGTACGACCATGGCGACCTTGCCCTTGTCGGGTGCCACGTCCACGGCGACCACGGGGACGCCCTTGCGCTCGGCCTGGTCGAGTCCGGCCTGGATGGCGGCGCTGTCCAGTGGGGCGACGACGAGGCCCTTCACGCCCTGGTTGAGCTCGTTGTTGATGTCGGTGATCTGCTGCGAGGGGTCACTGTTGGAGTTGACCGTCTTCAGTGCGTCGACGCCCTGGGACGTGGCCATCTTCGGCACGTAGTCGTTGTACGACTGCCAGAACGGCGAGGTCAGCAGGGGCAGGATCACCCCGACCTTGCCGTTGCCGTCCCCATTGGCGCCCGCCGCGCCGCTGTCCTTGGTGCTGCCGCATGCCGTGAGCGCCAGGGTGCCGCAGGCCGCCGCGGCCGTCGCGCGCACCGCCCACGAGAAGAATCGCCTGCCTTGCCGCTGCCTGCCTTGCCGTCCGTTCCGCGCTGTGCTGCCGGCCATCTGTCGGCTCCTCATCGAGCGAAATCGAGCAGTTGACCGCATATTTATCAGACCACTTGGAGCCCATGACACCCTACTGCGCCAAGATTTCCCACTTTCCGGCCGTAGTGGTCGGACCACATCGATGGTTAGACTGCGGGGCACGGTGACAGGAGGAGTGGCGTGGACGAAACCGCTACGGAGGAGACTGAACCGGAGACCGCCGCGGCCGCTCCGCAGAAGGGCACGGTGACGCAGCGCGCCATTGAGCGGATCAAGGCGATGATTACCGAGGGGCTGCTGGAGCCCGGGCAGCGCCTGCCCACCGAGCGGGACCTCGCGGCCCAGCTGGGCATCTCCCGCAGTTCGATGCGTGAGGCGATCCGCGCGCTGACCGTGCTCGGCGTGCTGGAGGCCCGGCACGGCTCGGGCATCTACGTCACCCGGCTGGAGGCCGGTGACCTGCTGGAGACGTTCGGCGTGGTCGCCGACCTCTCCCGAGGCCCGCGCCTGGTCGAACTGCTCGAGGTGCGCCGCATCCTGGAGTCGACGGCGACCGCGCTGGCGGCGGCCCGGATCACCCCGGACCAGCTCGCCGAGGTGGAGAAACACCTGACGGCGATGAACACCACCGACGATCCGGAGGAGATCCTCGCCCACGACCTCGCCTTCCACCGGGAGATCGCTGTGGCCGCGGGCAACGAGACGATGGCCGCGATCCTGGACGGCCTGTCCTCGCGGACCTTCCGCGCCCGCGTCTGGCGCGGCTACCAGGAGGAGGGGGCCTTCGCCCGAACCCGCCGCGAACACGCCGCGATCCACCGGGCACTGACCGCCCGGGATCCGGAGGCCGCGCGGGCAGCCGCCGCCGCGCACGTGGGCGAGGTGGAGGAGTGGCTGCGGGCGCAGCTGGAGCGGTAGCGGCCCCGGAATTCGCCCCGCCCGGCCGCGCTCAGGGACCGACGGCCGCAGGGGCGTCGCGGTCCGGCGCGGGCAGGAGCAGACACCGATCCAGGGCCCGGCGTGGCGTCTCACGCCAGAGGTGCTGAGGCGTACGCCTGCCATCCGAGAGCGGATGCCCGCGCGATGAGGCCTTCACCGTTCAGGGCTTGGGCGAAGGCGGTTGCGGTGCCCAGGGATACGAGCGGTTGCACGGTGCGCAGGTGGTGCTGTTCTGTGCCGGCGGCTTCGGTGGCCTGACGTCGAACGGCTCAAGCTCTGGCGCACCCTGACGGGCCCCGAGCCTGGATGAGTTGCACACCCGCCTGGGCCCTTGGTCACCGTTCAGCAGGCTTTTCTTACAGATGTACTCCGACAGCGCCTTCATGACCCGGCCCTGCCAGTGCTGACCAGGGGTCCGGGAGCCTGGTTTCCGGTATGCCCGGCCGCTAGCCGCGGCCTACTCCGAACGTATGAGCTCCACGAGAACTTCCGCCTCGCTGTGCTCGAGGTCCTTTGTCGCGGTCAGCAACGTCACAGGCCCGGTCCGTGCCTCATCACGCAGGTGTCCCAAAGCCTCGGCCCGGTCCGGTTCTGTCAACTCGGTTTCGTAACGGCGCTTGAACTCGGCGAACTTGGAGGGCTGATGGCCGTACCAACGGCGCAGCTCATCGGACGGAGACACCGCCTTGAGCCACTCGTCCAAGTGGGCCCTTTCCTTGGACAGGCCGCGAGGCCACAGCCGGTCCACCAATACGCGCCTGCCGTCGGACGGTCCGGCCTGCTCATAAACGCGGCGCGCGCGCACCTCCTGCATGGCACCATCACCCCTTCTCGAGCCTCCGACGTCCGCCCCACCCACCGACTCGGCCCGCCAGGTGGTGGGGCCTTAGTTCATTATTACCTTCAGTCGATCATTTCACCTCTCCGGTCTTTGCGGCGATCGACGATCTAAGCTGGGAGATGAAGGCTGGGGACAACGACAACTTTTCGTACAATCCGCAACTTCCCTGACCAAGCGCCTGCTCGGCCCGCGTCCAGAAAGGAACGGGAATGGTGAAGCAATTCACTGTTGGAGACCATGTCAGATGGAACTCCGAAGCCGGATACGTTGAAGGAATTATCGTCAAGAAACACACGCACGACGTGGAGTACAAAGGCTACATGCGTCACTGTACTGAAAGCGATCCGCAATACGAGATCAAGAGCGACAAAACTGATCACATCGCCATGCACAAGGGAGGCGCGCTAACGAAACTTTAAAAGACATGACCATCATTCCAGGGCCTCGTTGGGCAGGCCGTCTTCGAGCGACGCGATGACCCAGTCGGCGTTGGCCTCGGCGAGCTGGGTGGAGTTGAAGTTGTGGCTGGCCACCCCGACGCAGGCGACCCCGGCCGCATGCGCGCTCGCCACGTCGTGCGGGGTGTCGCCGATGACCAGGCAGCGGTCCGGGTCCAGGTTCTCGCCGTAGACCAGGGAGCCCCGGCGTATCGCGATGCGGGTTACCTCGGCGCGGTCGTTGGAGTCCGAGCCGTAGCCGCCGAAGGAGAAGAACCGGTTCAGGCCGACGCGGTGCAGCTTGATGTGCGCGGCGGCCTCCAGGTTGCCGGTGATCAGGCCGAGCAGGTATCCCTCGTCGATCAGCCCGGGCAGCAGGTCCTCGACGCCGGGCAGCACGCGGTAGTGCTCCGACTCGTTCACGGTCTGGCGCAGGTAGTGCAGGCGGCGTTCCAGGAGTCTGGCGAACTCGTGCCGTTCGGGCTTGCGGCCCAGTACGGCCTCGAAGGTCTTTCGGCCCACGTCGGGGTCGGTCATGCCGGTGTCGGTGAACTGGCCGATGTCGGCGGGGATGCCGTACAGCTCGTCGAAGGCCAGGCGCCAGGACCGGGCCCCTGCCCCGCCGGTGATGATCAGAGTGCCATCGATGTCGAACAGCAGGGCCAGGTGCCGGTAATCAGGGGGGCTCATCCGGCCGGCCGTTCCGCGTGCCCGCCGAAGCCCTTGCGCATGGCCGACAGGACCTGGTTGGAGAAGTGGTCCAGGTCCCTGGAGCCGAACCGGGCGAACAGCGCGGTGGCCAGGGTGGGCGCCGGCACCCCCTCCTCCACTGCGGCGACCGCGGTCCATCGGCCCTCACCGGAGTCCGAGACCCGGCCGGAGAACTCCTCCAGGGTCGGGGACTGCAGCAGGGCGGCGGCGGTGAGGTCCAGCAGCCAGGACCCGATCACGCTGCCGCGGCGCCAGACCTCCGCTGCTTCGGCGATGTCGATGTCGTAACGGTAGTACTCGGGACGCTCAAGCGGGGCGGTCTCGGCGTCGGCCTGGCGGCTCGCGGTGCCGGCGTTGGCGTTCTTCAGGATGTTCAGGCCCTCGGCGTAGGCGGCCATGACCCCGTACTCGATCCCGTTGTGCACCATCTTCACGAAGTGCCCGGCACCGGCCGGCCCGCAGTGCAGGTAGCCGTGTTCCGACGACGCGGAGGCCCCGTACCGGCCGGGGGTGCGCGGCGCCGCGTCCACGCCGGGGGCGATCGCCTCGAAGATCGGCCGGAGCCGGTCCACGATCTGGTCCGGGCCTCCGATCATCAGGCAGTAGCCGCGCTCCAGTCCCCACACGCCGCCGCTGGTGCCCACGTCGACGTAGTGGATGCCTGACCCTGAAAGGGCCTTGGACCTGGCGATGTCGTCGCGGTAGTAGGAGTTGCCACCGTCGATGACCACGTCGTCGGGTTCCATGCGGCCCGCCAGGTCATGGACTGTCTTGCTGGTGATCTCGCCGGCCGGGACCATGACCCACACCGCCCGGGGCTTGGGCAGCCTGGCCACCAGGTCCTCCAGGGAGGACGCCCCGGTGGCCCCCTCGCCTTGCAGTCCCTTCACCGCATCCGGGTTGATGTCGAACACCACGCAGTCGTGACCGGCGCGCATCAGCCGCCGGACAAGGTTGGCGCCCATCCGGCCCAGCCCGACCATTCCGATCTGCATCTCGTGTCTCCTTCTTGCCCTTGTGTCATGCCTGGTCTTGGAGCTGTCCTTGGTCCGCTCCACGCGGGCCGACGATCAGCCGTACGGGACGGTTGCGGAACAGGTAGCCGGACACCCAGTTCGCCAGGGTCAGCGCGCGGGTGCGCATCCCCGCGATCCGGGCGATGTGCACCACCAGCCAGGCCAGGAATCCCGGCTGCCCGCTGAGCCGGACCGGTCCGATGTCGGCCACGGCGAAGCCGCGTCCGACTGTGGCCATGGTGCCCAGGTCCTTGTACCGGAAGGGCTGCGGGATGTCTCCGCGCAGCAGCGCGCCGATGTTCCTCCCGGCCTGCCGGCCGGACTGGATGGCCACCTGGGCGAGCATCGGCAGCGGCTCCCCGGCGTCAGGCTGGGGGATCTCCGCGAAGTCGCCCACCACGAACACCTCCGGATGCCCGTCGACTTGCAGGGCGGGCGTCACCGCGATCCGCTTGTGCGAGCCGAGCCGGAAGCCCAGGCTCTCGGCCAGGTGCGAGGCGCGCACCCCGGCGGCCCAGATGACCGTCGCGGCGGGGACCCTTGTCCCGTCCTTCAGGCGCAGGCCCGTCTTGTCGACTTCGGTGACCATGACCCCGGAGCGGATCTGGACACCCTTGCGCCGCAGCGCCCGTTCGACCGCGACCGGCAGCGGCCGGGGGAACACGGACAGCGGGTGAGGGCTGGCCTCGGCGAGCGTGATGCTCACCTCGGACCGGTCCAGGCCGGGGAAGTCCCGGGCCAGGGTGCCGGTGACCAACTCGGCCAGTGCCCCGGCGAACTCGGTCCCGGTGGCACCGCCGCCGACGACCGCGAAGCTGAGCAGGCGAGCCCGTTCGGCCGGATCAGCCGACCAGACGGCTGCCTCGAACCGGTCCAGGATGGCGTTGCGCAGTTGCAGCGCCTCGGGCAGGTCGTTCAGCCCGAGGGAATGCTCTGCGATCTCGGAGTGTCCGAAGTAGGCGTTGACTGCTCCGGCGGCCAGCACCAGATAGTCATAGGGCAGTCGGCCCTGGTCGGTGTCGACCGCCTTGGCGTCCAGGTCGACGCCGGTGACGGTGGCGAGCCGTAACGCCACGTTGCCCAGCCGCCGGACCTCGCCGCGGACCGGGAAGGCGACGGCGTCGGCTTCGAGCAGCGCGGTGGCCATCTGATACAGGAACGGGGCGAAGGTGTGATAGTCGTGCTGATCCACCACGGTGACCTCGACGGGCGCCCGGTGCAGGGCCTTGGCCGCGGCCAGCCCGGCGAAGCCGGCGGCGACGATCACGACTTTGGGCCGGGGGGCGCTCACGAGGCTCGCCTCCACGCCGCTCGGTGCCGACGGATCAGCGTCGTGGTGGAGGAGTCATGATCCAGGCTGTACGCCGCGTCGGACGATATGCCCCAGATGACTCCCGCGGTGAAGACCCGGTGCTCGTACATGGATTCTCCCTGGTTCGCCGTCCGTAGCGATGACGGACGGCTGCCGGAAGTGGTCAACCCGCCCCGGAGAGCTGCTTGTGCCTGGACCCGATCCGGTCCAGCAGGTCTTTCCAGGAGGTCACGAAGGCGTCCGCGCCCTCGCGCTGCAGTTCTCCCGCCAGCGAGCCGACGTCGATGCCGGCCCTGGCGAAGGCGGCGATGACCTCTTCAGAGTCGCCGCCGTCGGCAGGCAGCAGCTCGCCGACCTTCCCGTGATCGGCGACGGCCTCCAGAGTCCGGTCCGGCATGGTGTTGATGGTGAACGGAGCTGTCAGCGCGGCCACGTACAGCACGTCCGGGGCCTCGGGATCCTTGACCGAGGTGGAGGCCCACAGCAGCCGCTGCGGCCTGGCTCCTTCGTTGGCCAGCCGTTGCCAGCGCGGGGAGTCCAGCAGCTCCCGGTAGGCGTGGTAGGTCTGCCTGGCTATGGCGATGCCCAGCCGGTCGCGCAGCTCGTCAGGGACCCGCCCGGCCACCGCCTTGTCCCACCGGGACACGAACAGCGAGGCGACCGAGGGCACGGCCGGGTCCAGGCCGTCGGCGACCCGGCGCTCCACGCCGCGCAGGTAGGCCTCGGCCGCTGCCTGGTACTGCTCCGCCGAGAACAGCAGGGTCACGTTGACCGGCACCCCGGAGTAGATGCACTCCTCGATCGCCGGCAGACCCTCGGCGGTGCCCGGGATCTTGATGAACAGGTTGTCCCGCGCGGCCCTGCGGTGCAGCGCCCTGGCCTCGTCGATGGTGCTGCCGGTGTCGTGCGCCAGCAGCGGGGACACCTCCAGCGACACCCAACCGTCCACGCCGTCGGTCCGGTCGTGGCTGGGCGCGAGCAGGTCGGCGGCCCTGCGCAGGTCGGCCACGGCCAGTTCGAAGAACACCTCCTCGTCGGAAGCTCCGGCGGCCTTGCGGTCGGCGATGTCGGTGTCGTAGTCGTGGCCGCCCTCGATCGCTTTGTCGAAGATCGTCGGGTTCGAGGTGAGCCCGGTCACCGAGTACTCGGCGATGTAGCGGTCCAGGGTGCCCTCGTCGAGCAGCGCCCGGGTGATGTTGTCCAGCCAGAGGCTCTGGCCCGCATCGTGCAGGGCCTGGGTCGGCTTCATGGCTCTTCCTTTCTCCGCAGGACGGTCGGGACGGCGCCGGTCACGGCCGGCGGGCCAACTGATCCCGGGCCGCCTGGATGACATGGGCGGGCTCGAAGCCGAACTTCGCCTGGACCTTCTGGATCGGCGCCGAGGCTCCGAAGGTCTCCATACCGAGGATGGTTCCGTCGAGGCCGACATACCGGGACCAGCCGAAGTCGGCGGCCTCCTCGACCGCGACCCGGGCGCGGACCCGCGGCGGCAGCACCTCGTCGCGGTAGGCCTGGTCCTGTTTCTCGAACAGCTCCCAGCAGGGCATCGACACCACGCGAGCGGCGATGCCTTCCTCGGTGAGCGCCTCATGGGCGGCCACGCACAGCGCGACCTCCGAGCCGGTGCCGATCAGGATCACGTCGGGCTCCGCGCCCGGGGGGTCGGCCAGCACGTAGCCGCCGCGGGCCAGGCCGGAGGCAGCGGCGTAGCGGGAGCGGTCCAGGGTCGGCAACGCTTGGCGGGACAGCACGAGAACGGCGGGCTCGTGACGCAGCGGCATGAGCACCCGCCACGCCTCGGCCACCTCGTTGGCGTCGGCGGGGCGGATGACCAGGATGCCGGGCATGGCCCGCAGCGAGGCGAGCTGCTCGATCGGCTGGTGGGTGGGGCCGTCCTCGCCCAGGCTGATCGAGTCGTGGCTCCAGATGTAGATGACCGGGATCTCCATCAACGCCGACAGCCGCATCGCGCCGCGGGCGTAGTCGGTGAAGATCAGGAACCCGGAGGCGAACGGCCGTACCTTGGTCAGCGCCATGCCGTTGGTGATGGCGCACATGGCGTGCTCGCGGATGCCGAAGTGGAAATTCCGCCCGGTATAGCTGCCGGCCTCGAAGTCCCCGGCGCCGGCGAAGGTGAGTCGGGTCTTGGTCGAGGGGTACAGGTCGGCGGCTCCACCGAGCAGCCAGGGGATGTTGCGGGCCAGGGCGTTGAGCACCTGACCGGAGGACTCCCGACTGGCCAGTCCCTTCGGGTCGGGCGGGAAGCTCGGCAGGCCGGAGTCCCAGCCGTCGGGGAGCTGGCGGTGGTTCATCCGGTACACCTCGTCCGCCAGTTCCGGGTGAGCCTGGCGGTAGCGCTCGAACAGCGCAAACCATTCCGCCCGCAGTTTCGCGCCGCGGCGGCCGATGCCCTCCTGGAAGTGCTCGTACACCCCATCGGGCACCAGGAAGTGGGCCTCTTCCGGCCAGCCGTAGAACCGTTTCGCGGCCCGGACCTCGTCCTCGCCGAGCGGCTTGCCGTGCGCCGCGGCGGTGTCGTGCTTGTGCGGGGCGCCGTAGCCGATGTGGGTGTCCACGATGATCAGCGTGGGCCGCCCTGACGTCTCCCTGAACGTGTCGAATGCCTTGGACAACAGGTCCAGGTCGTTGGCGTCGCCGACCCGGGTGACGTCCCACCCGTAGCTCTGGAAGCGGGCAGCCACGTCGTCGGAGAACGCCAACGCGGTGGATCCCTCGATCGTGATGTGGTTGTTGTCGTAGATCCAGCACAGATTGTCCAGGCGCAGGTGCCCGGCCAGCGATGCCGCCTCGCTGCTGATGCCCTCCATCATGCAGCCGTCGCCCATCAACGCGTACACGTCATAGTCGAACAGCCGGAAGCCCGGCTTGTTGTAGCGCTCGGCCAGCCAGCGGCCCGCGGCCGCCATGCCCACGCTGGTGGCCACCCCCTGGCCCAGCGGCCCTGTGGTGGTCTCCACTCCCGAGGTCCACCGGTACTCCGGGTGCCCCGGACAGCGGCTGCCGATCTGCCGGAACGTCTTGATGTCCTCCAGCGTCACCGAGGGCTTTCCAGCGGCCTCGTACTTCGGGTTCACCGCCCGCACGCCGGTCAGGTGCAGCAGTGAGTACAGCAGCATCGAGGCGTGCCCGTTGGACAGGACGAACCGGTCCCGGTCCGGCCAGATCGGGTCGGCCGGATCGAACCGCAGGTACCGCTGCCACAGGCAGTACGCCACCGGGGACAGCGCCATCGGGGTGCCGGGATGCCCGGATTCCGCCGCCTGCACCGCATCCATGGACAGGGTGCGGATCGTGTCGATGCCGCGCTGGTCCGCATCGTGGGTGGCGGGCTGGTTTACTTGATCGTTCATGGGTGGTTCACGTTCCCCTGGCTGTAGCCGTGCGGGAAGTGGCTGTCCGCGCGGCGGAGTCGCGCAATGCGGTCACTCAGGCCGGTACCGGCCGCGTGGTATCGAAGATGGCCGAGTCGGAGACGGCGATGTCTGCCCTGGCGTCGACCGCCATTGGCAAGCCTCCGACGGGCCGGCAGCCCCGCGATGGACGGGGCGATCTCCATCGGGGCGGCCATTGCCTCGGCCTTTCCAGGTGGTCGACCCTGCTGGGAGTGGCGATGATCAAGTCGGTTGCCAGGCCGCAGAACAGGCCGACCTCGGCCACCCCGGCTCGCGTCGGCAGGCTGGCCGTGAGTTCGACCCCCGAGCCGGCCGACGATCCTGCCCGGGCGGATGAGCCCGGCCGCACGCAGCACCGCGGCCCGCTTTTCCGCGTCATGCTTCCGATGACGCGCGGCCAGGTGGTCCTGGGTCCCGGCAGCCGTCCTCATTTCCCAGCCTCCGCGGAGCGGGGATCGTGCCAGCCGCCATGGCGGGCCGTAAGGTCGGCGGCCTGCTCCGGGCCCCACGTGCCGGGCTCGTAACGCTGCACCGGAGTGGCGTCGCCGAGCACCGCGTCGACCACCGTCCACGCGGCCTCCACGGCGTCCTCACGGGCGAACAGCGAGGCATCGCCGTCGAACGCGTCGCCGAGCAGCCGATCGTAGGGCGCCAGCTCGGCCGGCCCAGGCCGCTCGTGCAAGGCCAGTTCGACGCCCGTGCCGGTCATCGTCTCTCCCGCCGCCTTGACCCTGGCGCCTAGCGAGATCGCGATGTCCGGGGTCAGGCGAAACCGCACGTAGTTCGCTTCGCCGACGTCCCGGCCGCCCGCGATGGCCTCCGGGGGCCGGCGCAGCCGGGCCAGGACCTCGGTCGCGGTGACTGGCAGGCGCTTGCCGGCCCGGATGAAGAACGGCACCCCTGCCCACCGCCAGGTGTCGACGTGCGCCCGCAGCGCCACGAACGTCTCCACGGCGGAGTCCTCAGCCACCCCGGGCTCATCGGTGTAGCCGGAGAACTGGCCGCGGATGACATCGTCCGGCCGCAGCGGGGGCATGGCGCGCAGCACCTTTGCCTTCTCGTCCCTGATGTCCTCGTGTCCGTATCCGGCAGGCGGCTCCATGGCCATCAGAGACAGCACCTGGAGCATGTGGTTCTGCACCACGTCGCGGATGGCCCCGGTCTGGTCGTAGAACGCGCCCCGGCCGGCAACGCCGAAGTCCTCAGCCATAGTGATCTGCACCGAGTCCACGTAGGAACGGTTCCAGATCGGTTCCAGGAAGGAGTTGGCGAACCGGAAGTAGAGGAGCCCGAGCACCGCCTCCTTGCCCAGGTAGTGATCGAGGCGGAAGATCGAGGTCTCGGGGAACACCTGGTGCAAGGCGACGTTCAGCTTCCGCGCCGACGCCAGGTCGTGGCCGAATGGCTTCTCCACCACCACCCGGGCGCCGTCGGCGGATCCGCACTCGTGCAGGGCCTTGACCACAGTGCGGAACAGCGCCGGAGGGATGGCCAGATAATGCAGCGGAGCTTTGGCGTCGCCTAGTTCGGCACGGAGTGCCTTGAACGTCCCAGGGTCGTTGTAGTCGCCGTCCACGTAACGCAGCAGCCCGTACAGCCGGTCCGCAGCCTGCGCTTCGATACCGCCGTGGTGGGCGAGGCTGTCCCGTGCCCGTTCGACGAGCTGTTCCCGGTCCCACCCGGACTTGGCCACCCCGATCAGCGGCACATCCAGTTGCTGCCTGGCCACCAGCGCGGCCAGTGCCGGGAAAACCTGTTTGTACGCCAAGTCTCCGGTCGCCCCGAAAAACACCAGAGCATCCGAACGGCCTCTGGTCATGGTCGCTCCTCCTGCTCCTGTCCGCTGGTGTCTTGTGTCTTTCGTCCACTTCTGGGCGCGGCTCCGGCATCCCCGGCGGCGGGCATCACCCACACGTTCTCCGCGATCTTGGAGTTGGCCGCGGAGTCGAGGGTGACGCCGCCCGCCACGACCTTGTACACGTGGACGACGCCGTCCGGTGCGCAGAGGCGGCCCCGGCGGACGTGGCGTGGTCGACGTGGTGCGGGACGAAGACGACTTCGGCCGGGTCCAGCCCGGGCAGTTTCCCGGCGAGGCGAACAGTCCCATGTCGGCGGCGGGCCGGGGCCGGGTCGAACGACTTCGTGACGGCGTCCAGGTTCTCGGGCTGCAGTCCCGCGCGGTTGAGACAGCAGCGGGAGGCTCTGGCAGTGCCCACGCGGAGCACGGCACGGGGCGCATGCCGTGCTTGCGGCGGCTGAAGCACTCCTTCAAGCATGCGCATGGTGGCGGCTCCGTCCCGTTTGGCGGGTGATTCGACGCGTCGGGATTTTCCGGGCAGTCCAAACTTCCGGGTGCCGCGGGCTCGGCCGTCCCAAACGCCGGGAGTCAGCCGACCCGTCCGTGATGCGAATGGTTGACCTGGCGGGCTTGTCCATCAGCACGGGTGGTCTCCTGGGCATGCGTCGGTGCAGAGCTCTGCGGTGACCCCCGCCACGGGGAACCACAACCCGTCTGCGACAACCTGTTCCAGGCCGGGAAGACCGTCCGCACCGTCGCCGGGCGGGGGCTGCACGCTGCCGAGCGATCCCGCTCCCTACGCCTCACATGCCGCTGCACATCAGACACGGCAATGCCAGGGCCATTGTCCATAGTGATGCCGATCCGGGACCGGATCGCTCGCGAGTAACTCGCGCGTGGCCATCCCGACTCCTGGCAGAGGGTGTCAATGGATGACCGGAAGCTTCGACAGCGCAAGTCAGTGACCTTCGGAGGGGAACGCCGTTGCGGTCACATCCATGAGTGGGCTCTGGCCTGAGTTGCTCCCTCGGTCGTCACGCCATTGACGATCAGTCATTCCTCAGACTGCCGGCACGAAATGACGCCGCAGGCGTCGACAGAAGGAGAGGACAGAGAAAAAACGTTGACACTGGCGAAGGTGCCGCGCCGGATCGGCTGCCCGGTCAGGATCTCTCAACGGAGATCATTTCCACTGGCCGTTGAGAACGACGGCGGCGCGGGCGATGTCGCCTATCCGGATCGGGCTGTGGAGAGCCCCGAGGCTTGGTCCGCCGCCTGTGCGCCGATCTGCTCGACCGCGTCGGCGGGCACGTGGCCGTCGGCGCAGCCGTGATCGTCCTGCAATGCACCGCCTGAGGGCGAGGCCCCGGGGAGGTCGGGGCGGCGCGCATCACCGCGGGACGCCAGGACATGAGCTGCGCGGGTCCGGGGTCGCTGTTAGCGTCTTGCGGGGGCGGATCTCCGCGAAGCTGGATACTTTTCCATGCTTCTCCACGATGAGGAGGCCCCCATGTGCGGAATCTCCGGTTGGGTGTCCTATGGGCGCGACCTGCGGCAGGAACGCCCCGTCGCCGAGGCCATGAACGCCACGATGGCTTGCCGCGGACCGGATGCACAGGGCCTCTGGCTCGACCGCCACGCGGCCATGGGCCACCGTCGGCTCGCCATCATCGACCTGCCCGGCGGCGTCCAGCCGATGACGCAGGACACCCCGGACGGCGATGTCGTGCTGGTGTATTCGGGGGAGGCCTACAACTACACGGAGCTGCGTGACGAGCTGCGCCACCGCGGGCACCGCTTTCGCACCGACAGCGATACCGAGGTCGTGCTCCGCGGCTATCTGGAATGGGGCGCCGAAGTCCCCGAACACCTCAACGGCATGTTCGCGTTCGCGATCTGGGACGGACGGTCAAAGTCGCTGCTCCTGATCCGCGACCGCATGGGCATCAAGCCCCTGTACTACTTCCCGACCGAAGACGGCGTGCTGTTCGGCTCCGAGCCCAAGGCCGTCCTGGCCAACCCCATGGTGCCCCGCAGTGTCGACCTGGACGGCCTGCGCGAGCTGTTCTCCAGGGCCAAGACCCCCGGCCACGCCGTCTGGGCGGGGATGAGGGAGGTGGAGCCGGGCACGGTGGTCACCGTCGAGCGTTCGGGCCTGCGTGCCCGCCCCTACTGGCAGCTGCGTGCTGCCGAGCACACCGACAGCCGCCAGGACACCGTGGCGCGGGTGCGAGAGCTGCTCGACGACATCGTCCGCCGCCAGTTGGTCTCCGACGTGCCGCGGTGCGTTCTGCTCTCGGGCGGTCTGGACTCCAGCGCGATCACGGCACTGGCCGCCGAGCAGATGCGCGGAAAGGAGACGGTGCGCAGCTTCGCCGTCGACTTCGTCGGCCAGAGCGAGAACTTCATCCCCGACGGTCTGCGCTCCACGCCAGACACCCCCTACGTCCACGACGTCGTGGAGCACGCGGGTATCCAGCACCAGGACATCGTGCTCGACCCCGAAGGCCTGGCCGATCCAAGCGTGCGCGCCGCCGCAGTACGGTCACGGGACCTGCCTCTGGGCCTGGGCGACATGGACCAGTCGCTGCTGCTGCTTTTCCGCGCGATCCGGGAGCACTCCACGGTGGCGCTGTCCGGTGAGTCGGCGGACGAGGTCTTCGGCGGCTACGCGTGGTTCCACGATCCCGCCGCGCGGGACGCCGGAACCTTCCCCTGGCTGGCGGCTCTGGAGCGCCAGCACGGCCGCGGCGGCGGTTCGCTGCTCGAACCCGAGCTCCAGGAACGTCTGGATCTGCGGGATTATCTGGAGCGGCGTTATCAGGAGGCGCTGGTAGAGGTACCACGTCTGGAGGGGGAGAGCGACCCGTTGGAGCGCCGCATGCGCGAGGTGTGCTACCTCCACCTGACCCGCTTCGTGCGGATGCTGCTGGACCGCAAGGACCGGCTGAGCATGGCCACGGGGCTGGAGGTCCGTGTCCCGTTCTGCGACCACCGCCTGGTCGAGTACGTCTTCAACACGCCGTGGTCGCTGAAGACCTTCGACGGTCGGGAGAAGAGCCTGCTCCGGGCGGCCACCGGGGATCTTCTGCCGCGTTCGGTCGTCGAGCGGGTCAAGAGCCCCTACCCCTCGACTCAGGACCCGGCCTACGTGGTGGCACTGCAGCGACAGGTCCGCGACCTGCTCTCGTCGGACGGCAGTCCCGCTCTGGATCTGCTCGACCGAGGCCGGCTGCGGGAGGTCACCGCCGCTGAACCCGGCCGGGTCACGACCGCGGACCGCAACGGCCTGGAGCGGACCCTGGACCTGGCCATGTGGTTCGAGCTGGAACGACCCACGCTCGCGCTCGGCTCAAGCGGATGACACCGCCCCGCGGACGCACGGTCGCCGGGCCCACAAGGCGTGGCGGTGTTGAGGACCTTTGAAAATGGCTCTGTCCGCAGTTCCGTGAAAGTTCAGCCTTGGAGCTCTGAGATGAGTCTGTTGCTGTCGTCGTAAAGCTCGATCATGTAACGGAGACCGAGGCGGCCAAGCAGTGCCGCGAGGTCATCGAGCCGTTGTGGATCGATGACGCCGTTCAGCAAGGTGGTGTCGTCGGCCTGTTCGACTTCCACCTGGCACCAGTTGGTTTCCAGCTCGTAGAAGTACCAGGACGCTGTCCGGATTGCCCATCCTGCCCGTTCGAATGCGCCGGCTACATGAGCCGGATCCGGGCTCTCGTGGAGGATCCCGCACACGTTGTTGTTGATCTCTTGCCGCCTCGGAGCGAGCCCCTGGCCATCACGGTCACTGGCGGAAGTGTCCACGCCCTGGTTATCGCCACTTCGAGTCCTCTCAGCGGCTGGGCCGCCACCGTTGGACCGTGGAGCGGACGGTGGCGTGGCTGAGCGGGTGTCGCCGCCTGCACCGTCGCTATGAACGCAAAGCGGAACACTTCCTGGCCTTCGCTGGGATCGCCGCGGCGCACATGTGCTTCCGGCGCCTGACGCGGCAGGCGTGAGGCAGCGGTTCTGCCGCTACGGGACGTTCCAGGCGGCAATGAACGGCTGCCCGTCCTCGGTGGCCAGGAAGCTGAGAGTGCCTGGATGTGGATGACCGAGCAGTCGGCTGGCGGAGGCGTCGAGGCCGAGCCAGCGCACCGTGAGCACGCGCGCCAGATGACCGTGCGCGACGACGGCGACATCACCCTCGTCCAGCAGCGGCCGCATCCGGTCCAGCACCACGTCCGTGCGCGCGGCCACCTGCTGGAGCTGCTCGCCGGGATGGTCGTCGCCGGGAATGACGCCGTCCCGCCACAGATCCCAACCCGGCCTCATCTCCTGGATCTGCGCCGCGGTCAGGCCTTCGTAGCCGCCGTAGTCCCACTCCATCAGGTCGGGATCGGGCCGGACGCCGGCCAGGCCCGCCAGCTCGGCCGTCCGCATAGCGCGGCTCAGCGGGCTGCTGAACACCGCCACCAGATGGCGTCGCGCCAGCCGCGGAGTGAGCGCCTTGGCCGCGGCCTCACCCGCGTCAGTCAGCGGAATGTCGGTACGGCCGGCGTGCTGGCCCGACAGGCTCCATTCGGTCTGGCCATGCCTGATCACTATCAGTTCACCCATGGCCGCGCACGTTATCCGACCATGCGACACGGCCGACCACTCCTCGCCTACGCCGCCACCGCCCGCACCCTCATCTGCGACGGCTGACTCACCAACTGAAATCCTCTTTACCTATGTTGACATAGGTATATGGGCGTACCTATAGTCGGCGTGTGCCCGACTCCAGCACCTCCAGCAGGCAGAACGACCATGTGGCCTCGGTCCTTGTGGCGGTTCTGCCTGTGCTGAACAGGACGCTCGAGCGGCGGGTGGTCCGGGACTTCCCTCACCCGACGCTGCCGGAGGGGCAGCTCGCTCTGCTGCGGCTCGCTGAGGAGCGCGCGGGCATCACGGTCCGTGACGCGGCGGACGCCCTGCTGATGAAGCCGAACAACGTCAGCGCCCTCGTCGCCCAGCTCACCGAGCTGGGCTTGTTGGAGCGTAGGCGGGATGCCGTCGACAAGCGGGTCGCTCATCTGCACCCCACGGCACTGGCCACGAAGCGACTTGCGGAAGCGCGGGGGCTGAAGGAAGCCCACATGGCGCGTCTGCTCGAGACCCTCACCGACGGTGAGCAGGACGCCCTCGGCTCGGCCTGTGGCGCGTTGCTGGCGTTGACCCGGCGCTTCTACTCCGCCGACTGACCTTCCGGCACCGGTTCTCCGGCGCGAGCGCCCGGTCCCGTGCGCAGCCCGCACGTCGACGGCGCCGTTGTCCCGCCGCCCTCCCCCCCGTCGGTGGCCGCACGCCGCCACATCTCCGCCTGTGCCGAAAACCTTGATCCATCTCGTCGACTTGTCGACGTTCTCATCACAGACAAGGCACCTGCATGCCCTCCACCGCCGTGGACCACTCAACCCTGCCCACTCCGTCGCCAGTGGGCGCCGAGCGGGGTTCGCGCTCCAATCCGTGGCTGACGCTGATCGCCGTCGCGATCGGTCTCTTCATGGTCAACCTCGACGGATCCGTGGTCTCGATCGCGAACCCGGAGATCGGCCGCAGCCTGCACGCGTCCACCGCCGACCTGCAGTGGGTCACCAACTCCTACCTCATCGCCATGGCCGCCGCCCTGATCCTGGGCGGCAAGCTGGGTGACCGGTTCGGGCGGCGCACGTACTACATGGCCGGAGTCGCGGGCTTCGTCGTGGCCTCCGTCATGATCGGGCTGATCGGCTCCGTCGAGGGCGTGATCGCCTTCCGCGCGCTGCAGGGGCTCTGCGCCGCGCTGCTGATCCCCAACACCCTCGGCCTGCTGCGAGCCGTCTTTCCGCCGCACAAGTTCGGCACGGCGGTGGGCCTGTGGGCCATGGTGGCCTCCTGCTCGACGGCGCTCGGACCGATCGTCGGCGGCCTGCTGGTCGAGCACGTCAACTGGGAGTCCGTGTTCTACATCAACGCGCCCATCGGCATCGCGACCCTGGTCTTCAGCGCGCTCGTGCTGCCGCAGAGCAAGGACTCCACCGGCCGCCACCGCTTTGACATCCCCGGCGTGATCCTGCTGGCGCTCGGTCTGGTCGCCGTGGTCTTCGGCGTGATCAAGGGCGAGACCTGGGGCTGGACCTCGGGGGGAACTCTGGGCTCCCTCGCCGCCGGACTGGTCCTGCTGGTGCTCTTCGGCTGGTACGAGACCCGTGTCCGGCACCCGCTGCTGCCCATGCGACTGTTCCGCAGCCCGGCGCTGACCATCGGCGCGCTCGTCACCGCGATCAACTTCTTCGTGCTGCTCGGCGTCATCTTTTTCCTGATGCTGTACCTGCAGAACGTCCGGGGCCTGCCCCCGGTCGAGGTGGGTGTGCGAACTCTCCCGCTGAGCCTGGCCTCCGTGGTGGCGGCACCGCTGGGCGCGGCGCTGACCGAGCGGCTCGGCGCCCGCCTGTCCATGCCGGCCGGCATGCTGCTGGAGGCGGTGGCCTCCGTGTGGATGTTGACCTGGGACGCGGACGCCTCGTACGCGGCCATGTGGCCGCCATTCGTCCTGATCGGCCTAGGCGTCGGCATGGTCATGTCGGCCTCCTCCGACGCGATCGTCGGCAACGCGCCCGTCCGGGACGGCGGTGTGGCGAGCGGCCTGCAGTCCACCGCACTGCAGATCGGCGGCGCCCTCGGTACGTCCGTTCTGGTCTCGCTGATCAGCAGCCGGGTCGGAGCCACGCTCGCTGCGGAGCTGACCGGTGCCGGGGTGCCGGCCTCCGCGGCACACAGCCTGGAGGAGGCCAAGGATGCCGTGGCAATGGGCATTGCGCCGGTCACGGACGGCATGCCCGCGTCGCTCAGGGCTGCCGTCGTCGAGGGCAGCGGCGACGCCTTCATGAACGGCGTGCATGCCGCCGTTCTCGTCACCGCCGTCCTGTGCGTTGTGGGCGCCCTCCTCGCCGCGGTCGGCCTGCGTCGCGACACGGGCCCGGCCGCCGGCGAGCACTGACGGCGGGCGCTCGAGGCAGGCACGGTGCCGTGACCCTGGCGGGGTGGAGAACCGCTGTACCGACTGCGCCGCGCCGACGTGCTCCGTCCCGACCGGCGACGGCCCGCCCACCGCCTTGTGTGTGGCGGGTGGGCCGTGCGCGTCGATCGTCCTGGTGACGTAGTCAGGAGACGTGGAGGTCAGGGATGGGCGGCATCGGCAACCGGTTCGGACCTGCCGTCGTGGCCGGGCAGCGCAGGCGCGGTCACCTCGTGCTCGGCGGCACCGCGGGCGTGGAGGCCGATCATGCCGAAGGCTGTCAGCGCCGCGGCGACGGCGGCCGCCACACCGCACACCAGGTAGGCGGTGCTGAAGCCGCCGCCCAGGGCGTCCAGGGCCAGGCCGTGTGCCGCGGATCCCGGGGCGCCGGGCGGCAGGCTGTTCACGGCGATGGGCCCTCCGGCCCCGGCGATCTCGCGTGCCGCTGCCAGCTGACCGGCCGGCAGGTCCGCGCCGGACAGGTTCGCCGCGAACGCCGACCCCGCATTGCTGAGGGCGACCGCGCCGACGACGACGGGGCCGAGGGCGAAGCCGAGGTCGCGCAGCATGTTGGTGGTGGCGCTGGCCATGCCCGCCAGCTTCAGGGGCACGCTGTTCAGCGCCACGGCCGTCACCGAGCTGACGGTCAGGGCGAAACCGATGCCGATCAGCAGGGCGGGCGCGACGAACGCGCCGAGTCCCAGGTCGGTGACGTCCAGTTGGGTGAACAGCAGGCAGCCGGCCGCCATCAGAACGAATCCCGAGGTCAGCAGCCAGGACGCGGCGACCCGGTGCAGGAGACGCGAGACGACCGGGATGAGTACGAAGGCCGGCCCCTGCAGGAGCAGGAAGAGGATGCCGACGCGCATCGGATCCTGGTGCTGTACGGGACCCATCCACATGCTCGTCGCGAAGCAGGCGCCGAGGAAGGCGAGCATCCCGATGACCGCGACGACGGACGACACGGCGAACGCCCGGTTGCGGAACAGTTTCAGGTCGAAGATCGGGGACTCGGCCCCCAGCTCCACCACGATGAACCCTGCGAGGAAAACCGCGCCGAGGGCGAGGGAGAGCATGACGGGCAGGGTGATCCAGCCCGACTCGGGCCCCTCGACGGCGCCGTACAGCACCAGGATGAGACCGACGGCGAAGGTGATCTGGCCGGGCACGTCGAACCTGCGGCCCTGGGGCGCCTTCGACTCCGTGGCCAGCACCAGGGTGAGCACCATGCTGACCAGGGCGAGTCCGACGAGCACCCAGAAGGAGCCGCGCCACGACCCGACCTTGGCGAACATGCCGCCGAGCAGAGGTGAGACGGCGGCGCCGGCGGACAGGAAACCGCTCCAGAGTGCCACCGCGTGTGCCCGTTCCCGCAGGGTGCGGGTCACGGCGGTGATCGCGGTGAGCGAGCCGGGGAACATGGCGCCGGCGCCCAGCCCGTTGAGGGCGGCGCCGATCCACAGCACCTGCACGGTGGGTGCGAGCGCGGCCACGGTACTGCCCGCGGCGACCAGGGCCGTGCCCGCCACGACGAGCCTTCGCCGCCCGAAGAGGTCACCGAGGACACCGAAGGTGAACTCGAAGCAGACCACGGCGATCATGAACGCGGCGGTGATCCATGTCAGTTGGGATCCGTGTGTGTTCAGGTCCTCCTGGAAGAGCCCGAGCAGCGAGGCCGGCAGCGCGTTCGCGACCTGGGCCACGAAGACCGCACCGCAGGCGGCAGCCAGTGTTCCCGCGTAGCCCGGTCTCCGGGCGGCCCCCGCGGTTGGGCCCTGGGACGTGGTCGTCCCGTTGTTGAGCGTCATTGCTGTTCTCCCTGGCTGGGGAAGGCGGGCGTCCCGGAAGCGGGAGCCACGAGAGCGTGAAAGCGCTCGGCTCGGCGCACGCGGTGGGGGAGGGGGCACGTCGCGAGTCCGGCGTGGTGTCGTGGAGAATGACACTTCGCTTTACGTTACGTCAATGAAATGCGCACAACTTAAAGTGAGTGGTCTTGGCGTAAGGTGACCCGAGGGCTCAGAACCGCTCGGCCAGGTCCGCCTCCAGGGCGCGCGCGGCGGCGTCCAGAGTGGCCACCAGGGGCTGCAGGCGGTGCGGGTCGTAGCGCACGCCGGGCATCGACACCGACAGGCCTGCCAGCGCGGTGCCGTCCCGATCACGCACCGGTACGCCGACGGCGATCAGACCCCGCTCGGACCGTTCCTTGTTGACGGCGAACCCGTTGCGCCGCAGCCGTTTCAGCTCTGTGTGCAGGCGGGCGAGGTCCGGTCGGTCGGCCGGACGGTCCCGGTAGCGCTCGGGGGCGTACACCTCGTCCAGTTCCTCGTCGGAGAGGTCGGCGAGCAGGAGCAGTCCCGCCGTGGTGCGGTGCGCCGGGAACACCATGCCCTCCCGGGAGCCGACCCGCAGGGCCTGCCGGCACTCCACGCTGGCGATGAACCGGGCTGTGTCCCCGGTGCGCACCGTCAGGTTCGCGGTCTCGTCGAGCAGATCGACGACCCGGTGCAGGTGGGGCAGGGCCGCCGCGCGCAGCCGTGAGACCAGGGACTGGGAGTGCGTGGCGAGTTCCAGCACCGGTCCCGCGCGGTAGAGGCGGTCCTCGTCCTGAACGGCGAAGTCCCGGTAGACCAGCATCGCCAGGATCCGGTGGGCGGTGGACCGGGCGACGCCGAGGCGCTCGGCGATCTGCGAGACGGTCGCGCCGCCCTCCATCTGCAGGATGGTCGCCGCCCGCAGCGCGTGGTCCACGCTGGCGATCGGGTAGGGCGGCGGTGTCTTCAGCGGCTTGTCCATGGCGCGATCCTCTGATTCTGCTCTCCAGAATCTCCATGTTCTCTCACCAGACGCGGCGCACGCTGATGCCGTGACTGAGACCTCCCTAGCCCAAGACATCTCCACGGGTTCCCCGGTCCGGCTCCAGGCTGTCGCCGCGGAGGGACAACCCGAGGTCACCCCGGCGCTCGAAGAGCTGTACCGGGGCTTCGAGCAGGAACTGCTCGTTCCGCTGTGGACCGAGATCGGCGACCTGATGCCGGCCCACCCGCGCTCGCGCGCCGTGCCGCACCTGTGGCGCTGGGAGAGGCTGCGGGAGCTGGCGGACCGGGCCGGCGGCCTGGTGCCGGTCGGCCGCGGCGGTGAGCGCCGGGCCATCGCGCTGGCCAACCCCTCCCTCGGCGGCAGGCCCTTCGCCACGCCGACGCTGTGGGCGGCCATCCAGTACCTCATGCCCGGCGAGGACGCCCCCGAGCACCGCCACACCCAGCACGCCTTCCGCTTCGTCGTCGAGGGTTCGGGCGTGTGGACGGTCGTCGGCGGCGACCCGGTGCCGATGAACCGCGGTGACTTCCTCCCGCAGGCGGGCTGGAACTGGCACGCCCACCACAACGCCACCGCCGAGCCGATGGCGTGGATCGACGGGCTGGACATCCCCTTCCAGTACGCCACCGAGGCGCAGTTCTTCGAGTTCGGCCGCGACGAGATCAGCGACGCCGAGCGGATCACCCCGGAGCGCTCGCGCTCCGAACGCCTGTGGGGCCACCCCGGCCTGCGCCCGCTGTCGGCCGCCCCGGCCACGCCGGGCAGCCCGCTGCTGTCCTACAAGTGGGAATACACCAACGCCGCTCTCCGCGACCAGCTCGTGCTGGAGAAGGAGGGCTTCGGCGGCACCGTCGAGCCCGGCCACGCCGCGGTGCGCTACTCCAACCCGCATGACGGCTCCGACGTCCTGCCGACCGTCCGCGCCGAGTTCCACCGCATCGCCCGGGGCGCCGAGACCGCGCCGGTGCGCGAGACCGGTTCGTCGGTGTACCAGGTCTTCGACGGCTCCGGCGTGGTGAGCGTCGGCGACAAGTCCTGGACGGTCACCCGCGGCGACCTGTTCGTCGTCCCGTCCTGGGAACCGTTCTCCGCCCGGTCCGAGGCCGGCGCCACCGACTCCGACGAGGGCGCTCTCGACCTGTTCCGCTTCTCCGACGCGCCCGTCTTCGAGGCGCTCAAGCTCCACCGCATCGACCGCACCCAGAAGGACGCCTGACCATGAAGCTCGCCACCATCCGCACCGCCGACGGCACCAGGGCGGTCCGCCTCTACGGCGAGACCCTCGTCGACCTCGGGTACGCCGACCTGGGCGAGCTGTTCGCCGAGGACGGCTGGCAGGCCAGGGCCGCCGCCGCGTCCGGCACCACCTACCCGGCCGAGTCGGCGGACTTCGCGCCGGTCATCCCGAACCCCTCCAAGGTCGTCTGCGTCGGCCACAACTACACCAACCACATCAAGGAGATGGGCCGGGACCTGCCGAGTTACCCGACGCTCTTCCCGAAGTTCGCCGACACCCTGCTGGGCGCGCACGACGACATCGTCAAGCCGGCCGAGACCGACGCGCTCGACTGGGAGGTCGAGCTGGCCGTCGTGATCGGCAAGCAGGTGCGCCGCGCCGACGAGCAGCAGGCCGCGGACGCCATCGCGGGCTTCACCGTCATGAACGACATCTCGGTGCGTGACTGGCAGTTCCGCACCATCGAGTGGACCCAGGGCAAGATCTGGGAGGCCTCCACCCCGGTCGGCCCCTACGTCGTCACCCCCGACGAGGTCGGCGGCGTCCGCCCCGCGCTCGAAGTGAAGACGGTCGTCGACGGCCAGGTCATGCAGCAGGACGACACCGGCACGCTGCTGTTCGACCCGGTCTTCCTGGTGCAGTACATCTCCACCGTCATCACCCTGCGCCCGGGCGACATCATCGCCACCGGCACCCCGGCGGGCGTGGGCAACGCCCGCGACCCCAAGGTGTTCCTGCTCCCCGGCCAGACCGTCGTCACCGAGATCGCCGGCCTGGGCGCCTGCACCAACAAGGTGGTCGCGGAATGACCGAGGTCACGCGCACCTTCGCCGACGCGCGCGCGTGGGCCCGCACGGGCACCGAGCTGATGCTCGACGCCGTCGCGGGCCTCGGCGAGGCCGGCTTCTCGGCCCCGAGCGAGCTGCCGGAGTGGACCCGGGGGCACCTCGTGGCGCACGTCGCCGCCAACGCCGACGCCCTGTGCAACCTGCTGCACTGGGCGGCCACCGGCGAGGAGACGCCGATGTACGCCTCCGCCGAGGAGCGCGCCGCCGGTATCGCCAAGGGCCCCACCCTGTCGGCCGACGAGCTCCGCTCCTGGCTGACCGGCTCCGCGCACCGGCTCGCGGAGGGACTGGACGGGCTCACCGACGAGCAGTGGCAGCACAAGGTCATCACCGCCCAGGGCCGTACGGTCCCCGCCACCGAGCTCCCGTGGATGCGCGCCCGCGAGGTGTGCGTCCACGCCGTCGACCTCGGCACCGGCGTCGTCACCTTCGCCGACCTCCCGAAGGGCTTCCTGACCGCCCTGGTCGCCGAGATCAGCGCCAAACGCGGGCTGACCGAGCTCCCCGACGGCCCGCTGCCCGAGGTCGCCGCCTGGCTGGCCGGCCGTCCCCACTTGCTCGCCGACGCCCCCGAGCTCGGCCCGTGGCTGTAGAGGAGTGCATCCCATGTCCCACCCTGATGTGATCGTCGTCGGCGGCGGCATCGGCGGTCTCGGCGTCGCGTTCTCGCTGACCCGCCAGGGCCAGAGCGTCCGCCTGCTGGAGCGCGCCCCCGCCTTCGGCGAGGTCGGCGCCGGTATCCAGCTCGCCCCCAACTGCACCCGCATCCTCGACGACTACCGTCTCCTGGAGGAGGCCAAGAGCCTCGGCGTCGTCCCGGACGCGATGGTCATGCGCGATGCCGTCGACGGCGACGAGTTGACCCGGCTAGACCTGCGCGACCTGGAGAAGCGCTACGGCTACCCGTACCTGGTCATCCACCGCAGCGACCTGCACGGCCTGCTGCTGCGTGCCTGCGAACGCGCCGGTGTCGAGCTGATCAACGACGCACACGTGACCTCGTACGAGAACACCGACGGCGGCGCCCGTGTGACCGTCGCCTCCGGCGAGACCCACGAGGCCGCCATGGTGATCGCGGCCGACGGCCTGCACTCTCCGGCCCGCAAGCTGTTCGTCGACGACCAGCCCGTCTCCTCGGCGTACGTCGCCTACCGCGGCACCGTCCCCGCCGAGCAGCCGCGGGTGAAGTCCGTCGACCTCAGCGAAGTCGTGGTGTACGTCGGCCCCGGCTGCCACTTCGTCCACTACGGCCTGCGCGGCGGCGAGATGCTCAACCAGGTCGCGGTCTTCGAGTCGCCCAAGGCGCTGGCCGGCCGGGAGGACTGGGGCACGCCCGACGAGCTCGACGCCGCCTTCGCCAAGACCTGCGGTTTCGTCCAGGACGGCCTGCCGTTCATGTGGCGGGACAAGTGGTGGCGGATGTTCGACCGTGACCCGGTCATGAACTGGGTGCACGGCCGGATCGCGCTGCTCGGTGACTCCGCGCACCCACCACTGCAGTACATCGCACAGGGCGCGATCATGGCCATCGAGGACGGCTGGGTGCTGGGCGAGCACGTCGCCCGCAACCGTGCCGAGGACGGCACGGTCGACTGGAGCACCGCGCTCGCCGCCTACGAGGCCGTCCGCCCGGAGCACTGCCGCCGCGTGCTGACCACCTCCCGCACGTGGGGCGAGCTGTGGCACCTCGACGGTGTCGCCCGCGAGCAGCGCAATGTGCTGCTGCGCGCCCGCGACACCTACGACTACGCGTTCACCGACTGGCTGTACGGGCCGACCGCGCTGACGCCGGACGAGGAGCCGGAGATGTTCACGCCGGTTCCGCTGTCCTCGGCGGCCGTCGGGGAATCGGTGCTCGCGGGTGACGCGGCATGAGCGACGCCTACCTGTACGCGGCGGCCCGCACCCCGTTCGGCCGGTTCAACGGGGCCCTCGCCGGCGCGCGCCCCGACGACCTCGCCGCCACCGCGCTGACCGGCCTGCTGGCCAAGGCGCCCGGCTTGGACCACGCCGCGATCGGCGACGTGGTGTGGGGCAACGCCAACGGCGCCGGTGAGGACAACCGCAACGTCGGCCGGATGGCGGTGCTGCTGGCCGGACTGCCGGTGAGCGTCCCCGCCACCACCGTGAACCGGCTGTGCGGCTCCAGCCTGGACGCGGCGATCATCGCCTCGCGCACCCTGGAGTCCGGCGACGCGGACGTCGTCGTCGCCGGCGGCGTGGAGTCCATGACCCGCGCACCGTGGGTGCTGCCCAAGCCGGACCGGGCCTACCCCGCCCGCGATGTCACGGCCGTCTCCACCACCCTGGGCTGGCGGCTGGTCAACCGGGCGATGCCGAAGGAGTGGACGGTCTCGCTGGGGGAGAGCAACGAACTGCTCCAGGAGAAGTTCTCGATCTCCCGTGAGCGGCAGGACGAGTTCGCGGTGCGCTCGCACCGGCTCGCGGCCGCCGCCTGGGACGGCGGCTTCTACGACGACCTGGTCCTCCCGACGGAGGACCTCGCCCATGACGAGGGCATCCGCCCCGGCACCGACCCCGCGAAGCTGGCGGCACTGAAACCGTCGTTCCGCCCGGACGGGACGATCACCGCGGGCAACGCCTCCCCGCTGAGCGACGGGGCGTCGGCCGTGCTGCTGGGGACCGGGGCGGCGGCCGGCCGGATCGGGCTGGCCCCTGTCGCCCGCGTCGCCGGGCGCGGCGTGCACGCAGTCGAGCCGCAGATGTTCGGCTTCGCCCCGGTGGAGGCGGCCGAGAAGGCGCTGCGCCGGGCCGGGATCGGCTGGGGCGACGTGGGCGCGGTCGAGCTCAACGAGGCGTTCGCGGTGCAGTCGCTCGCCTGCGTGGACGCCTGGGGCGTCGACCCGGAGATCGTCAACACCCGGGGCGGTGCCATCGCGCTCGGACACCCGCTGGGCGCCTCGGGCGGCCGGCTCCTCGGGACCCTGGCCGAGGTGCTGCGCGAGCGGCGACAGCGCTGGGGCGTCGCGGCCATCTGCATCGGCGTGGGCCAGGCCCTCGCCGTGGTCCTGGAGAACGTGACCGACGAGGTGAGCCGGGGATGACCACGACCATCGCCGCCACGGCCGACGAGGCCGTGGCGGGCTTCGAGGAGGGCTCGACGGTCCTGGTGGGCGGATTCGGTCTGGCGGGCATGCCGTTCGACCTCATCGACGCCCTCATCCGGCAGGGCGCCGGCGAGCTGACCGTGGTGTCCAACAACGCCGGCAACGGGGACGTGGGCCTGGCCGCGCTGCTGAAGGCCGGCCGGGTGCGCAAGGTGATCTGCTCCTTCCCCCGGCAGAGCGACTCCTACGTCTTCGACGACCTGTACCGGGCCGGCCGGGTCGAGCTGGAGGTCGTACCGCAGGGCACTCTCGCCGAGCGGATGCGGGCCGCCGGGGCGGGCATCGGCGCCTTCTACAGCCCGGTCGGCGTCGGCACCCCGCTGGCGGAGGGCAAGGAGACCCGGGAGATCGACGGACGCGTCCACGTCCTGGAGTACCCGATCAAGGGCGACGTGGCTTTGATCTCGGCGCACCGGGCGGACAGCATGGGCAATCTCGTCTACCGCAAGACCGCCCGGAACTTCGGCCCCGTCATGGCCACCGCGGCCGGCACGGTCATCGCCCAGGTCACCGAGATCGTGCCCGTCGGGGAGATCGACCCGGAGAGCGTGGTCACCCCGGGCATCTACGTCGACCGCCTGGTGCGGGCCGAGGCCCGCCGGCTGACCGTGCAAGGAGCCCGCTGATGACGACCGCAGCCACCACCGTGGAGCACCCCGATCGGGGCCCGCTCACCACCGACGAACTCGCCGCCCGCATCGCCCGCGACATTCCGACCGGCTCGTACGTCAACCTCGGCATCGGGCAGCCGACCCGGATCGGCGAGCACCTGTCGCCGGACGCGGGGATCGTGCTGCACACCGAGAACGGCATGCTCGGCATGGGCCCGGCCGCGACCGGCGACGAGATCGACCCCGATCTCACCAACGCCGGGAAGGTGCCGGTCACCGAGCTGCCGGGGTCGGCGTACTTCCACCACGCCGACTCCTTCGCGATGATGCGCGGCGGTCACCTGGACGTGTGCGTCCTCGGGGCGTTCCAGGTGTCCCAGCACGGTGACCTGGCCAACTGGCACACCGGTGACCCCGACGCCATCCCTGCCGTGGGCGGTGCCATGGACCTCGCCGTCGGAGCACGGCAGGTCCTGGTGATGATGAAGCTGTTCAGCCGGGACGGCGCCCCCAAGCTGGTCCCCACGTGCACGTACCCGCTCACCGGACCCGGCTGTGTCCACCGTGTCTACACCGACCACGGCGTCTTCGCGGTCGGCCAGGACGGGGTCCGGGTCCTGGAGACGTACGGCCTCACGGTGGCGGAACTGCGGGAGCGGCTCTCCGTGCACTTGCACGCCTGAATCCCTTACATCAAATAAAGATCACGTGTGGTGCGTAAAGCAAAAGTCCGGTGTGTGCGTTCGCCGTGCAGAGACGGCGTTAGGATCTCGGGCATGGCGAACCTTCGTGAGGCACAGAAGCAGATGACCCGCCGTCTGCTGCTGGAGTCGGGACTCGAGCTGTTCAAGACGAAGGGGTACGCAGCTACCACGGTCGACGACATCGCGACCGCCGCAGGCACCACGCGCGTGACCTTCTACGCGTACTTCCCCTCGCGCAGTGACCTGATGAGGGCACTGATCGACGAGCAGCTCAATGAGGTGCTGCAGCGCGTCCGCTCTCCCGAACACGGTTCCACGGCGCGGGACCTGGTGGCCACCGTCGCCGAGGGGACGCCCGAGGCGATCATGGCGTGGCTGCGGCGGACCGCCGAGAGCTGGCCGGTCATCCGGCCGATCATCCGCATCGGCCGCGATGCCGCGGTGATCGATCCGGAACTCCCCGACCTGGTCGAGCGGTGGCTGGAGGAGGCCATCAGCGACATCGAGGACGGGCTGACTGCGGCCGGGCGCCTCGAACCCCACCAACGCCACTTCCGTGGCGTTCTCGCCATGTCCCAGCTCGACTACGTCGCCCAGCACTGGGACGGTGCCGACTGGAAGATCACCCGCGACCAGATGCTCGACGAGCTCGGTGCCAGCTGGGTGCGGCTGCTGAGCTGACTGGGGGTCAGAGCCCCGCCGCGACGTCGAAGAGCAGCGCCCGGAGCCATTCGATGAAGTGCTGATCGGCCAGCCGGGGGTTCCAGACCATGTCGATCCCGAGTCCGGGAAGCGAGAAGGGGAACTCCTCGATCCGCAGGTCGGCGAGCGTGCGCATGGCGGCGGCGACCTGGTAGCGCAGGAGAGCGATGCCGCCGGCGCGGGCGACCAGGAAGGGCACCAGCAGGAAGTCGGAGCTCAGCTGGCCCACCCGGTAGGGGATGCCCTTGTCCTCCAGCACGGAGTAGGGAAAGACCCGCCGGTCGGTGTCGACGACGATGTGCGGCTGTGTCGTCAGGAGCTCGAGCGCGTCGGCGTCCGGTGGGGTGTCCGGGGAGGCCACCACCACACAGCGGTCGTTGTACAGGCGCTCGCGCGGATACGGAGAGAAGTGCCCCTCGGAGATCAGCACGACGTCGACGCCCTGATCGGTGAAGGTCGCCTCGGTCGGCACCGTGATCGTCCGCAGTCGCAGCGTGGCGTGAGGAGCGCGCTCGGTGACGAGCCGGGTCAGCCGGGGCCCCACGACGAACGCCGTGCTGTTCGTCATGGCGACCGTGATGACCCGCCGGTCCGTCGCGGGGTCGAAGAGGGGGAAGTTCACGATGCGTGCCGTCTGCTGCAGGGCGCTGCGCAGCGGCCCCACCAACTCCAGTGCGCGTGGGGTCAGCGTGACCCCGCTCCCTTGCCGGACGACGAGGTCGTCCCCCAGCATGCGCCGCATTCTCGTCAGGGCATGGCTCATGGCCGGCTGGGACAGACCGACCCGCTCCGCGGCCCTGGTCACCGAACGCTCCTCGAGGAGCGCGAGGAGGGGCACCAGCAGGTTCAGGTTGACCGATGCCAGCCGGTCCAGGCCCGAACCCGTGGTGCCCCGTTCCTCTGTGCTCATGCGGCGAACCTTACGCGGCCGCCCGGGTCGTCCGGCGCAGTCGGGGGATCGGGATCCGGTAGTTGAGCGCCACGGCGTCACCGGTGCCGTCCTCGCGCGACCAGCGCATCAGCGCCGGACCGCCGCCGGGCCCTCCGTCGACGTACTCCGGCTCCCCTTCCACCGGCAGGTTGCCCACCGCCTTCAGGCTCAGTCCGAACTGCTCCGTCCAGAAGTACGGCTGGAACTGCAAAGGCGGAGCCTCGTCGCCGCGGACGAGTGCCCGCGCCGCGACCTTCGCCTGCTCGATCGCGCTGCTCCACAGAGGGATGCGGCGCAGGCCCTGCGGGGTGGGGAAGGCCGCGAGATCGCCGGCAGCCGCCACGTCGGGGCGGACGAGACCGCGCTCGTCGACCGGCATGGCGCCCTTGGCGGTGAGTCCCGAGTCGGCGAGCCATTCCGTGTTGGGAACGTCGCCGGCGGCGGTCAGGATCACCTCGGCCTCGAGAACCCCGCCCTCGTCGAGGACGACCCGGGTGCTTCCGTCGCTCCCCTCGATCCGGGCCGCCGCGGTCTCCACGATGGTGAGCCCCTGGCCCAGCGCGGCCTTGACGAACACGTCGGCGAGATACGGGCCGAGCTGGAGAATCAGCGGCGCGCCCTGGGAGACGAGCGTGACCTTGCAGCCGGTGGCCAGACATCCGGACGCGATCTCCATGCCGAGTGGGCCGCCGCCCACCACGACGACCGACGGCCCGGCCGCCAGCCGACCGCGCAGGGACAGCGCGTCGTCGAGCCCGCGCAGGGTGACTTCCCCGGGCAGATCGGAGAGACGTCGCGCCCGGGAACCGGTGGCCAGAACGACGCGGTCGTACGGCAGGGCCGTACCGTCGTCGAGTGAGACGAGCCGGCGGTCGAGGTCGAGGCCGGTCGCCCGCACGCCGAGCAGTTCGCTCGCCCCGTGGCCGGCCGGCGGCAGCTCGTGCGACGACATGTCGTCACCGTCGAGCAGGAGCGCCTTCGACAGGGCCGGGCGGCTGTATGCCGGGTGCCGTTCGTCGCCGACGATGGTCAGTTCGCCGTCGAAGCCGGCCTCGCGGAGGGTGTCGGCCGCGGTGAGCCCGGCGATCCCGTTGCCGACGACGACGACGCGCTTCAGGGTGCCGGTGCTCATACGATCCTCAGCGCCGCGACCGGACACACACGGACGGCGGCGTTCGCCAGGGCGGCGTCGGCCTCACCGACCTCCTCGCGGTCCAGGACCAGTTCGCCCTCGTCGTCGAGGTGCATGAGCTGCGGCGCGGCCTCCTCGCACAGGCCGTGGCCCTCACAGCGGGGGCGGTCAAGGACGATCTTCATGCGGGGATCACCTCCAGGACGGGGAGCTCCTCGATGCTCCGGGTGGTGTTGCTGGGGACGCGGACCTCGGGTCCGGCGACAAGGCGTTCGACACGCCGGGAGAGCGCCTCGATCACGGCGTGGGCCTCCAGGCGGGCGAGCCCCTGCCCGGCGCAGCCGTGCGGGCCGTAGCCGAACGACAGGTGGTCGACCGGATTGCGCTCGACGAGGAAGGCGTCCGGGTTCTCGTAGTGCCGGGGGTCGCGGTTGCCGGCGCCGAACAGGATGGCGACCTGTGCGCCCGCCGGGACGACCGTCCCTTCGATCGTGACGTCCTTCGTGACGCGCCGGCCCCAGGCGTGGACGGGGGCCCAGAAGCGCAGCACCTCGTTGAACGCCGCGGGGACCAGCGACGGGTTCTCGCGGACCAGGGCGAGCTGGTCGGGGTGCCGGGCGAAGAGGGCGATGATGTTTCCGATCGCCGCGATGGTGGTGTCGACGCCGGCCCCGAGGTACTGGTGGATGATGTGGCCGGCCGTGTCCGCCGGGATGGCGCCGCGGGCCTCGGCCTCGAAGATGCCGCGGCCCGCGGACCCTTCCGCGAGGTCGTCGGCCTCGACCTGGGAGCACCAGGCGTAGAGCTCGCCGGCGACGGGGAAGTTCTCGGCCGTGCGCTGGTTCATGGGGCCGAGGACCTGCATGGCGGCCTGTCCCCAGCGGAGCATGTTGTCGCGCACGTGGCCGGTGAAGCCGATCAGGTCCGCGACGACCTCCAGCGGGAAGGCCCGGGCGAGCGCGTCGATGGCCTCGAAGGAGCCCTTCGCGACGAGCTCGGCGACGAGGGCGTCCGCCTTCGTCTCGATCCCAGCCTTGAGACCGCGCAGCGCACGCGGGGAGAGGTTCTCGGTGAGCGTGGCGCGCAGCTGGGTGTGCACGGGCGGGTCGGACGCGAGCGAGGTGCCGGTGAGCGCTTCGTTGGCCATCGGATTGAAGGCGATCGAGGTCGAGGAGAACGACTCCCAGTCGGCGAGGGCGCCACGGACGACGTCGTACCGCGTCAGCGCGTAGACGTCGTTCTCCGGGAGGTGGACGACGGGGCCCCGTTCCCGAAGTTCGGCGTAGACAGGGTAAGGATCGAGGACGACTTCGTCGGCGAAGAGGTCGACGTCGGAGGTAGGCGGGGTGCTCATGCCCCACAGTGAAGTGTCCGACCTCATATCGAACAAGTGAATGCTTTACATGCTCCCGCATGCACGGCATGCATGTGTCATGCACTCGACAAAATGCGCGCACGCAAGGGGGCCGGTCGCGTTCGCGCAACCCTTGGAGAATTGTTTTTTCGTGGCGTTCGTTTCATTGACGGCATGTAAAGCGAATGGCTACCGTGACCGCAGCCACAGGGTGCGCAGGCACTCCACACCGGACATGTGAGGCAAGGCATGAGCGTCGAAAGCAACACCGTGAACACCGTCCTGGGCCCGGTGCCGGCCGCCGAGCTGGGTGTCGTCTCGGTCCATGAGGCGCTGCTGTCGGTGGTGCCCGGCGCCGAGCACGCCTTCGACATCACCATCGACCGCGCCGAGATCTTCGAGACCCTCGCCGCGAAGCTGAAGGACTTCCGCGCCCACGGCGGCGGCACGATCGTCGACAGCACCGGCATGTTCCATGGCCGGGACGTCCGGCTGTACGAGACCCTCGCCCGCACGACCGGCGTGCACATCGTCGCGTCGACGGGTCAGGGCCCCGAGGAGTTGCTCGGCGGTTACTTCCTCACGCCGCAGACCAACCCGCCGACGCCGTGGCCGGCCGAGAAGTTCGCCGACCTCTTCACCAAGGAGGTCACCGAGGGCATGGTGGTCCCGCGGGTGGAGCGCCGCGGCGCGGCGGGCCTGGTGGCCACCACCGCGACCCGCGAGGGCATGACCGCGACCGACGAGAGCCTGTTCCGGGGTGCGGCCCGGGCCGCTCTGAGTACCGGCGTCGCGGTCTCCATCCGCTACGGGAGCGACGCCCTGCACGACCTGGACGTCGTCCTGGACGAGAAGCTGGCGGCCGACCGTGTCGTCGTCGGCGGACTCGACCGCAAGGACGCCGTCGCCGCCGGAGCACCCCTGGAGGTCGCCCGGCGAGGTGCCTACGTCGCCCTCGACCACGTCGGCGTGGAGGACGGGGAACACGTCACCGACGCCGAGCGTGCCGCTCTGGTCGCCGACCTGGTGAAGGCCGGCTTCGCCGACCGGATCCTGCTGTCGAGCAGCGCGACCGGAGTGGCGAAGGGACACTCCGGCAACGACCTGCCGTACAGCCATGTCCTGACCACCTTCGTCCCGCTCCTGAAGACAGAGGGTCTCAGCGACGAGGACGCGCGGCGGATTCTCGTGGAGAACCCGCGCGACCTGCTGTCGGTGCGCTGAGCGCGCCGGCACGAACGACCATCAAGTCTCTTACTCAAAGGTGAGTGTTGTGTCGAGAGTGAACACGGTCCTGGGCCCGGTCCCGGCCGAGGAGCTGGGACTCGTGGCCGTCCACGAGCACATCGGGTACGGCATGCCCGGCTCCGAACTGGACACCAAGTGGTGGAAGACCCCCGAGCAGCGGTACGAGGAGACCGTCCCGAAGCTGCGCGCGTTCCGCGAGTACGGCGGCGGCACCTTCGTCGACGCGACCGGCATCTGCAACGGCCGTGACGTCGACTACTACAAGTCGCTGTCCGCGAAGACCGGCGTCCACATTGTCGCCTGCACCGGCTTCGTCGGCGGCGACACCGCCCTGCCGCACTTCGCGAACGCCGACGTGGACTACCTGATGCGGCAGTTCGTCCACGAGATCACCGTCGGCATCGGCAGCACCGGCGGCCTCGCCGGTGTCATCAAGGTCGGTGTCAGCCGCGGCGGCCGCATGACGGACCTGGACAAGCGGATCTACCGCGCCGCGGCCCGCGCCTCGCTCACCACGGGCGTGCCGATCCTGACCCACCTCGCGATCGACGCCGAGAACGCGATCGCCGTCTTCGACGAGGAGGGCCTGCCCCTGGACCGCGTCCTGTTCGGGCACGTCGACGACGGCGTGAACGCCGACAAGACGCGCGACGTCTGGATCGCGGAGAAGGGCGGCCGCATCGGCTTCGACACCTTCGGCTACGAGACCGAGCTGCCCGACCCGCCGTTCTGGGCCCGCCCCCGCAAGGAGCGGCTGGACCACTTCCTGCGGTTCATCGACGGAGGCCGGCGGCTGAAGCAGGTCCTCGCCTCCGCCGACGCCAACTGCAGCCCGCTGGGCTGGCCAGGCGTCAAGGGCCACACCGTCAACTACATCTTCGAGGACCTCATCCCGGACCTCCGCGCCGCCGGTCTCGATGAGGCCGCCATCAAGACGATCTTCGTCGACAACCCCGCCGACTTCCTCACCCTGCAGAAGTAAAGAGAGAACCACCATGCAGTCCTCAGACCTGAAGAACCTGAAGATCGCCGTCGTCGGTGCGGGATACGGCGGCGCGGCGGCGGCCAAGGCCCTGAGCCGGCTCGGCGCCGAGGTCGACGTCTACGAGCAGGCCAACCAGATCCGGGAGGTGGGCGCCGGTATCGGTCTGCGTCCCGTCACCATGAACCGGTTTCGTCAGTGGGGGATCTTCGACGCGATCGCGAAGGTGACCTCGCCGAGCGAGTACTTCGAGATCCTCACGGCCACCGGTGACCCGATCATGAAAGAGACGTGGCCAGTCGACGGCGAGCAGACCCATACCCACCTGATCCACCGCGGCGACTTCATCGACGCGCTTCTGGGCGTCCTCCCCGAGGGCATGGTGCACCTCGGCCACAAGCTCGAGAGCATCGAGGACAAGGGGGACAGCTCCGTCCTCACCTTCGCGGGCGGCAAGACCGTCGAGGCCGACCTGGTCGTCGGCGCCGACGGCATCAAGTCGGTGGTGCGCAGGCAGCTGTTCGGCGAGAAGGGCCCGGTGTTCTCGGGCGAGCACGCCTACCGCGCGGTCATCCCCGTCGCCGCCGCCCACGGGATGGTCGTCGACGACAACCTCCGGATGTACATCGGCAAGGGCACGAAGATCTACCTGCTGCCGCTGCGCCACCGGGGCCAGGTGTCGTTCGACATCACCGCCCTCTGCCCGGACGGCACCTGGAACCCGCAGGTCACGAAGGCCGACATGCTGAAGACGGTGGAGGGCTTCGACGAGCGCCTCGTGAGCATCACGCGCGATCTCGACATGGGCACCGTGAACATCCGCGCCGTCTACGACATCGACCCGGTCGACACGTGGCATTCGGACTCCGTCGTCCTCGTCGGCGACGCGGCCCACTCGATGCTGCACCACCAGGGCCAGGGCGCCAACTCGGCCATCGAGGACGGCGGCGCGCTCGCCGACGCCCTGCGGCAGGCGGACTCCGTGAAGGAGGCGCTGGCCCTGTACCAGGCCACCCGCAAGCCGGTGACCGACGAGCTGCAGCGCATCTCGCGCCAGGGGTGGACCGAGGACGAGATCAACGACGTCTTCCCCGGCCAGAAGCCCGCCGTTGCCGGGCAGGAGTGACACCGTGACGCTGCATCCCGAGATCGCCACATTCATCGCGAGCCTGCCCGCCCCGCCCGAGGGCCCGCTCGACCCGGTCGCCCTGCGCGCCGCGGACGAGGCGCACGTCGCCCCCCTGGAGGAGCGCCTGCCGCTCCACGCGGTCGACGACGTGACGGCGAAGACGGCCGCCGGCGAGGTACCGGTACGGATCTACACCCCTGTCGAGGCCGACAGCTACGGCGTGCTGGTCTACTTCCACGGCGGCGCGTTCTTCCTCGGCAGCCTGGAGACCCACGACCACGTCGCGCGCTCACTGGCCAAGGAGACCGGTCTCAAGGTCGTCTCCGTCGGCTACCGCCTGGCACCCGAGGCGGCCTTCCCGGCCGGTCTCGACGACTGCTACGCGGTCGTGCGCTGGGTCGCCGAAGAGGGTACGGGCCTGGGCTGGGAAGGTGCGACCCTCGCCGTCGCCGGTGACAGCTCCGGCGGCACCTTCGCCGCCGCGGTCGCCGCCAGGGCGCACGACGACGGCTTCGACCGGATCACCCACCAGATCCTCTACTACCCCTCGCTCGACCTGGACTTCGACGTCGACCGCTACCCGTCGCTGCGGGAGAACGCGGTGGGTTACGGCCTGGAGACGGCGGGGCTGAAGCCCTTCAACGCCTTCTACCTCGACAGCGGCGCCGACCCCACGGACCCGCTGGTGTCGCCGATCAAGCGGACCGACCTCACCGGTCTGCCGCCCGCGCTGGTCGTCACCGCCGAGCACGACCCGATGCGCGACGAGGGCGAGTTGTACGGCGAGCGGCTGCGCGAAGCCGGTGTGGAAGCGACGGTGAGCCGGTACGAGGGAGCGGGCCACGGGTTCGTCCAGCACTTCTCCTGGATCCCGGAGTACCACGCGGTCTTCACGCGGACACGCGACTTCCTCGGCCGCAGCTGACCGGCCGGCCCGTGCACGAGCGGAGTAGGAAAGCATGACGCACCCAGTCACCGTCCACCCCCTGGTCTCGCCCTGGGGCCGGTTCGGTCTCTACAGCTTCTTCATCGACGCACCCGAGCCGGCGATCGTCGACACCGGCATCGCCTCGTCGCCCGCCGAAGGGATGGCTCCCGCGCTCGAGGCCATCGGACGCCGCATCGAGGACGTGCGCTGGATCCTGCTGACCCACGGTCACATCGACCACGTCGGCGGAGCACACGCCCTGTGGGAGCTCACCGGGCGGCGCGCCCAGGTGGTCATCCACGAGGCCGACGCACCGATGCTCCGCTCGCGCCGGGCCCACGTCGAGGAGTACCTCGCGGGACGGGGCCGGTACCTGGACGACCCCGAGGGCGAGGCGAAGGTGACGGCCGCCACGGAGGCCGTCATCTCCGGCGAGATGGAGCCCTCCCTGCTGGTCAAGGGCGGCGAGACCCTCTCCCTCGGCGGTGATGTCGCCGTGTCGGTGCATTCCGTACCGGGCCACACACCCGGATCGGTCGCCTACGTCGTCGACGGACAGCGCTCGGTGTTCACCGGAGACGCCGTCCAGGTCCACGGGGCGGCCAACGGCTTCCCGGGCTACACGGACCCGGTCGCCTACCGCGCCGGCCTGGAGTACCTGCGGGACGAGATCCGCCCACGGCACCTCTACCTGGGGCACCCCTACCGCCGCGTCGACGGCACACCGTACGGCGTCGAGCTCGACGAGGCGCAGGCCCACGAGGCAATCACCCAGAGCCTGGACATCGAGGCCCGTGTCGCCGCGGCCGCCTGCGGATGCCTGGAGGCGGGCCTGCGGGAGACGGATTCGCCGTACTCCCCGTTCGCCCGTGCCGCCGAGGAGCTCGACTACACCGGGGACCCCTCGCTCGAGCCGTCGCCGTTCTTCACCTCCATGGCCGGCTACCGCACGCACCTCGAACAGAACGCGTAACACAGGAGCTTCACACCCATGACCAACCTTCACACGATCCGCGCGGGCGAGCAGTCGATCGCCGTCCGCAAGGATCTCCAGGTGCCGATGCGCGACGGCGTCACGCTGGTGGCCGACGCGTACAGCGGTGTGGACGACACACCGCGGCCCGCGCTGGTGGCCCTGAGCCCGTACGGCAAGGAGCTCCAGGCCCTGGCCCTGACGACCCCGCCGCAGCGCCGGCCGAGCCCCATGTGGGACGGCTGCATCGAGGCCGGCGACATCGCGCGCGTCGTCCAGGAGGGCTACGTGCACGTCATCGGCGACCTGCGCGGCTCCGGGGCCTCCGAGGGCGAGCACATCGGCAACTACAACGCCGGTGGCGTCTCGCTCGGCCAGGACGCGTACGACTTCATCGAGTGGGTCGCCGCGCAGCCGTGGTGCGACGGCAACGTCGGCATGATCGGCATCTCCTACTTCGGCTCGATGCAGGTGCTGGCGGCGGCCGAGCGTCCGCCGAGCCTCAAGGCCATCTTCGTCAGCGGCGGCCACTACGACTTCTACGAGACCACCTACCACGGCGGCGTCATGTGGTTCATGCCCCGCGCCGCCCGTGAGGGGCGCGGCGGCGACTCCGGCTGGGCCTTCACCGACGGCGTCAAGTCCCGCATGCTCGAGACCTACTCGCCCGAAGAGATCAAGAAGCGGGTCGCCGAGCGCCTGCAGGACCCGGACGTGGCCGCCTGGCCCAACCTGGTCCACGTGCTGAACTACCCGAGGAACCACGAGGCCTGGTTCGACATCGTGATGAACGAGGTCGACGGCGAGTGGTACGAGGAGCGCAACCCCGTCACCCTGGCGCCGAACATCGACATCCCGGTCTGGCTCCAGATCGACCAGGGCCGCGGCTGGACGATGGACGGCACCATCGAGGTCTTCAACCGCCTCAAGGGCCCCAAGAAGCTGGACATCGGCCCGTACCCGCCCATGCAGTCGCGCCCCTTCATCGAAGAGCACGACAAGATGTTCCGCTGGTACGACCACTGGATCAAGGGCATCGACAACGGGATCATGGACGAGCCCGCCGTCACCGTGCACGTCGAGGGCTCATGCCAGTACGTCACCGGGGCCCAGTGGCCACCGAAGGACGTGGAGCACAAGCCGCTCTACCTCCGCCCGCGCCACAAGCTCTCCTTCGAGCCCGAGCCCATGGGCGCCGAGCACGCCGTCCCCGACGGCTTCTACCAGGCGCCGCTCACGGTCACCGACAAGGTGGAGATGCTCAGCTGGAGCACCGAGCCGTTCACCGAGCCCACCGAGATGATCGGCCAGGGCGCGGCGCACCTCTTCGCGGAGATCGACCAGCCCGACACCAACTTCATCCTGCGCATGTGGGACGAGGCCCCGGGCGGCAAGCGACAGCTCATCACGACCGCCTACCTCAAGGCCTCGCACCGCGAGCTCGACGAGGGGCGCACCACCGAGGGCGACCCCCACCACCCGCACACCCGTGCGGTGCCGGTCGAGCCGGGGAAGATCGAGGAGTACGTGCTGCGCGTCTACCCGTTCGCGGCGATGTTCCTGCCGGGCCACAAGCTGGTCGTGGAGCTGTCGAACGACGAGCCCCTGGCCGACGCGCACAACGCGCTGCTGCCGCCGGACGCCTTCCACCTGCCGGTGGGCCGCCCCGTCACCCACAAGATCTACCGCGACGCCGCACACCCCTCCCGGCTGGTGTTGCCGTTCACGACGGTCACGGCGCCGGACGCGACGCGATCGGGTTCTGCGCGCACCGAAGACGGAGACCGGCGCAGCGGCTCCTGACGAGGCCGACGCCGACCGGGGGACCGCCGTACCCCGGTGGCCGGTCTCGCCCTTTCGCCCGGCCGGCGTCCGGACCTTCGCGCTCCCCGCCGCGTCGTCCCGGCCGCCGGCCATGCACGACCCCGGGCCGCGTGCGCCGCAGACATCCGACCCTGCACCTGTGTCTTCTGCGCCCACGCGGCCGTGACCGCAGGCGATCCGGCCTGCGGCCGCGTGTCGTCGCGGAACGTCACTGCCCCTGGCCGTCTGCCCAGGCCGTGGAGACACCGAGTCACTAGGCTCGTCATCGTGTCCACCGTGTGTGTGATGTCGGCTTCCCTGATCCCCGCCGGAATCGCGGTCGCGACGCGCTATCTCGACCTTGCCGGTGTCTTCTCATGCGCGCTGCTTGGGGGCGCCGTGGCCCGCACGGTCGGCCTGGACCTGTTCGGGTTCCTGGTGGTGGGCATCATCTCCGGTCTGGGCGGAGGCATGATCAGGGACGTGCTGCTGCAGCACGGCACACCGGTCGCGCTGACCGACTACGCCTACCTGCCGACCGCCGTCGCCGGTTCCGTGGTGGTCTTCCTCATCAAGATCAGCGAGGCGTCCTGGACCCGGCTTTTCACCGCCCTCGACGCCGCCGTCCTCGGGTTCTGGGCGGTCACCGGGGTCAACAAGACGCTCGCCGTGGGGCTGGGATGGCTTCCGGCCATCCTCCTGGGCACCGTGACCGCCGTCGGCGGCGGCGCCCTGCGCGATGTCGTCCTCGGCCGGGTGCCGGCTGTCTTCGGGGGCAACGGTCTGTACGCCACCGTCGCCGTCGCGGTCGCCGGAGTCACGGTGATCTGCGTGTACCTCGGCGTGCCGGCGATCGGCGCCGGCCTGGGCATCACACTGGCCCTGGCCTTCCGGCTCACTGCTGTGCGGCTCGGCTGGAATCTGCCCAACAGCCTGGACTGGCAGCCCCGGTCCAGAAGGGCCGCGACGCGGCGGCACGGCACCGGCACTGCCGCCCGAAACGGGAAAGAAGAGCAGTCCCACCCGCGCAAGGAGACGTCGTGACCGACCGAAACCGCGCAGTGCTGTCCGGGCTCGCCGGTATCCGCTCCGATCTTGAGGACCTTTACCGGGATCTGCACAGGCATCCCGAACTCGGCCTGCGGGAGCACCGCACGGCGAAGAAGGCGTCCGACGCTCTGCGGGATCTCGGTTACGAGGTCACCGGCGGCATCGGCGGCACGGGCGTGATCGGCCTGCTGGCCAACGGCGACGGACCCACCGTCATGGCCCGCGCGGACATGGACGCCCTCCCGGTACGCGAGCAGACCGGTCTGCCCTACGCCTCCACCGTGACCCTGACAGGTCCCGACGGCACCGAGCAGCCGGTCATGCACGCCTGCGGGCACGATGTGCACGTGACCGCTCTGATCGGCTGCGCACAGCTGATGGCGCAGGCAACGGACGCCTGGCGCGGTACCTTCGTGGCGCTCTTCCAGCCCTCGGAGGAGAACGGCGACGGCGCCCGTACCATGATCGACGACAGTCTCACGACAAGGGCGCCCCGGCCCGACGTGGTACTCGCCCAGCACGTCCTGCCCTATCCGGCAGGCTATGTCGGCACCCGTCCGGGATCGTTCCTGTCAGCCGCGGACAGCCTGCGCATCACCGTCCACGGCCGAGGAGCCCACGGCTCCATGCCCCAGGCCGCGGTCGACCCCGTGGTGATGGCCGCCATGATCGTCGTGCGCCTGCAGACCATCGTCTCCCGGGAACTCGCCGCCACCACCCCCGCCGTCGTCACCGTGGGCAGTATCCACGCCGGCACCGGTCCCAACGTCATCCCCGACAGCGCCGTCGTCGAGCTCAACGTCCGTACCTACGACGCTGCCACGCGCAGCCAGGTCCTGAAGGCGATCGAGCGCATCGTCCGGGCCGAGAGCGAGGCATCCGGGTCGCCGAAGGCACCCGAGATCGAGCGAACGGCCGCCTTCCCGCCCACCGTCAACGACGAGGAAGCGACCCGGCGCGTCGCCGAGGCGTTCGCCGCCCACTTCGGCGACGACGCACACACCATCGACCTGCAGACCGCCAGCGAGGACATGAGCGAGATCCCCAAAGCGTTCGGCGCGCCGTTCACTTATTGGGGCATCGGAGGCATCGACGCCGAGCTGTATGCCGAGGCCGCCAAGAAGGGCACCATCGCCCAGGACGTCCCGGTCAACCACAGCCCTGTCTTCGCCCCCGTCGTCCAACCCACGCTGGACACCGGCGTCAGCGCCATGACGGTGGCTGCCCTCGCCTGGCTCGGCGGCTGACGTGAACTCGGCACTTCCAGCGAGTCGTGGCTGAGCCGACCGCTACCCGGCAGCGCGTCAGCGCTGCGGTCCGGGAACGTGGTGCGTAGAAAGCCGGCTTGCGGGTGCTGACGAGCTACAGGCACGAGCAGTCCGCGCGGCAGAGTCAGCGGGCAATAGCCGTGACGCTCGTTTGACGCTCTGCTGCATGACCTGCACAGGCGCGATTTTCAGCAAAGGCAGGGCACCTCCCCGCAGGAGACGCAAAGCACCGCCGACGCCTCTCTGTTGGCACCAGCCGGCGTGGCCGGGTGACGCCACATCACCCGCCCGAGCGACCCACGCGATGACCAACGAAACCTCGACAGTGGAGAGTGCGTCACCGCACCAGGCAGGGGCGCTTGCTGTCGAAGGCCCAGTCCTTTACCAGGTAGCGCATCCCGGCGGCGTCGTCACGGCCCGACAGCCGCTTCTCCAGGTAGAGCTCGTGGGCGGCGAGTAGCCTGTCCACGTCGAGCTCGATACCGAGTCCGGGTGTGTCGTCGACAGCGATCTCCCCGTCGGTGATCTGCGGGGGCCGGACCGTGAGGCGTTCCAGGCCCTCCTGCCAGATCCAGTGGGTGTCCAGCGCGTTGTAGTCACCGGGGACGGCGGCTCCGCAGTGCGCCATCATGGCGAGTGAGATGTCGAAGTGGTTGTTGGAGTGGCAGCCCCAGGTCATGCCTGTGTCGTGACACAGCTGGGCCACCCGCACCGACCCCTGCATGGTCCAGAAGTGAGGGTCCGCGAGAGGGATGTCGACCGACCGCAGCGCCAGTGCGTGGGTGAGCTGGCGCCAGTCGGTCGCGATCATGTTGGTCGCGGTGGGCAGTCCGGTGGCCCGGCGGAACTCCGCGAGGATCTCCCGGCCCGAGTAGCCGCCCTCGGCTCCGCAGGGATCCTCGGCGTAGGCGAGCGTGCCGGCCAGTGGCCTGCACAGCTCGACGGCTTCGCGCAGGGACCAGGCCCCGTTGGGGTCGAGGGTGATCCGCGCCTCGGGGAAGCGTTCCTTCAGTGCCTGTACCGCCTTGACCTCCTCAACGCCCGGCAGGACGCCGCCCTTGAGCTTGAAGTCGCAAAAGCCGTAGCGCGCGTACGTCGCCTCGGCCTGCCGGACGATCGCCTCCGGAGTCAGCGCCTCCTGGCGGCGGATCCGGTACCACTCCACGGCCGAGCCCTCTTCACGGACGTAGTCCAGATCGGTCCGATCGGGGTCGCCGACGTAGAAGAGGTAGCCCAGGACCCGTACGGAGTCGCGCTGCCGGCCGTCGCCCAGCAGCGCGGCGACGGGGACCTCCAGATGCCTGCCCAGCAAGTCCAGCAGCGCCGATTCGACGGCCGTGACGACATGCACGGCGGTGCGCAGGTCGAAGGTCTGCTCGCCCCGTCCGCGATCGTCACGTCCGCCGAATCTCTCCCCCACGGACCGCAGGACGCGTTTGTAGTCGCCCAGCCGTGCGCCGACGACGAGGGACTCGGCTTCGCGCAGCGTCCGGGTGATCTCCTCACCGCCCGGCACCTCGCCCAGTCCCGTCCGGCCGTCCGAGTCCTCGAGGACGAGGACGTTCCGGGTGAAGTACGGGGCGTGCGCGCCGGAGAGGTTCAGCAGCATGGAGTCACGGCCTGCCACCGGGTACACGGAGAAGCGGGTGACGACAGGCTGGCTCATGAGGTGAATCCTTCGTTGCTAGGGGGTTGGGCGTGGGGGAAACTGCCGCGCGGGCGGGGCGCCGCTCGTGGAGTGCCACGGCGCCCGCTCACGGGTGACATCCACTCACAGGTTGAGGACGTCCAGGACACGTTCCATGGCCAGGACGCCGCCCAGGCCGAGGATCGCGAGGACGGTCGTGTAGGTGGTACGGACCTTGATCGCGTCGATGACCGACAGGTTGAAGTACTCCTTGAACATCCAGAAGCCCGGGTCGTTGACGTGCGAGAAGGCGATCGAGCCGCAGGAGACGGCGAGCACCATGATTTCGGCGTGGATCCCGCTGCCCGCGACCAGCGGCAGCGCGACACCGGACGCCGTGACGACGGCGACCGTCGCCGAGCCGAGCGCCACCCTGAGGATCACGGCGATGAGCCAGGCCAGGATGATCGGCGAGACGGACCAGCCCGAGGTCGCCTGCTTGATGTAGTCCGAGATCCCGCCGTCCACGAGGACCTGTTTGAAGGCGCCGCCGGCCCCGATCACCAGCAGGATCATCGCCATCGCCTGCGCCGCTCCCCGGCACGAGGCACTGACCTCCTCCAGGCTCCGGCCGATGCGCGGTCCGAAGGCCCAGACCGCGACGAGGAGCGTCAGCAGCAGCGCGATCGGCGCCGACCCGACGAAGTTGATGAAGTGCATCACCGCGGTGTCCGCAGAGGTGACCATGTCGGTCACCGCCGCGCCCGCGATCAGCACCACGGGCAGGAGGGCGACCGACAGCGACCAGGCGGTGCTCGGCATTTCCTCCTCCTCGAAGGTGCGGTCGCTCACCAGGCCCGTGGGCACGGACGGGTTCATCGCCCGGACGAACGGCAGCCTCGGCCACACCAGGGCGATGAGCGCGCCGGCCGGGACGGCGATGAACAGGCCGTAGAACAAGGTCAGTCCGACCGAGGCGTGGAAGGTCGCGGCCACCGCGGTCGGGCCCGGGTGCGGGGGCAGGAAGCTGTGCATGGTGGACAGCGCGATGGACATCGGCAGTCCGACCCAGAGCAGGTTCGAGCGGGTGACCCGCACGAGCGTGAAGGCGACGGGCACGATGATGACGAAGGCGACCTCGTAGAACATCGTGACGCCGATGAGCATGGCCGTCAGCACCATGGCGACCTGCACCCAGCGCGGACCGCAGACGGCGAGCAGCTTGGCGGCTATGCGCTGGGCGGCGCCCGAGTCCCCCATGACGCGGCCGACCATCGCGCCGAGCCCGATGGTGAGCATCGTGTCGCCGATCTGGCCGCCGATGCCCTTGGAGAGGATGTCCGGGATGTCCGCGACCGGGATCCCCCGCACCAGGGCGACGCCGACGGCCACGAGGAGGAGGGAGGCGAAGCCGTTCAGTCTGAGCTTCGTCATGAGGAAGAGCAGGACCAGCACGCTGATCCCGACGACGACAAGTGGCATGAATCAGTTCTCCTTTGAACTGTGCTGTCGGCTGTCTTCCGGCTGTTGGGCTTCCGCCCGGGGTCAGTGCTCGGCGCCAACCAGGTCCAGACCGTGGTCCAGGAGATCGCGGAGGGCGGCGAGGTCGTCCGGGCCGGGGTCGGTGAGTGGGGCGCGTACCGGGCCCACGGGCAGTCCGCGCAGCCGGGCCGCCGCCTTGACCAGCGAGACGACGTAACCGGGCCTGCGGTCGCGCAGTTCGACGAGCGGGACGTAGAAGCCGCGCAGCAGTTCGTCCATCCGGTCCGAATCGTTCTTGTGGAAGGCCTCGAAGAAGGCGCGTGCGATTTCCGGGGCGAACGCGTGGACGGCCGACGAATAGGCGCGCACGCCCATACCGGCGTAGGCACGGGCCTGGACCTCGGCCGTGGCGGCGCCGTTGAAGAAGAGGAAGCCGTCGGGCGCGGCCAGGATGAGGCGTTGCAGGCGGTCGAGGTCGCTGTGACCGTCCTTCAGACCGATGACGGTCGGGATCCGGGCGATGTCGCGCAGGCTGTCGGCGGTGAAGGCGACCTGGTCGCGCTGGTAGGCGATCAGGGGCAACCGGGTGCCGTCGGCGATCCTGCGCAGCTGTTCCACGAGGCCGTCCTGGGGCGCCTGGATCAGATAGTGCGGGAGGACGAGCGCGGCATCCGCGCCCGCGTCCTCCGCGATCCGCGCAAACCGCAGTGCCTGGGCGCAGCCGTAACCGATGCCCGCGACGACCGGAAGGCGTCCGCGTGCCACGTCGACCGCGACGGTGATGACCGTGCGGTACTCGTCCTCGTCCAGGGCTGTGAACTCACCCGTCCCGCAGGCGGGGAAAACCGCGCCTGGACCCGCCGCGAACTGCCGTTCGAGGTAGGCACGGTAGGCGCCCGGATCCAGGTCGCCGTTGCGCTGAAAACTCGTCAGCGGGAAGGACAGCACACCCCGTCCCATCCCCTCACCGAGACGCCGCACGACGTCCGCGATCTCCCTCATATCCACCCCACTAGATGGTGTCTTCAAATAAAGACAGCGTCTATGTATGAAGACGGAGGCTAGGTACATGGACAGTTGAGGTCAAGGGCTCTGCACCGACGGGCTTAGGATCGCGACATGGCGCAGAGTGGGGGCGTACCCGAAGTGAAGTCAGCGGTCCGAACCGTCGCACTGCTGGAACTGCTGGCCGCGAGGGGTGACCGCCCGGCGCGGCTGCGCGAGCTTTCCGAGGAACTGGGCGTGCCCCGCAGCAGTATGTACGCACTGCTCCAGACCCTCGTCGAGCACCGCTGGGTCCGCACCGACACCACCGGATCCCTGTACGGCATCGGCATCCGGGCGCTCCTGACCGGCACGAGCTACCTGGACAGCGACAAGCGCGTCCGCCTGGTCCGCCCGTATCTCGACGAGGCGTCGGACGCCCTGGGTGAAACCATCCACCTGGCCCGGCTGGACGGCGCGGATGTCGTCTACCTGGCGACCAGGGAATCCCACGAGTACCTGCGGACGATCAGCAGGGTCGGCCGCCGGGTCCCCGCACACGTCGGCGCCCTGGGCAAGGCCCTGCTCGCCGAGCGCCCGGACGACGAACTCCCGCTACCCGAAGACCCGTTGCCGGCCTCCACCCCAAACACTCTCACCACCCGGACGTCACTGCTGGCCGACCTGGCCGAGGTGCGGGAACGTGGCTACTCCGTCGACCACGAGGAAACCGTCACCGGCATCACCGGCTTCGGCTTCGCCCTGCGCTACGACACCCCTGCCACCGATGCCATCAGCTGCTCGGTGCCGACCTCCCGTCTCACCGACGAACACGAACGCCGCATCGTCGCCGTCATGCGCGAGGTCCGTACAAAGATCGAGACTCTTCTGCCGCTACCGTCCCGTGACGTCGACTGGCAGGAACCGCAGCGATGAGCGAGCAGCAGGCCCCAGAGCGTCCACGATGGTTGTGAGCCCACCGCACTGCGCCGACTAGGCACACGTCAACCAGCCGTGGCACGGTGGTCTTGGACCGCAGCGCCACGGGTGACCCGCTCCTGGCCCAGCGTCCACGCCCGCGTTTCTGAGTGCCGGCGCCGGCGCTGGGGAGTGGTGGCGTGGTGAAGCGGTGGGGCTGCGAAGCGGGTGGCGCGGGCACCGGAGTCTGGTGGAACGGCGCCTACGGCTTCGCCTCGCTGCCCGCTGTGTCCGCACCGGTGTCGTCTTGCGGCTCCGCGGGCTCCGCGGGCTCCGCCACCGAGATGGCGCGCGTGGCGGTCACGATCGGGGGCGTGAGCACCGAGGCGTAGTCGTGCTCGGCGGAGTAGGTGAGGAAGCCCAGGTGCGCCTCGTAGCGATCCAGGACGTCGTCGATCACCTGCTGGTGGGACAGGCCCATGAGGTCGTAGCCCTCGGAGCCGGTCTGGGTGAACACCTCGACCCGGTAGTAGAGGTCCGTCTGGCGGGACATGCGTCCGCCGAACATCGGCACCGGGGCCTCGACGGCCTGCACCTGGTAGTGGAAGTTGCGGTGCCCGGGGATCGTGACCACCAGCGCGTGGCTGGAGATGCCGGTGTGCTCGTTCGGGACCAGGTCCAGCGTGGCCTGGTAGCCCTGCTTCGCGAATTCGGGGGCCATGTCGGCCAGCGCCGGCTGCACGATGCGCTCCATGAACTGGGCCACCTGCTTCTTCGAGGGGTAGGAGCGCATCCGCTCCAGCCGCTGGCGCCAGGTGCGCTCGGGCACGTGGCCGCCGTGCGCCGCGGTCGACTGCCGGCGCAGGACCTGGCCCTCGCGCTCGGCCCGCTCCATGCGCAGGACCTTGGAGAAGGAGGCCATCACCAGCCAGGCGATGACCGTCACCGGCAGGGCGAAAATGAGGGTCGCGTACTCCATGGTGGTGACCCCGCCGGCCACCAGCATCGCGATGGTCAGCACCGCGGTGAGCACCGCCCAGAAGATGCGCAGCCACTTCGCCCCGTCCTGCGACGGGTTGGGGATCGAGGAGGAGAAGTTGGACATCACCATGGCGCCGGAGTTGGCGCTGGTGAGGTAGAACAGCAATCCGGACAGCGTGCCGAGGCCGATCAGGAAGCCGGCGCCGGGGAACATCTTCAGCAGCGCGAACCAGCCCTCCTCCGGGCTGTGCATGGCCAGCTGGGCGAACTTCGTGTTCCCGTGCAGGACCTGGTACATGGCGCTGTTGCCGAAGATGCTCACGATCAGGAAGTCGCAGAGCACTGGGGCGGTGATGGCGGCGATGACGAACTCGCGCAGCGTCCGGCCGCGGGAGATGCGGGCGAGGAACAGGCCCACGAACGGGCCCCAGGCCAGCCAGAACGCCCAGAAGAACAAGGTCCAGTGGGCCATCCACGTCGATCCCCCCTCCTGGTAGGCGAAGGTCTGCAGGGTTCGGTCCGGCAGCGAGAAGATGAACCGGCCGATGTTTTCCACGAGCGCGTTGAGCAGGAACGCCGACTTTCCGGTCACCAGGATGTAGAGCAGCATGGCCGCCGCGCTCCAGATGTTCAGCTCGGAGATCAGCCGGATCCCCTTGTTCACGCCCGAGGTGCAGGCGGCGATGGTCATGATCACGGCCACGACCACCAGCGCGATCTGCAGGGACAGGCCCGCCTGGAGGCCGAACAGCATGGCGAAGCCGACGTCCAGCAGCACGACGCCGATGCCCATGGAGGTGGCGACGCCGAAGACGGTGCCGACCAGGGTGACGATGTCGATGGTGTCGCCGATCCCGCCGCGGACGCGTTTGCCGAGCAGCGGGTACAGGGCGGCCCGGATGGACAGCGGCATGCCCCAGCGGTAGGCGAAGTAGCCCATGGCCATGCCGAGCAGCGAGTACATGGACCAGCCGGCCACGCCGTAGTGGAACATGGTCCAGACCACGGCGTCCTGGGCGGCCGCGCCCGTCTGGCCCGCGCCCGTCGGCGGAGCCATGTACTGGGTGATGGGCCCGGTGACGGAGTAGAAGAGCATGTCGATGCCCACGCCGGCGGCGAACAGCATGGCCACCCAGGTGAAGAGCTTGTACTGCGGCCGGGAGTGGTCGGGGCCGAGCCGGACGGAGCCCTCCTTGGACAGCGCGACCCAGAGGACGAACACGATCACCACGGTGACGGTCAGGACGTAGAACCAGCCGAGGTTCTCCGCGATCCAGGCCACCATGGTCTGCATGGTGCCGGCGGCGTGCGCGGGCACGAGCATGGCCCAGAGGGAGAAGGCGACGATGATGGCCGAGGCGATGACGAAGACGCGCCAGTTGACCCTGGAGCCGGGCTCCTCGATGAGTTCCGCGGGGGCCTTGCTGAGCTCCTGGCTGGAGACGGGAGGACGGTTCTCGGCCTCCTGACCGTGGCGCCGCCGTTCGGTGCCGCCGAGGTGGCGGCGTTCGATCGGGGCCTTCGGCGGCTCGCCCCCGGGGCGGGACGTGTCTGCGGCTTCGGGCATACGGTCCTCCTCCTATCGGAGACGAGTTCGGGCGGGCGCCAGCGTGGGCGACGTCCGCGGCCTCGATCCGAAGGGATGGGGGAGGCCGTGCACAGTGGGCACCCTGTCGTGGGGCCCTGCCTAACAATGTTAGAACGCCTAACAAAATGATCTCAGTGAACCGCTTCGGGTTTGGCAGAGATCTCCAATGTTGGTTGTGACCTGGGCTTTCGTGGTGCTGGTCGGCTTCGTATTCGGCCGGAGGGATGTGCCCTATCTCACCGTGGAGCCGGGTGTGGTCGTACCAGTCGGTCCATTCTGTGGTGGCCGGCTCGGCCTGGCCGAGAGATCGCCAGGGTCGCTGCGGCTTGATCAGCCTGCCTGGGAAGCCGCCACCGCCTGCATCACTGCCCTTCCCGTCACTCGGCTGACCGTCCCTAGTGCCGCATCAGGCGACGTTCGCCCCGTTGACGACTTCGCGTAGGCGCTGGTCGGCGGCGTGATCGGGGTGCGGCGAGGTGCGCGGAGTCGTTGGCTTGTCGGCCCGGGGCTCTGCCTCGCTGAGGTAGTACACGGCTCCGGGCTCACGGCGCGGCGTGTCCACGACCAGCCAGCCCACGATCCGACCCCGCGCATCCCGGACTTGCCGGTTGCGCAGCCCAACCGCACACTGCCCCTTTGACGATGCGCAGCCGGATGCGTAACCGCTGCGCACTGGGGGTGAAGGTGCCGTGGTCGGCCCGGTCATGAGCCCGACCACGGCAGCTGGAAGACTGGGTGCCGCCGGACACGAGGGCTCCACCGTCATCGTCGGCCTCAACGGCCTGCGCCTGCTGGCCGATGAAGCCTGGCGCCGCGCCCGCGCCGGGACCGGTCAGTGAGCCGCAGCGCCCGCGAAGCCGCCCCCGCCACGGCGCTGACGGCGCGCTGCGTCGTCACCGACTGCCGTGGTATCCCCAAGATTGACGGCGTCGACCACGTCGCCCAGCTTGCCGCGATCCGGATCGTCCGGATGGTCCGCCCTCAGGGCCCGCCTTGCCCGGTGTCGTTCTGAGGGCCGGTCCCCTCCCGGCGTACGGGCAGCAGCAGGGTGAATGTGGTGGGCGCGCCGCCTGCCAGGACGAGGCGCCCGCCGAGGGAGGCGGCGAGATCGCGGGCGAGGGCGAGGCCGATGCCTGTGCCGGCGCCGTCGCTGGAGAGGCCGCGCTCGAACAGCCGCGTGCCGTCGCCGTCCACCGTGCCTTCGTCGGCGACGTCGAAGGCGAGGGCGTCGTCGAGGTCCCGGACGGTGACGCGCACGGTTCCGTGTCCGTGGACGCGCGCGTTGTCCAGCAGCACGTGGAGGATCTCGGTGACGGGCCCGCCGGGGACGCGGATGTCGTCCGGCACGTCCGCGGCGGCGAAATCCAGCCGCCGGCCGTCGCGGGCGAAGAGCCCGTGCCACCGCCCCTCGGTCTGTGCCACGAGGTCCCCCAGCGGCCGGTCCGGCGCGGCGGGCCGGGACAGGCCGGCGGAACGCGACAGCCGGAGCACCTCCTCCACGGTCTCGTGGAGCCGGCGGGTGGCGGCCAGGGCTTCCTGAAGCGCGAGGCGGGTGTCCCCCTGCGCGAGTCCGGCCTCCAGGGTGAGCTGCAGGCCGGTGAGCGGGGTGCGCAGCTGGTGGGAGGCATTGGCGCTGAAGTTCCGCTCGTGGCGCAGGAGTTCGGACAGGCTGTGCAGCATGTCGTTGTGCGTGCGGGCGACCTGGTCGACCTCGGCGATGGCGCTGGGCGCGGCCCGCGCGGTCAGATCGCCCGCGGCGACGGCCCGGCAGTGACGCGAGAGGTCTTCCAGGGGCGCGGCGAGCACACGCGCCTGCCGGCGGGCGACGAGGACCGCGACGGTGAGCGCGACCACGGCCGCACCCGCCAGGGCCGCCCAGCCGACGAGCACGCGGTTGCGTACGTCCTGTGCGGGTGAGGAGGCACGGACGGCCCCGATGACCTGCTCGGCATGGGAGACGGGCACGGTGGCGACGAGCTCGTCGCCCGTAGTCGACCGGGACACCCTGGCACCGAGCCCCCGGCGGACCGTGTCGTCGCCGGTCTGTGGTCCGGTGCCCGCGCGCAGCCGCAGCTGCGGGTCGTACAGTCCAAGGCGCTGCCCGGGCGCGGCCGCGGGCAGCTCCGGCGGGTCACCGCTCACGTAGTCCGGGTTCACGCGGACGGCCGCGGCCAGGGCCGCCCGTTCCAGCGCGTCCCGCTGGTCGGCGTACAGGGAGTACCTGATGGCGAGGGCCAGGGGGACGGCGAGGAGGACGAGGACGACCAGGACGGCGGTAAGGGCCACCCGCACCACACGCTGTCTCATGCCTTCATGATGCGGGCGTGCACCAACTGGTACGAAACCCGGCCCATGGTTTTGCCGTCGTCTAACCGTCGGCGCGCGGGCCGTTAACCGGGCCGCTCCTAGCGTCTGGGACGTGACCGTCCGGTCCCAGGCGCCTTCTGGAGGGCAGTGGCCATGACACATGTTGTACGGACGTCCGCCATCGTGGGGCTGGTGCTCTGCGCGGCGTTGATCGCCGGGTGTTCCGGCTCCGGATCGGGGTCCGGGTCCGGCTCGGGTACGACGTCGGACAATGCGGCGTCGACGCCGGACAACACGGCCTCGGCCGGTTCGGCGCCGGACGCCGCGGCGCCCACCGAGTCCAATCCGCCCGGCGACATCCCCGACAACCAGGCGTTCGTCGCCTACCGGCCGTCCGGCGGCTTCACCGGTTTCACGGTGAAGGTCCCCGAGGGCTGGGCCCGTACGACGAACGGCGCGACGACCGTGTTCACGGACAAGCTGAACCGCATCCAGATCTCCGCCGCGACCGCCACGGCAGCGCCCACCGTCGGCTCGGTGACCAACACGATCGTTCCCCAACTGCACGGCCAAGTACCGAAGTTCACGCAACCGAAGGTGTCCGCGGTGCAGCGCAGGGCGGGCACCGCCGTGCTGCTGACCTACCAGGGCGACTCCGCCGCGGACCCGGTCACCGGCAAGGTCGTGCGGGACGCGTTCGAGCGGTACGCCTTCTACCGGCAGGGCCACGAGGTGGACCTCACCCTGTCCGGTCCGGTGAACGCCGACAACGTGGACCCGTGGCGCATCGTCAGCGACTCCTTCGGCTGGCGGTGAGCACGATGCCCGTACGGTCGTACGACGACGCCCTCACGGCCCGCGAGTTGTACCGCTTCTTCCGAGCCGGCGAGGAGGAGACGCTCGCGCTGCGCGGTGTGTCGCTGCGGGTGGCGCGCGGCGAGACGGTCGCCGTGGTCGGTCCGTCCGGGGCCGGCAAGTCCACGCTGCTGTCCTGTCTGGCCGGGCTCGACGAGCCGTCGGGCGGCGAGGTGTATGTGGACGGCGTCCGCATCAGCCACCGGCCCGAGACCGAACGCGCCCGGCTGCGGGCCCGGCACATCGGCGTCCTGTTGCAGACCCGCAATCTGCTGCCCCATCTGAGCGTGCGCGACAACGTGCGCCTCGCGCAGGGCGCGCTGCGCGGCCGGCCCGTCGCCCCCGCCGAGCGGCTGCTGGACCAGGTGGGGCTGGGGGAGCGTCGGCACGCGCTGCCCCGGCAGCTGTCCGGCGGGGAGCTGGCCCGCGCCGGGCTGGCCGTCGCGCTGGCCAACTCGCCCGCGGTGCTGCTCGCGGACGAGCCGACCGGCGAACTCGACGGCGGCACCGAGCGGCTGGTCCTGCAGATGCTGCGCGATCGCGCGGAGGAGGGCTGCGGGGTGCTCATCGTCACGCACAGCGCGGAGGCGGTACGGATCGCGGACCGGGTGATCCGGCTGGACGACGGACGGGCGACACAGGTCGCCGAGAACGGCGCCGACGTCTTTGACAGGGACCTTCAGGAGGTGCGCGGTGTCTGAGGATGACGTGCTGATCGCTTGCCAGGACGCCGCACTCACCTTCGGCCGGGGCCCGAACGCGGTCGTGGCCGTACACGGGGCGGCGCTGCGGATTTGCAGCGGGGACCGGATCGCGATCGTGGGGCACTCGGGGTCGGGCAAGTCGTCGCTGCTGCATCTGCTGGCCGGACTCGAACGGCCCACCAGCGGCACGGTGACCTGGCCCGGGCTGACCGGGCCGCGGGAGATCGGGCTGGTCTTCCAGGGTGACAGTCTGATCCCGGCCCTCGACGTCGTGGAGAACACCGCGCTGCCGCTGGTGCTCACCGGGGTGCCCGAGGACCAGGCGCGCGAGACGGCCCTGGCCGCGCTCGCCCAGGTGGACGCGGCCGACCTGGCCGACCGGCTGCCGCAGGAGATCTCCGGCGGCCAGGCCCAACGCGTGGCCGCAGCCCGGGTGCTGGCGCAGGCCCCGCGGGTGATCCTGGCCGACGAGCCCACGGGGCGGCTGGACCACGCGACCGGCGGCCGGGTCCTGGACGCGCTCCTGACCGCGGCCCACGCGACAGGTGCGGCCCTCGTCATCACCACACACGATCCGGCCGTCGCCGCACGCCTCACCGTGCGGCGGACGATGCGCGAGGGCCGGTTGCTGCCGGCGGACGGCGCCGCCACCGAGCCGGCACAGCAGACCACAGTCAGTCCCCAGGAGCACTCATGATCACCTCATGGGCGGGCGGCCTCGCCCGTCACCGCACCGGGCGCCTCCTCGCCGCCATGGCCGGGATCGCGCTCGCCGTCGCACTCGTCGCCGCGCTCGGCTCGTTCCTGACCGCGTCCAAGGCGACCATGACACAGCGGGCGCTGCGTTCGGTCGCCGTGGACTGGCAGGTCGAGGTGCAGCCCGGCGCCGACCCGAACGCGGCGCTGTCACTGGTCCGCAAGACACCAGGCGTACGCTCCGCCGTCCCCGTCAGCCTCGCGCACAGCAGCGGCTTCACGGCCACCGAGCAGGGCAGCACCCAGACCACGGGCCCCGGCATGGTCCTCGGCCTCCCCGACGGCTACCAGACCCTCTTCCCCGGCGAGATCCGCTCGCTCACCGGCCGCCCCACCGGCGTACTGCTGGCCCAGCAGACCGCCTCCAACCTGCACGCGGCCCCCGGCTCCACCGTCGGCATCCGGCTGCCCGGGACGACGGGCGTGCGCCAGGTCCGCGTGGACGGGGTCATCGACCTCCCGCAGGCCGACTCGCTGTTCCAGAAGATCGGCGCGCCCCCCCAGTCACAGCCCACCGCGCCGCCCGACAACGTGCTGCTCCTGCCCGCCGCCCAGCTGGCCTCACTGACGGGAGGCGCCACCTCCGTCACCACGCAGATCCACGCCGCCCGCAGCGCCGCACTGCCCCACGACCCGGCCGCCGCGTTCACCTCGGTGACCCGCGCAGCCCACAACCTGGAAGCCCGGGGCACGGGTTCGGTGCTCGTGGGCAACAATCTGGGGGCCGCGCTCGACTCCGCCCGCCAGGACGCCCTGTACGCGCAGATCCTCTTCCTCTTCCTCGGCATGCCCGGCGCGCTGCTCGCCGCTTCGCTGACCGCCGCGGTCGCGGGCGCCGGAGGTGAACGGCGCCGCCAGGAACAGGCGTTGCTGCGGCTGCGCGGCCTGCGACCCCGGCAGATCGTGTCCCTGGCGGGCCTGGAGGCGGCGCTCGTCGGCGTCGTCGGCGGGCTCGCCGGCCTCGGTCTCGCGGCGCTGACCGGCCGGCTCGCCTTCGGAGCGGCCTCGTTCGGCGCCAGCGCCGGCACATGGATCGTCTGGTACGCCGTCGCGTTCGTCCTCGGTGCGGTGGTCGCCGCGGGTGCGGTGCTGGTCCCGGCCGTGCGCGACCTGCGCGCCGTGACGGTCGCCGACACCCGCAGGGCCGCGCGCCGCACCGGTTCGCCGTGGTGGACGCGGACCGGTCTGGACTTCATGCTGCTGGCCGGTTCATGGCTGGTCTTCCGCGCCTCGTCCGGCAACCAGTACGCGCTCGTCCTCGCCCCCGAGGGCGTGCCGAGCATCTCCGTGTCGTACTGGGCGTTCCTGGGCCCGGCGCTGTTGTGGACCGGGGCCGCTCTGCTGCTGTGGAGGCTCACGCTCCTGGCGCTCACCCGCGGCCGCCCGGTGCTGGCCCGGCTCGCGCGTCCGCTGACGTCGGCGCTGGCCGGGACGACGGCGGCCGTCCTCGCCCGGCGCAGCCGCCCGCTGGCCCGCTCGATCGTGCTGCTGGCGCTCGCCGTGTCGTTCGCCGTGTCCACGTCGGTCTTCAACTCCACATACCAGCAGCAGGCGGAGGTGGACGCGCGCCTGACCAACGGCGCCGACGTCACGGTCACCGAGCCCCCGGGAGCACAGACGCCTCCCGGTGCCGCGGCGTCCCTCACAGTCCCCGGCGCCCGCCACGTCGAGCCGCTCCAGCACCGGTTCGCCTACGTCGGCTCCGATCTCCAGGACCTGTACGGCGTGCGCCCGGATTCGATCGCCTCGGCGACGTCGCTGCAGGACGCGTACTTCTCGGGAGGCACCGCGCGGCAGCTCATGCGGCGGCTCGCCCAGCGTCCCGACAACCTGCTGGTCAGCGCGGAGACGGTGAGTGACTTCCAGCTCTCCCCGGGCGACACCGTCAATCTGCGCATCCAGGACGCGAAGACCAAGGCGCTGCGCACGGTGCCGTTCCACTACGCCGGAATCGTCAAGGAGTTCCCGACCGCGCCGAAGGACAGCTTCTTCGTCGCCAACGCCTCCTACATCGCGAAGACGACCGGCAGTGACGCGGTCGGCGCCTTCCTGGTCGACACCGGCGGCACACACCAGAAGGCCGTGGCCGCGCACCTGCGCAAGCGACTGGGCACGCGCGCCACCGTCACCGACCTCACCCAGGCGCGGGGCACCGTCGGCACCAGCCTGACCTCGGTCGACCTGGCCGGTCTGACCCGGATCGAGCTGGCCTTCGCGGTGCTCCTCGCCGCCGGAGCCGGCGGTCTGGTCCTGGCACTGGGGCTCGCCGAGCGCCGCCGCACCTTCGCGATCACCACCGTGCTGGGCGCCACACGCCGGCATCTGCGCGGCATGGTGCTCACCGAGGCGGTCGTGCTGACGGCGGGCGGCCTCGCGGGCGGCGCGCTGATCGGCTGGGCGCTGTCCGAGATGCTGGTCAAGGTCCTCACCGGCGTCTTCGACCCGCCACCGGCCGCCCTCGCGGTGCCGGGCGGCTATTTGACGCTGACCGCGGCCGCAGCCGTGGCCGCCGTGCTCGCCGCCGCTCTCAACGGCGTGCGGCGGGCCCGGCGTCCCGCCGTCGAGGAACTGCGCGACCTGTGAGCGCACCGAACGGCGCACCGGCCCGTATGCTGCCGAACGTGCGTACGCCCCCAGCACCAGCCCCCGGCCGTTTCGGCGTCCTCGTCGTGGAGGACGACAACACCATCGGCCGCCACCTGGAGACGGGGCTGCGCAGCAACGGTTACGCACCCGCCTGGAGCCGTACCGGCGTGGGCGCGCTCACACAGGCATCCCAGGGGTCCTACGACGTGTTGCTCCTGGACCTCGGCCTGCCCGACATGGACGGCCTCGACGTCGCCCGCACCCTGCGTGCCCGCTTCCCGGACCTGCTGATCGTCATCCTGACCGCCCGCACCGACGACATCGACGTCATCGCGGGTCTGGACGCGGGAGCCGACGACTACCTCGTCAAACCCTTCAGCCTGACCGTGCTGCTCGCCCGGCTCCGCGCCCATCTGCGCCGCCGGTCTGCCACCTCCCCGCCGCCGGGGCCGGTGCCGCTCGGCGACCTGGTCCTGGACGAGGCGGCCCGCCGCTGCACCCTGCACGGCACGGATGTCCCGCTGCGGCCCAAGGAGTTCGAGCTGCTCGCCCTGCTGGGCCGGCACGCGGGCGAGGCCGTGGCACGCGAGACGCTGATGGCGCAGGTATGGGACGAGAACTGGTTCGGCTCCACCAAGACCCTCGACGTCACGATGGCCGGGCTGCGCCGCCGCCTCGCCAAAGCGGCGGACTCCTCCCCACGCCCGGTCCGGCTGCCGCTGATCACCACCCTGCGCGGGCACGGCTACCGACTTGAGGACGGCTGACGGGCCCGTACGGCATCCGCCGGCCGGGCTGCGTCCGACGCCTGCGCCAGGCCGACGGGCCAAGCGCACGACCAGGCTGCTGTGATCCACACCACTTCCTTCCCTCTCGCTCCCTGCCGGAAGCAAGTATTCGATATGGGCGCAAAGCGGGATGTATTGGAAAGTCGCTCGGCCGCACGGGCGTGCCACGCGCTTCTCGTGATTCCGTTCGGTCTGATCGTTGCGATCGTGGTTGCGGATGTCCTTACCAAGAGTGCCCAGCTGGTTCCGTTGTTGATTGTCGCCCCCGCTATTACCGCATCTTTCACCGGCTCGCTCCTCACGGGGCTCATCGAGGTACCTCCGAGGAATCCCTGCCTTCATGCAGGGGAGGAATCGGACTCTTGCGGAGCAGGGCAGGGAATGGCGAATCGCCTCTGGGCGATTCGTGTCCACCACCCCGATACCAGCAGATCGCCACAAGCTGATTTGATAGTTTGTGAGGTATGACGGCCATTCAGGTGAAGCGGGCGTTCAAGTACCGTTTCTATCCGACTGATGCGCAGGCAGTCGAGTTGTCGCGCACGTTCGGCTGTGTGCGCAAGGTCTACAACATGGCTCTCGCGGTCCGTACCGAGGCGTGGGCGCGGCGGGAGCGGGTCAACTACAACCAGACGTCGGCGATGCTGACTGAATGGAAGAAGACCGAGGAACTGGCCTACTTGGGCGAGGTGTCCGCGGTGCCGCTTCAGCAGGCGCTGCGGCACTTGCAGGCGGCGTTCGCAGGCTTCTTCGGCAAGCGGGCCAAGTACCCGCGGTTCAAGTCGCGCAAGAAGTCGCGCAGGAGCGCGGAGTACACCACCAGCGGGTTCCGGATCCGGGACGGGCGGCTGACGCTGGCGAAGATGGACCGGCCGCTGGACATCGTCTGGTCCCGGCCCCTGCCTGAGGGCGTATCCCCGTCCACGGTGACCGTCTCCCAGGACGGCGCGGGGCGCTGGTTCGTGTCGATGCTGTGCGAGGACCCCAGCGTGCGCCCGCTGCCGGCTGCGGACGCGGCGGTGGGGATCGACGTGGGGCTGGACCACCTGCTGACCCTCTCGAGTGGTGAGAAGATCGCCAACCCGAGGCACGAACGCAAGGACCGCGCCCGCCTGGCCAGGGCCCAGCGGGAGCTGTCCCGCAAGGCCAAGGGCGACGGCGCCAACCGGCACAAAGCCCGGCTGAAGGTCGCGAAGATCCACGCCCGGATCGCCGACCGCAGGCGTGATCACCTGCACAAGCTGACCACTCGACTCGTGTGTGAGAACTGTGAACCGCCCCGGTTCGAATGGAGACTCGATTCCATGAAAGGATCGAGTCATGGCACGACCTTCCCGTTACCCGCTTGAGCTCCGCCGCCGCGCG
>NZ_JBIVPK010000044.1:0-64025 GCF_044754605.1 Streptomyces sp. NPDC093064
AGCTTCGACCCCTGCCTCCCCTGCGGCGTCCACATGTACCTCGGCAACGGCAAAACCCTCACCACCACCCACACCCCCACCTACGGAGCCGAACATGCCTGACGCGGAGCAGGACGCCCGGTCCGGCCGGCTCGCGGACCCGGACGTCGAGGCGCGGCTCGCCCGGCTCGACGAACTCCTGGCGGGGCTCGAGTCCGCTCCGGGGCCGACCGTGCGGTCCGCCCTGGATGCGGTGCGGCTGCTGACCGAGGTCTACGGCGAGGCGCTGGGCCGCGTCCTCGACCGTGCGGACGGTGAACTGACGGCGCGTCTGGCCGAGGACGAGCTGGTGGGGCACCTGCTGGTCCTGCACGAGATCCACCCCGAGCCGGCCGAGCGCCGGGCGGCGCGCGCCGTCGAACGGCTGCGCCCGGCCGTACGGGAGCGCGGCGGCGACGTCGAGTGGATGGGCCTGGAGGAACAGGTGGCCCGGGTGCGGGTGACCACGGGCGGCGGCGGGTGCGGTTCCGGGTGCGGCGGCGCCACGGACGACGTGACCGGCGCCGTCCGTGCGGCCGTGCTCGCCGCCGCTCCGGAACTGGCGGCGGTGGAGGCGGTGCCCGGCGTGTCCGAGCGGCAGGCGGCTCCCGCGTTCGTCCCCCTGGAGACGCTCGCGCGCCGAGGTGCGCCACGGTCGCAGGAGCCACGGTGACCGGGGACGGAGCGCTGGCCCGCCTCATCCGCTCCTCGGCCGGCCGGGCCTCCGCGGCACCGGGCGAGGCGTGCGATCTGTGCGCCGCGCCGGTGCCCGAGGACCATCGCCACCTCTACGACACCGCCGAGGCCGAGGTGCGGTGCGCCTGCGGCCCCTGTTCGGTGCTCTTCGCCGAGGACGGGGCGGGCGGCGGGCACTACCGGCTCGTCCCCCGGCGCCGGGTGCGGCTTCCGCGCGTCGACACGGCCGCGCTGGGGGTGCCGGTCGGTCTGGTCTTCTTCGTGCCGTGCGCCGACGGCACGGTCACCGCCGAGGGGCCGAGCCCGGCGGGTGCCATGCGGTGGGAGGTGGACGCGGCGGTCTGGCGGCAGTTGACCACCCGGTTCCCCGAACTCGCCTCCATGGAGCCCGACGTGGAGGCGCTGCTCGTCAACACCGTCCAGGGCCTGGACCACCACTGGATCGTGCCCGTCGACGACTGCTTCCGGATGCTGGCCGTGGTCCGCCGTGAGTGGCGGGGCCTGTCCGGCGGGGGCCGGGTGTGGCCCGCCGTCGAGGAGTTCTTCGCGGAGCTGACCGAACAGAGCTGACCACACAGAACTGACCGAACGGAACTGGCCGATCGGAGCTGACCGACATGCACGAGTTGTCGATCGCGACCGCCATCGTGGAGCAGGCCGACGAGGCCGCACGGGCCGAGGGGACGGGCGCCGTGTCGGTGGTGACGGTACGGGTGGGCGAGCTGGCCGGGGTCGTACCCGACGCGCTGAGCTTCGCCTTCGAGGTCGCCCGGGAGGGCACCGCCCTGGCCGGGGCCCGGCTCGTCGTCGAGCAGGTGACCGCGCACGCCTACTGCGTCCCGTGCGACGCGGAGTTCCCGGTCGGCATGCCCCCGTTCTTCTGGTGCCCGCACTGCGATCGTCCGTCGCGGGACCTGCGCACCGGACGGGAGTTGGAGATCACCGCCATCGAACCCGCCCCGTCGCCCGCGCCTTGACGGGCCCGCCAGGCGGCCGAGAGGCCCTGCCGGTACGTCATGCACCGGCAGGGCCTCTCGACTCCAACAGTCAGCAGATGCGCGGCAGTTGCTCCCCCAGCGGCAGGTCGACGACCCGGGTGCCGCCGAGGGCGGTGGCGACGACCACCATGCCGGGATGGTCGGCGACGCACTCGCCGATGAGCACGGCTCCGCGGCCCTGCGGGTGGGCGCGCATCGCCTCCAGGACGGCCTCCGCCTCGGTGGGCGGCACGAAGGCGACGAGCCGGCCCTCGTTGGCGACGTACAGCGGGTCGAGGCCGAGGAATCCGCAGGCGTTCGCGACCGCCTCGGGGACGGGGATGGCTCGTTCGCGCAGCAGGACCCCGGTGCCGGAGGCGCGGGCGATCTCGTTGAGGGAGGCGCCGAGACCGCCCCGGGTGGGGTCGCGCAGCACGTGGATGTCCGGGGTGACGGCCAGCATGGCGGCCACCAGGTCCCCCAGGGGCGCCGTGTCGCTGGCGACCTCGACGCCGAACTCCAGGCCCTCCCGGACGCTCATGATCGCCACGCCGTGCAGGCCGATCGGGCCGCTGACGATGACGGCGTCGCCCGGCCGGGCCCGCTGCGGGCGGATGTCCACTCCCTCGGGGACGACACCGACCCCGGCGGTGGTCACGTACACGCCGTCGCCGTGTCCGGCCTCCACCACCTTGGTGTCGCCGGTGGCCACGGTGACGCCCGCGGCTTCGGCGGCCGCGCCCATGGCGCGCGCGATCCGGTCGACCACGGTCAGCTCCACGCCCTCCTCCAGCACGAAGGCAGCGGAGAGGTAGGCGGGCCGGGCGCCGCTCATCGCCAGGTCGTTGACGGTGCCGTTCACCGCCAGGTCGCCGAGGCTGCCACCCGGGAAGAACAGCGGCCTGACGACGTAGGAGTCGGTGGAGAACGCCAGACGGGTGCCGCCGAGGTGGAGCACGGCGGAGTCGCCCATGGCGGCGAGGACGGGGTTGCCGTAGGCCGGGGCGAAGACGTCCCGGATCAGTTCGGCGGACAGCGCGCCGCCTCCGCCGTGGCCCATCACCACGACCGGCTGGTCGCGCAGGGGGGCGGGGCAGGTCCAGTTCGCCGGGTCGACGGGGGCGTCGGCCGCCGCGGAAGCCAGTTCAGCCAACGGGGTTCATCTCCTCCTGCGGGATGCGGGAGCCCTGTGGCGCCGGAGCGCCCGGCGAGGCCTGTCCGGTCATCCGGCGGTACAGGTAGTAGGCGGCGCAGGCGCCCTCGCTGGAGACCATGGTGGCGCCGAGCGGGGTGCGCGGGGTGCAGGCGGTGCCGAACGCGGAGCACTCGGTGGGCTTGATCAGGCCCTGGAGGACCTCGCCCGCGCGGCACACGGCGGGTTCCTCGGTGCGGATGTCCGCGACGTCGAAGCGGTGCTCGGCGTCGTAGGCGCGGTAGGCGTCGGACAGCCGCCAGCCGCTTGCGGGGATGCGTCCGATGCCGCGCCAGGACCGGTCGGCCACCTCGAAGACCTCCTGGAGCATGCTCAGGGCGGCCGGATTGCCTGCCTCGCGCACGGCGCGCGGGTAGGCGTTTTCCACCCGGTGCTCGCCGCGCTCGAGTTGGTGCACGGCCCGGCGGATGCCTTCGAGGATGTCCAGCGGTTCGAACCCGGTCACCACGATCGGCACCCGGTGCCGCTCGGCCAGGTCCGGGTACTCGGCGGTGCCCATGACGCTGCACACGTGCCCGGCGGCGAGGAAGCCCTGCACCCGGCAGGCCGGGGCCGTCATGATCGCCTCGATGGCCGGCGGCACCCGGACGTGCGAGACCAGCAGGCTGAAGTTGTCCAGGCCCAGGCGGCGGGCCTGGTGCACGGCCATGGCGTTGGCGGGAGCGGTCGTCTCGAAGCCGATGGCGAAGAACACCACCTGCCGGTCCGGGCGCTGCCGGGCGAGCCGGAGGGCGTCCAGCGGCGAGTACACCACCCGTACGTCCCCGCCCTCGCCCTTGACCCGGAACAGGTCCCGGTCGGTGCCCGGCACCCGCAGCATGTCGCCGAACGAGCAGAAGGTCACGTCGGGGCGCGCGGCGATCGCCAGTGCCTTGTCGATGACTTCGAGGGGGGTCACGCACACCGGGCAGCCGGGGCCGTGGATCAGCTCGACCTCCTCGGGCAGCAGTTGGTCGATGCCGTGCCGGATGATCGAGTGGGTCTGGCCGCCGCAGACCTCCATCAGCGCCCACGGCCGGGTGACCGTGGCGCGGATCTCGTCCAGCAGCCGCCGGGCCAGACCGGGGTCGTTGAACTCGTCGATGTACTTCATCAGGCCTCACTCCCGCTCTTCTCGCGTTCCTCGGCCCCGGGGGCGTGCGGGGCCGGGTCGCCGGCCTGCTCGGCCGCCTGTACCCAGGCGTCACCGAACTCCTCTTCCAGCAGCCCCAGTTGCTCGAACAGCTCCAGAGACGCGCGGGCCGACTCCTCGTCCAGGCGCTGGAGGGCGAACCCGACGTGGACGATCACGTACTCCCCCACCCGCACATCGGGCAGGTATTCCAGACACGCCTGTTTCTGCACCCCACCGAAGTCGATCAGACCGGTGAGCGGGTCGGCGCGGTGGTCGATGGCCACGACTCTGCCGGGCACTGCCAAACACATGGGTCACTCCGTCTCGTCGCTGTCTGTCGTCCGCCGGCCCCGCGGCCCTCGCGCGGATCCCGGCCCGGTCGGCTCACATGGCGGCGGCCTCCGGACGCCGCCGCTGATGCCGCTCGTGTGCCGCGACCACGAGCTGTCCGAGGGCCAGTCCGCCGTCGTTCGGGGGAACTTCGCCGTGGCGCAGAACGGTGAAGCCGTCCGCGGTGAGCAGCGCGGCGCACTCGTCCTCCAGCAAGCCGTTGGCGAAGACACCACCGCTGAGGACGGCGGTGGTCAGGCCGGTGGCCGCGCGGGCGCGGTGGCAGATCTCCGCGACGGCCCGCGCGAGGCCCCGGTGGAAGCGGGCCGCGAGGACCGGTGGCGGGGTGCCGCGCCGCTGGTCGTCGAGGAGCGCCCGGAGCATGGGCGCCGGGTCGCAGCCGAGGGGGCCGGGTCCGTCGGTGATGGCGAAGGGGTACGCCGCGCCGTCGGCGTCCCGGGCCAGGGTCGCGGCCGCCTCCAGCTCCAGCGCGGCCTGCGCCTCGTACCCCGCGCGGTGGCACACGCCCGCGAGGGAGGACACGGCGTCGAAGAGCCGGCCCGTGCTGGAGGTCGGCACGCAGGCCAGGTCGCGCTCCAACTGCCGCCGGAGCAGCGACCGTTCGTCGGGTGTGCAGGCGGCGACGCTGGGCAGACGGGGGTCCCAGGGCAGTCCCGCGGCCCACAGCCGGGCCAGGGCGAGCCGGCAGGGGTTGGCCACGCCCGCGTCGCCGCCGGGCAGCGGGGCGGGGGTCAGCCGGGCGAAGCGGCGGTGGCCGGTGTAGTCGGCGAGCAGGAACTCGCCGCCCCAGACGGTGCCGTCGTCGCCGTATCCGGTGCCGTCGAAGGCGACGCCGATGACGGGCGTGGTGCCGTCGAGGCCGTGCTCCGCCATCGCCGAGGCGATGTGCGCGTGGTGGTGCTGGACCAGTACGGGCTCCGGCTCCAGGAGTTCGGTCGCGCGGCGGCGTGCCCAGCGGGCCGAGTGGTAGCCGGGGTGGCGGTCGGCGGCGACCAGGACGGGGGTCACCCCGGTCAGGCGCAGCAGGTGCCGTTCCGCCCGCCGGGCGGCCTCCTGGGTGGCGAGGTCCGCCATGTCGCCGATGTGCGGCCCGAACCAGGCTTGCTCGCCGTCGCCGACGCACGGGACGTTCTTCAGGTCGCCGCCCACGGCGAGCGCGGGACGCACCGCGAGCGGCAGGCGCAGCGGGCGGGGCGTGTAGCCGCGGGAGCGGCGCAGCACCTGTTCGGTGCCGTCGGGACGTACCCGCAGCAGGGAGTCGTCGCAGGGGGAGGCGATGGGCCGGTCGTGGGCGAGCCAGGCGTCGGCCAGCCCGGCGAGCCGGGTCAGCGCCTCCTCGTCGTCGGTGACGATCGGTTCGCCGGAGCGGTTGCCGCTGGTCATCACCAGCACGCGGGGGCCGGGGGGATCGCCGGGCAGCCCGAACAGCAGGGTGTGCACGGGGGTGTAGGGCAGCATCACGCCGACATGGGGGCTGCCGGGGCACACCTCGTCGGACAGGCGGAGCCCGTCCGGGCGTGCGCGCCGGCGCAGCAGGACGATGGGCCGCGTCGGGCCGCTGAGCGTGGCCCGTTCGCGGTCGGCCGGGTCGGCGATCCGCTCGACGGCGGCGAGGTCGGCGCACATCACGGCGAACGCCTTGCCGCCGCGTTCCTTGCGTGCCCTGAGGGTGGCAACGGCACGGGTGTCGGTGGCGTCGCAGGCCAGGTGGTAGCCGCCGACGCCCTTGACGGCGACGATCCGTCCGGCGGTGAGCAGGGCCCGGGCCGCCGCCAGGGCGTCCGTGTCCCGGGCCGGGCGGAGCCCGCTGTCCGCTGCGGGGACCAGGCGCAGTCGGGGGCCGCAGTCGGGGCAGGCCACGGGCTGGGCGTGGAAGCGCCGGTCCGCGGGGTCGGTGTACTCCCGGGCGCAGGCGGGGCACATCGGGAAGCCGGCCATGGTCGTGACCGCGCGGTCGTACGGCATGGCGGTGGCGATGGTGAAGCGGGGGCCGCAGTGGGTGCAGGTGATGAACGGGTGCCGGTGGCGGCGGTCGCCCGGATCGGCCAGTTCGCGCAGGCAGTCGGCGCAGGTCGCGGTGTCGGGCGGGAGTTGTGTGCGTCCCGGGGCGTGTTCGCTGGCGCGGATGGCGAACGGGCCGGTGGCACCGGTGGCGGGAAGGTCCTCCAGGCCGATGCCGGTGACGGCGGCCAGCGGGGGCGGTTGCCGGGCCAGCCGGTCGCAGAACCGGGTCACGTCGTCCGGTGGGCCCTCGATCTCGATCAGCACGCCGGCGGCGGTGTTGCTCACAAAGCCGGCCAGCGCCAGGTCGGCGGCGAGGCGATGCGCGAAGGGCCGAAAGCCCACGCCCTGCACGGTGCCGCGCACGGTGAGCCGACGGCGCACCGGGCCGGTGACGGGTGCGGTCATGAGGCGGGGGTGGTCGCCGGGTGCGGTTGCGTGTGGTGGTCGTGGGCCTGTTCCCCGTCGGCGGCGTGCTCGTGGACGTGGGGCCGCGGGGTGAGCGGCGGCCGGTGCAGCGGGGCGCCGTCGCGGGCGACCAGCACCCGGTCCAGGACGGTGTCGACGCCGTCGCCGGTGCGCGCGCAGGTCCGTACGATCTCGACCCCTGGGTTGACCCGCTGCACATGGGTGCGGAAGGCGGTCTCGTCGAAGCCGGCGGCCTCGGCCAGGTCGGTCTTGGTGACCACGATCAGGTGGGCGGAGCCGAACGCGGTGGGGTACTTCAGCGGCTTGTCCTCGCCCTCGGTCACCGCCATCAGCACGATCCGCAGGGTCTCGCCGAGGTCGTACGACGCGGGGCAGACGAGGTTGCCGACGTTCTCCACGAACAGCACCGCCGTGCCCTCGGGCAGCCAGCCCTCCAGCCGGGTGCGGACCTGGCGGGCCTCCAGGTGGCAGAGTCCGTCGGTGAGCACCTGCTGCACCGGGGCGCCGGAGCGGGCCAGCCGGCGGGCGTCGTTCTCGGTCGCCAGGTCCGCGGTCAGCGCGGCCACCGGGACGTCCCGTTCGACGGCGCGGGCCAGCACCCGGCCGAGGAGTTCGGTCTTGCCGCTGCCGGGGCTGGACAGCAGGTTGACGACGGCCACGCCCTGCCGGGCCAGGTCGCCGCGCAGGGTGGCGGCGAGGTCGTCGTTCTTGGCGAGGACGGCCTGCTTGACGTCGACGGACCGGCACATGGCGCTGCTCCTCGGGGTCGGCTCGGGGGCGGGGAGGATGGGTGGAGGGTTGCGGGGCCCCTCACCGATCTTCGGCCGTTTCGGTGGCGAGGTGCGGGAGCGCAGCCGTGTGCCCGGGGGCGGATTCCTCCGTGCGGACCAACGGCGGGGTGGCCGCGGGGTCGGCGAGCAGCACCGGGACCATGGCATGCAGGGCCTCGACGGCCGGGGCGACGGCCTTGCGCACCGGGTCGCTGAGCCCGGCCATGATGTCCTCGTCGCCGCGTGGCCGCACCTTGGGCTCGCAGGCGAGTACGAGGACGCGCGGGAGCGGACCGTCGCCCAGGTGCGCGGCCAGGGCGAGAACCTTGGCCGGGTCCATGCCGTGGGCCTCCGGCGGGGCCGCGGCGCCGGCCTCCGCGTCGGGGGGTCCCGCCTCGATCAAGGACAGGGTGCCGGGCCGGTGGCCACGCGGCGCCGCGTCGACCAGGACGGCCGTGTCGTAGTCGTCCAGCAGTTCGTAGGCGAGGTCCAGGCCGCGGATGCCGAAGTCCCGCACCCGGACTCCGGCCGGCAGCGGGCGGGAGCCGAGGGCCTGGATCACCTCGGGGCCGAAGGCGTCGTCGGCGAGGAAGATGTTGCCGACGCCGGCGACCAGGAGCCGGGTGCCGGGCGGCGGCGTCATCGGGTGCCTCCGGTGGCCGGGGCGCCGGCCGCGGACAGGGGGCGGGCGCAGGCGCCGGGGAGCTTGCGGACGAACGCCGAGCGCAGCGCGTGGTAGGGGGCGGCGGGGTCGAAGAAGATGTCGCGCATCCGGGCGAGTTCGGCGCGCCGGTGGTCCGCGAGCGGCCGTAGCGCCTCGTCGCGTGCGCGGACCGCCGCCTTGGCGTCGATCCGCCGGCCGAGGTCGGGTGCGTCCGCGAGCCCGGCCGCCATGCGGTCGACCTCGGCGGTGAACTCCCCCGCGGGAACGGACACGAGACGGTCCACCAGGCCGAGGCCGTGCGCGGTGGCGGCGCTCACCGGCAGAGCCTCGGTGGTCAGCCGCTCGGCCGTCCCGGTTCCGGTCCGGCGCGGCAGGGTGTACGTCCAGAACTCCGAGCCGTACAGGCCCATCCTGCGGTAGTGCGGGTTGAGTACGGCGCCGGTGCGGCACCACACCTCGTCGGCGGCGAGGGCGAGCATGACGCCGCCCGCGGCGGCGTTGCCGCCGAGCGCGGCGACGACCAGCCGGTCGGTGGTGTGCAGCACCGCCTCGACCAGGTCGTCCATGGCGTTGAGGTTGGCCCACGACTCGGCGGCCGGGTCGTCGGACGCCTCGATGACGTTCAGGTGGATGCCGTTGGAGAAGAAGTCGCGGGCGCCGCCGAGGACGAGTACCGGGGTGGAGCGGGTGAGGGCGTGGCGGTAGGCGGCGAGCAGCCTGCGGCAGTGGCCGCTGCTCATCGCGCCGCCGGGGAAGGAGAAGGCGACGAAGCCGACGTCGCCGCGCTGCCGGTAGCGGATGTCGGTCCAGGTGCGCCGCCCCGCGGGCAGTTCGAGCGGTACGGCCGCCTCCGGGAGAACGGTCGGGCCGAGGACCGAGGCGGCCGGGCGTTTGAAGGGGGCCGGGTCGCCGGAGTTCTTGCGCGGCCTGAGTTCCGGGATCCACACGGCGCCGTCCCGGGTGGCGCGGCACACCGCTCCCGCCCGTGTGGCGAGCAGTTCTCCGGGGCGGCCGCGCAGTTGGTCCTCCGGGTGGCCGCCGTGCAGGAACAGTTCACGGCCGAGGAGTTCGTCGAGGACTCCGGGCTGCGAGTCGGCGCCTCTCAGCTTGTTCAGCACGGTCGCGGTGCTGTCGTTCTCCCAGTCGACGCGGCGCCGCTCCTGGCGCAGGAAGCCGCGCCAGACGACGCGGGTGGCGGGGTCGCTCTGCGGCAGCGGTTTGAAGGAGCCCTCGGCGTAGCGCCGTACGGCCAGCAGTACGGCGGCCACGGCGGCGTCGGAGACCTCGTTGCGGTACAGGTCGCTCTTGCCGACCGGCGCCGTCGGGAACGGCATGGCCGCCCAGATGTCGCCGGCGTCCATCGCCGCCTCGGCCTGAAGGACCGTCACGCCCCAGTCGGGCGCCTGGTCGGCGATCGCCCAGTCCAGCGCGGAGGGGCCTCGGTCGCCCGGTGGGCCGGGGTGCACGATGAGGCAGGTGTGCTCCCGCCACACGTCCTCGGGCAGCGCGGTCTTGAGCATCGGCGCGATGACGAGTTCCGGGTTCGTCTCGGCGACGGCGGCGCGGACGGCGTCGGAGCCCGGTGTGGCGAGTACGACGTCGACGTGGTGGCCGTGGTCCGCCAGTTCGGCGTAGACGCGCTGCGACAGGCTGTTGAAGGCGCTGACGACGAGCAGAATGTCCATGACGCGGCATGCTGTCCGGTTCGCGAGGCTCCGGGAAGGACCCCGGCGGGGCGTTCGTCCGTCTGCTTCAGACCGCGTCCGCCGTCCGCGTCAGGCCTCCTCCTCCATCCGGATCGCGTTGCACGGACCCTCGAAGGCGAAGCCACCGACTCGCCGGCCGTCAGCAACTCGACGGACAGGTACCCGGCGCGTCGCTTCGCTACTTTCTGATCACATAATGTAACAGTCTGCATATGATCTGTCAGCAGAATATCGACAGGGCCCCCGGCCGGCTCCCTCGCCGTCGCGCGCTGCGCGGAACCCTGCTGGTCGCGGCGACCACCGCGGCACTGGCCGGCGGACCCCAGGCGACGGCACTCCCGGCCGTCGGTCTCAGTCCGGACTGGGACACCATCGCCGCGTGTGAGTCCAGCGGCAACTGGAGGGCGAACACCGGCAACGGATACTACGGCGGACTCCAGTTCCGCCAGTCCAGCTGGATCGCCGCGGGAGGGCTGAAGTACGCGCGCCGAGCGGACCTGGCCTCGCGCAGGCAGCAGATCAGGGTGGCCGGGCGACTGGCCGTCCTCCAGGGGATGTCGGCGTGGGGCTGCTCCTGACATCGCTTCGGTCACCCAAGTTCCGCTCTCTGATGGCCAGTTGAGTCGGCAGGTGGTCAGCAGAGCACGGCGAGCGCGCCCGGCAGCACGCGGGCCGTGACGGGCAGGACCGCCTCGACCTCGCCGTCGGCCCCGTAGGGCACCTCGCGGTCGGCGGCGAACCGGATCCGTCTGCCCCGCAGGATCCGCACCTCGGGGCGCTCCACGTGCGCGCCCGACTTCAGCTCGTTCATCAGCGCGAAGAAGAGCCGGCGCGGTGCCTCGCGGATCATCACCACGTCGAGCAGGCCGTCGTCGACGCGGGCGCCGGGCGCGATCATGCGACCGGAGCCGTAGTAGGCGGAGTTGGCGGCCACCACGGTGTAGCCGCGGTGGGTGTGCTCCTCGCCGTCGACGGTGACGTGGTAGGTCGCCGCCCGCCAGGTGGCCACGGCGCGCAGCCCGCCCGCGTAGTAGGAGGCGGCGCCGCGCAGCAGCCGGGAGTTGTTCGCGTGCCGGTTGGCGAGCGCGTCGACGCCCGCGTACACGCTGCCGAGGACGACGGTGCGCGGGCGCGCGGCCGACTCCACCTCGATGGTGTCGACGCGGCGCGGGGTGCCGTGGAGCAGGATCCGGGCCAACTGCGCCGGTTCGGCGGGAAGTTCCAGCGCGCGGGCGAAGTCGTTGCCGCGGCCCGCCGGGACCAGGCCCAGGAGGGTGCCGGTGCCGCTGAGGGCTCCGCCGACGCCGCCCGCGATGCCGTCGCCGCCCACGGCGAGCACGACGCGGTCGCGCTCCCCGGCCAGGAGGGCGAGTTCCTGGGCGTGGGCGAGACTGCGGCTGTACTCCGTCTCCACTCCGGCGCCGGCCTCCCGGAGCAGCCTGGCCACCCGCAGCAGCGCCGCGGCCCCGGCGGATCCGCCCGCGGTGGGGTTGACGATGGCGGTGAACTGTCGCATCGGTGGGGCCTCCGGGACGAAAAGGGGGCGGTCGCGGGTGGTGCCGGGCCGGGGTCGATCGAGGGGCAGCCGGGGTCAGTCGAAGGGCAGCAGAACGCCCGGGTTCAGCAGGCCGTCGGGGTCCAGTCTGCGCTTGACGGCCCGCAGGGCCTCGATGGCGAGCGGTCCGGCCTCCCGGACGTACCCGTCGCGGTGGTCGGTGCCCACGCCGTGATGGTGGCTGATGGTGCCGCCCGCGGCGAGGATGGCCTCGTTCGCGGCCCGCTTGGCGGGCGCCCAGTGCGCCACCGGGTCGTCGCCCTGGGCGCTGACCACGGTGAAGTACAGCGAGGCGCCGTTCTCGTAGACGTGCGAGATGTGGCACATCACCAGGGGCGGGGTGCCCGACTCGGTGAGCGTGGCGGTCAGCGCCGCGCGGACGGAGGCGTACAGCCCGGGGATACGGGACCAGAAGGCGGCGGTCTCCAGCGTCTCGGCGAACGCGCCCGCGTCCAGCAGGGAGTCGCGCAGGTAGGGCGCCGAGTAGCGGCCGTGGGCCCAGCGCTCCCCCGGCTCCTCGCCCAGGTAGGTGCCGCCGCACTCGCTCAGCACGGCCGCGGCCCGCCGCCTGCGGTGGGCGGTGTGCTCCGCGGTGCCCTCGTAGCCCGCGATCGCCTGGCAGCCCGCACCCTGCCGGACGTCCAGGGCTCCGATGGCGTCGGGCTGGGCGAGGCCGATCAGGGTCTCGGTCTCGTCGGACAGGCGCAGCACGGTCGGGCGCGGCCCGTCCTGGGCGAGCCGGCGCAGGGCGGTGGCGCCCTCCTCGAAGGAGGCGAAGCGCCAGCCCTCGTGGACGCGGGTCTGCGGGAGGGGGCGCAGGCGCACGGTCACCGAGGTGATGACACCGAACGCGCCCTCGGAGCCGAGGACGAGCTGGCGCAGGTCGGGTCCGGCCGCCGAGCGCGGGGCGCGGCCCGCCTCGACGGCGCCCTCGGGGGTGGCGAGGGTGAGGCCGAGCACCATGTCGTCGAAGCGGCCGTAGCCGGCCGAGGCCTGCCCGCTGGAGCGCGCGGCGGCGAACCCGCCGAGGGTGGCCCACTCGTAGGACTGGGGGAAGTGGCCGAGAGTGAAGCCGTGTTCGGCCAGCAGTGCCTCCGCGTCCGGGGCGCGCAGGCCCGTTTGCAGGGTGGCGGTGCGGGAGACCGGGTCCAGGGCGAGCAGCCGGTTCATACGGCGCAGATCCAGGGCGACGAAGGGGCGGCGGCGCTCGGGGGCGAGACCGCCGACGACGGAGGTGCCGCCGCCGAACGGGACCAGGGCCAGGCCGTGGGCGGCGCAGGCGCGCAGCACGGCGAGTACGTCGTCGTGGTCCGCGGGGAGCACCACGGCCGCCGGGACGTCCGTGACGTCGCCGTCTCTGATGCGCAGCAGGTCCGGGGTGGACTTGCCGCGGGTGTGGCGGATCCGGGACTCGGCGTCGGTGCGGACGTGCGCCTCGTCGCCCACGGCCTCGCCCAGGGCGCGGAGCGCGTCCACGGTCAGCGGTGAGGCGGGGACGCGGATCTCCTCCAGGGCGACCGGTCCGGTCTCGCGGGGCTTGACGCCGAGCAGGTCGCGCAGGAGTCCGGTCACCGGCTCGGGCAGCGGTGTGGCCCTGGCCGGGTCGCCCCAGCCGCTCCACAGCATGTCCATGGGGTGTTCCTCACCGGTCGTGTCGAAGGAGGGGTTGCCTTGTTCCGAGTGCTGTGTTCTGAGTGCCGTGTTCTGGGCGGCTGTTCTGAGTGCCGTGTTCCGTGGTGCGTCGCGACGCGACCGCAGTGCGTTACACTGTGACACATGACGCCTATTCGTCACAACGGTTCGGACCGGCCGGACCGCTCGGATCGTTCAGATCGTTCGGACAGTGATCCCGTACTCGACGCCGTGCGCGACTGCGTCCTGGCCGTCGGCGTCCGGCGTACGACCCTGACGGACGTGGCGCGCCGCGCGGGCGTGTCCCGGATGACGCTCTACCGCCGCTGGCCCGATGTGCGGTCCCTCGTCGGCGATCTGATGACGCGGGAGTGGATCGCCGTGGCCGTCGGGGCGATGCCGGAACGCAGGCCCGGAACGAACGCGCGCACGCTGATCGTCGACGGGCTCGTGGCGGGGGTGAGGGCGTTCCGCGCCCACCCGCTCTTCCGCAAGATCGTCGACGTGGACCCCGAACTGCTCCTCCCTTATGTGCTGGACCGCCGGGGAGCCAGCCAGGAGGCCCTGCTCTCCCTGCTCGCCGATCACTTGCGCGAGGGCCACGCCGACGGGTCGGTGCGCGCCGGCCACACCGAGCGGCAGGCGCGGTCCCTGCTGCTGATCGTGCAGTCCTTCACGCTGTCGCTGCGCACCATGACCGAGGAGGACGACCCCGAACTGGACGGAGAGGCCTTCCTCGCGGAACTGCGGACCATCCTGGAGAGGACCCTGACGCCATGAGCTTCGGCAACGACCCTGCCGTCCCCGCGCACACGGCTCCGGGCACCTCGCTCACCGCCGCCCGCCGCGCCCGCGAACTGGCCCGGACAGTCGGCGGTCCGGCCGTGGACGTCCTGGTCGTCGGTCTGGGCGCGACCGGCGCCGGGGCCGCGCTGGACGCCGCGGCGCGCGGGCTGAGCGTCGCCGCGATCGACGCCCACGACCTGGCCTTCGGCACCTCCCGCTGGAGTTCGAAACTCGTCCACGGCGGACTGCGCTACCTCGCCTCCGCCCAGTTCGACGTCGCCCACGAGAGCGCGGTCGAACGCGGTGTGCTGATGGAACGCACCGCTCCCCATCTGGTCGGCGCCCAGCCGTTCGTCCTGCCCCTCACGCCGCTGGTCTCGCGCGGCCAGGCCGCCCTGGCCTGGGCCGGCTTCCGTGCGGGCGACGGGCTGCGGCTGGCGGCGCGCACCGCCCGCGCCACCCTGCCGGTACCGCGCAGGCTGTCCACCGTGGAGACCCGCCACCTCGCGCCCGCCGTGCGCGGCACCGGGCTGCGCGGCGGTCTGCTGTCCTGGGACGGGCGGCTCACCGACGACGCCCGCCTGGTGACCGCGCTCGCCCGTACGGCGGCGGGTCGCGGCGCCCGCGTCCTGACCCGGGTCCGGGCCCTGGAACTCACCGGTTCCGGAGCCCGGGTACGTGACGAACTGACCGGCGAGGAGGGCGAGATCCGGGCCCGCGCCGTGATCAACGCCTCCGGAGTGTGGGCGGGCGGCCTGGTGGACGGCATCCGGATCCGGCCCTCCCGGGGCACCCACCTCGTGCTGCGCTCCGGCCTGCTCGGTCCCCTGCCCGCCGGGCTGCACATCCCGGTCCCCGGAGAGACCAACCGCTTCGTCCTGGTCCTGCCGCAGGACGACGGCCGGGTCTACGTCGGCCTCACCGACGAGCCCGTCGAGGGCGGCGTCCCGGACGTGCCGGAGGTCCCCGAGTCCGACGTCGGCTTCCTCCTCGACGTGCTGGCCTCCGCCCTCGACGTACCCATACGCCGCGACGACGTGGCCGGCGCCTTCGCGGGTCTGCGTCCCCTGCTGGACACCACGCCGGCGACCGGGTCCGCCTCGGCGCCCCGGACAGCGGACATCTCCCGCAGGCACGCGGTGCTCACCTCGCCGGACGGCGTGATCACCGTGGTGGGCGGCAAGCTCACCACCTACCGGCGCATGGCCGAGGACGCCGTCGACACCGCCGTCGCCGCGCACGGACTCGGCGCGGGCCCCTCCCTCACGGCCGCGCTCCCGCTCGTCGGCGCCGCGTCACCGCGGATCCTCACCGCGCTCCGGGCCCCGCACCGCCTGATCCGGCGCTATGGCACGGAGGCACCGGCCGTCCACGCCCTGGGCGCCCGGGACCCACGCCTGCGCGCACCCGTGTTGGAGGGCCACCCTGTCACCCGCGCCGAACTCCTGTGGGCCGTACGTCAGGAAGGTGCCCTCGACGAGTCCGACCTCCTGGACCGCCGCACCCGAGTCGGCCTCGTACCGTCCGACCGTACGACAGCCCTGGAGGCCGCACGCGAGGTGCTGGGCGAGACACTGGGCTCCCGATGAACCGCGCTCGACGCGGGACGCCCGGTGAACGGGCCGCGTCACCCTCGGAGTCGGGGTGCTCGGCCCGTCGGCCGGGACTGGCGCCGGTGAGTGGAGCCGGGTCCTGAGCGGGCGGGACACACGATGTCGGGGGGCGGCGTGGAGCACCGGCCCGGTGGCCGGCCAGGCATCCCGCCCCTACCCAATGAGCGCAGAGCCGCTGGCTGGCCCGCGTCCACACCAGAGCCACGCCCACCGACGTGAGCGGCACACCGGTCGGCGCAGAGCCACGTAAGTCAGCGCCAGCGACGCCCTTCGATGCCAGAGCCACGCCCATGAGCGCCAGGGCCACACCCGCCGATGCCCGCACCGACAGGTCGGCACCAGGACGGCGCCAGTCGCCGCCCGAACGGGACGAGTTGGCGCCAGAGGCCGGCTCGTCGGCGTCAGCGAGGCCTTCGCCATCAGGACCGCGCCCGTCCGCGCCCGGCGCGTTCGTTGGCGCGTGGGCAGGTCACTGCCAGGGACGCGCTTCCCTGCCAGGGGCCGCGTCGGTTGGCGTCAGGGGTGTGGCGGCGGGGTCGGATCCCGCGGGTCGGTGCTGGGGCCGTGTCGGCTCAGGCGGCGAAGGCTTCGCCCTGTTCTTCGAGGCGGGCGAGGAGTTGGGGGTGGTGGAGAGTGGAGACCGGGGCGAGGAGGTCGGGGTGACGGAGCAGGGCCGCTGCCCGCCGGTCGCCGTCGTCGGGGGCGACCAGGCGGCGGAACTCCGGGGGCGTGGACGCCGGTTCGGTCGTCTCGGTGAGCGCGTCCACCGCGCGCCCGGCCAGTTCGGGGTCGATGAGCAGGCAGGCGGCCCAGCTCAGCACGACCTCGTCCACCCAGGTGCGCCAGGCGTACGCGTCCGGGTCGTCGGTGTCGACGCCGTCCGCGCCGGCGATCCAGTCCAGTCGGGCCGAGCCTCCGGGGCCGGCCATCATCACCAGCGCGGCGTCCATCGGCGTCGGGTAGCGCAGCCGCGCCGCGACCGTCACCGCCTGGCGTGCCTGCACCTCGCACAGGGCGGAGGCCAACGCGCCGCCGGACGCCGGGTACGCGCTGGTCAGCCAGTGGGTGGTCGCCGCGATGAGCGGAGAGAGATCTTCGTGCACTGCCGGGCCGTTCGAGCCGTTCACGGACAAAAAGGACTGCGTGAAACGGTAGTCCGCGCCCCGGGCCGAGCAGTATGACCCAGGCCGCCTCCGGGGCGTGGCTTCCGACACATTCGCCTGCGGCGGTGCCCGACCGGAGACGGCCCGGAGGCCGTTGCCCGTACGTACCGGTGCCGGTCAGGCCCCGGCGGGGAAGCGTTTCCGGACGCGGTGGGCGCCCAGGAGGGAGATGATCTCCTCCAGCGTGGCGGGACCAACGGGCGCCGAGGATCACGCCGGGGGCGTCGACGGGCACACCGGCCGCTTCGAGCGCGGCCTCGGCTACCTTCCACGCGCCGATCGCCTTGGGGTACTGGTGGTCGCCCGCCGTGCGTCGCCGCCGAGCGCGTGCCGCCCGCGCCATGGGCAGGCACCGTCAGGGCCTCCGGGCCGCAACGGGTCTGGGCCCGCCGCCGATTACAGTGACGCACCGGCAAAAACGGGAGAGGGCTGTGCGGGTTCGGGCGGGGACGGCGTGGCGGGGTTCGGCAACTGTGGTGGTACTGCTGCTGGGCGGGGCGCTGACGGCATGTTCGGGGGCGCCGCGGGAGGATGCGTCCACCGTGCGGGCGACGGACGCGACGGGCTCGGCCGTCCGCAGCGGGGACACGATCGGAGCCCGGGGCTCGGTGTGCGAGCTTCCCGTCACCTTCGACATCGCCGAGGGCTGGAAGGCCGAGGCGGCGGATCCGGCGGCGGCCGGCGACTCCTCCACCGGCAAGGAGGTCGCGGACGCGCTGCTGCGCCAGGGCCCGGTGACCGCCGTGTGCGAGGTCGACGCCAAGCCCGCGGGGAACATCGGCTTCCTCCGCGTGTTCACCGGCTCCCCGGGCGCGGGGGACGCGAGCACGGCGCTGCGGGCCTTCGTGGCCGCCGAGGAGGGCGTGAGCGGGGAGACGTACCGCTCGTTCACGACGGGCGGACTCGAAGGGGTCGAAGTCGAGTACCTGCGTACGAGCGAGTTCCTGGGCGAGTCGAAGAAGGAACGCGCGCTGGCCGTCGGCACGGCCCGGGGCCCTGTGGTCCTGCACCTCGGCGGCATGGACACCGAGGAACACGAACAGATGCTCCCCGCGTACGAACTCGCCAGGCGGACTCTGCGCGGCTCCTGAGCCTCCCACGCGGCGCGACGGGCCCGGCCGGCCGGTCTCCGGAGTACGGCGTCCCGTCGGCGGCTTTGGGGGGCCCGTACTCTGGGGGCCGTGCACATCTGTTTCGTCTGCAGCGGGAACATCTGCCGGTCGCCGTCCGCGGCGCTGGTGTTCGCCGAGCGGTTGCGCCGGGCGGGGCTCACGGACGCGGTCCGGGTCAGCAGCGCCGGCATCGGCCCGTGGCACGCCGGGGAGGCCATCGACGAGCGGGCCGGTGAGGTGCTGGCCCGGCACGGCTACCCGGTCCGGCACGTCGCCGCCCAGGTCGGCGCCGAGCACCTGGACGCCGACCTGCTCCTGGCCATGGACCGCGGTCACGAGAAGGCGCTGCGCCGACTCGTCGACGACCCGTCCCGGGTGCGGCTGCTGCGCTCCTTCGACCCGGACGCGACCGGGGACCTCGATGTGCCCGACCCGTACTACGGCGGCCCGGAGGGGTTCGAGGAGGTGCTGGCCATGATCGAGGCCGCGACCCCGGGCCTGCTCGACTGGGTGCGCGAGCGCCTGCCCGCGTGACCGGGCGACCGCGCTCCGGCTCCGGCTCCGGCTCCGGCTCCGGCGAGGAGCCCGCTGCCGCGGCCGCCCGGCTGACCGGACGTGCGGCGGCCGGCCGCAGCCCGTCGGCGGCGAACCCCACCGAGGTGACCCTCGACGACGGCGCGGTGGTCGTGGTCAAGCGCGGTGAGGATCCGGAGGCGGTGCGCGCCGAGGCTGCGGGGCTGCGCTGGCTCGCCGAGGCGGGCGCGGTGCGGGTCCCCGCCGTGTACGGCCACGACCGCCGCTGGCTGGTCACCGACCAAGTTCCACCCGGTCGGCCGAGTCCAGGGGCGGCGGCGCGGTTCGGCCGTGACCTCGCCGCCCTGCACGCCGCCGGGGCGCCCGCGTTCGGTGCCGCCCCGCCCGGCGGGCCGCGGGAGGCGTACATCGGACTCGCGCCGATGCGCAACGTTCCCGGCAGCGACTGGCCGGGCTGGTACGCCGAGCACCGGGTGCTCCCCTATCTGCGCCGCGCAGCCGACGACGGCACCCTGCGCCCCGCCGAGGCGGCCGTGATCGAACGCGTACTGGAACGGCTGCCCGAACTGGCCGGCCCCGCCGAACCGCCCGCGCGACTCCACGGCGACCTGTGGAACGGCAACGTGCTGTGGGGCGCGGACGGCGAGGTCTGGCTGATCGACCCGGCCGCGCACGGCGGGCACCGGGAGACCGACCTGGCGATGCTGCATCTGTTCGGCTGCCCGCACCTGGACCGCGTACTGGACGGATACCGCGAGGTCGCGCCGCTCGCCGGCGGCTGGGCCGGCCGCGTCGGGCTGCACCAGCTCTTCCCGCTGCTGGTGCACACCGTGCTCTTCGGACGCGGCTACGCCGAACAGGCGGTCGCCGCGGCCCGCGGCGCCGGCGGGTGACCCTACCCGTCGCCCTCCACCAGCCGGGCGAGGTTGTCCAGGGCCATGCGCGTCCCCAGCTCGTTGTCCGCGCGCGGCACCTCGTCGGGGATGCCCTCGTGCACGATCACGATCTCCGTACCACCGTCCACCTCGGCCAGTGACGTGGTCATCGTCATCGTGCCGTGCAGGGCGTCCTCGTCGGTCTCGAACGCGAGCACCTCGACCACCAGCCGATCGGGCACGAGCCGGGCGAAGTGCCCCCGGTAGGTGTCCGTGCGGGCACCCGACTTGCCCCGGGCGCCCGGCTCGTCGTACGAGAGGGACACCCGGAACGTGCCGCCCTCACGAGCGTCGAACGTGTGGACATGAGCGGTCATGCCGTCGGGGACGCGCCATCCCGCCACCGCGTCCGGGTCGGTGAGGGCCCGGTAGACGGCGCCGGGAGACGCCTGCACCCGCCGTGAAACCCGTGTGGCATACATGGCAGCAACGTACACACGCGGCGCCCGGATCCGGGACCGAACCGTACGACACCGGACGGACGGTGCCTCACGATTGTCCCGGTTTTGTCACCAAGTTGCCCTGGAGTCGCAGGTGTTGCTCCCGCACATTCACCGCGTGCTAAGAAATACGGCGTCACAGTGGCGCGTAGCATCCCACGGGGACGCCGCACGCCATGTCGGTCCGGTCCGTGAGGGCCGTAGGGGGAAGGTGTCACCTTAGTGAACCGCATGCGCACGACCGTCGCGGCGCTGGCCGCGGCCGGTGTCGTCACCGCCGCTCAACTGGGCTTCGCCGGGGCCGCTTCCGCGGCGACCGCCACACCGCAGAGCTCCGGCTGCCCGATCAACATCGTCTACCCGTCCCGTTTCTACGTGGACCACAACGGGTGGGTGACCAACGGCGGCCTGTACTTCGGTATCAAGAGCAAGACCACGAAGCAGTTCAAGAACGTCACGTTCACGGTCACCAACGTCAAGAACATCCGCTTCGGCACGGCGACGCCGAAGGGCGGCAAGATCACCCACAGGACCTCGCAGACCGTGACGGTCCGCACCACGACCTTCAAGGGAAAGGCGAGCCTCGGCTTCAAGGTCCGGACGCACCTGCTGAACACCAGGAGCTACAAGGTGAAGTTCACCCTGCACGGCTCCGGCTGGAACTGCGCCGTCAACCAGGGCACCTGGGGCGCCTGACCCCGCGGGCACCGGACGGCCGGCGACCGTTTCGGTCCCCCGTCACCCTGCGTGCCGATGCCCCGGCCCCCGCGGCCGGGGCATCGGCATGCGGGGCCGAGGCGCGAGAGTGTGCGGGACCATGATCGGTGCGGCCCGGATACGCACGTGACCGCGGGGTACGCTGCGAATGCCGGCCGGTTACGGGCGATGCCACGTGCGCACCGGTGAGCACGGCGGGGAGAAGGGCGGGTGCGGATGGACTGGCGCGAGTTCGCCGAGCAGATGGCCCAGCTGGCCCGGCGCCTGCTGGCCCAGGACTCCGCGCAGGAGACGCTCGACGAGATCGTCCGGGCGGCCGTCGAGCTGATCGACGGGTGCGAGGCGTCCGGGATCCTGGCCCTGCGCAAGGGGCGCGCCGTGACGCTGGCCGCCTGCGGGGACGTGGTCGGGGAGTCCGACCGGTTGCAGGGCGAGGTCGGCGAGGGCCCCTGCTTCGACGCGGCCCGCCGCGTCGACGGGGACCGTCTCTTCCGCATCGCCGACCTCACGCAGCCGCAGCCCGCGTGGCCGCGGTACGCGCCGGCCGCCCGCGGCCTGGGCATCGGCAGCATGATGGGTTTCCTGCTGTACACCCACGACCAGGACTTCGGTGCGCTCAACCTCTACTCCAGCCGTCCCGGCTCCTTCACCAAGGACAGCGAGACCGCCGGCTGGCTGTTCGCCTCGCACGCCGCCGTCGCCGTGGCGGGTGCCAGAACCGTCGACCAGCTCGAACACGCGTTGGAGACCCGGCACGCCATCGGTGAGGCCATGGGCATCCTGCGGGAACGCCACGGCCTGAGCGAGGAGGACGCCTTCGCCGTCCTGCGCCGCATCTCCCAGCACCACAACGTCAAGATCCGCGACGTCGCGCAGACCATCCGTACCGACGCCTCCAAGCAGAGCTGACACGGGCCGAGCGGGCCGGGTCTCCCCTGCGCCGTCCCCCGGCGGGTGGGTGCCGTGCGGCCGGTGGATGGTGTCGCGGTCATATTCGGGGGGCAGGACCGCCCGTTCGGGTGGCGCCGCCCGCGCGGCCGCCCCCTGCCCGCGCTCGTGACCAAGGAGGTGACTGCCTCTCGCCTCACGCGGCGCGGCAGTGTAGACATGGCTCATGGTCCGACTCCCGGGTCGTACCGGCCCCCGGTCGGCCCGCCGTCCCAGCGGACGGCGTCTCCAGCTCGCGTCCGGCCCAGCCCGGCGGGCGCGCGAGCCGGCCGGGCATGGCCGATCGGGCCGGAGCAGACCGTCCGGGCTGCGGTCGCTCGGCGGGCGCAGCGTCGCCGGGCAGGTGTTCCTGCTCCAGGTCGCCATCGTGGTGCTGCTGGTCGCGGCGGCCGTGGTGGCGCTGGTGCTTCAGGTGCGGCACGACAGCGACCAGGAGGCCCGCAACCGCTCGCTCGCCGTCGCCGAGACGTTCGCCAACGCCCCGGGCATCCGGGAGGCGCTCGCCGCCCCGGACCCGACGGCGGTGCTGCAACCGCGGGCCGAGGCGGCCCGCAAGGAGGCGCACGTCGACTTCCTCGTCGTGATGAACACCAAGGGGACCCGCTACACCCACCCCGCGCCGGACCGCATCGGCAAGCAGTTCGTCGGCACCCTCCAGCCCGCGCTGGCCGGCGGCACGGTCGTCGAGCAGGTCGACGGGACGCTCGGGCCGCTGGTGCAGGCCGTGGTTCCGGTCCAGGCGCCGGACGGCAAGGTGGTGGGCCTGGTGTCGGCCGGCATCACCACCAGCAACGCCGGCGGCCTCGTGGACCGGCAGCTGCCGGTCGTCCTGGGCGCCGCGGCCGTGGCCCTGGCCCTGGCCACGGCGGGGACCGCGCTGGTCACCCGTCGGCTGCTGCGCCAGACCCACGGGCTCGGCCCCCGGGAGATGACGCGGATGTACGAGCACCACGACGCGGTGCTGCACTCCGTCCGGGAAGGCGTGACCATCGTCGGCGACGACGGGAGGCTGCTGCTGGCCAACGACGAGGCGCACCGCCTGCTCGGGCTGCCCGAGGACGCCGAGGGCCGGCATGTGCTCGACCTCGAACTCGCCCCCGAGACCGCCGGCCTGCTGGCCTCCGGCCGGATCGCCACCGACGAGGTGCACCTGGTCGGCGACCGGCTGCTGGCGATCAACCAGCGGCCCACGGACATGGCGGGCGGCCCGTCGGGCACCGTGGCCACGCTGCGCGACTCCACGGAGCTGCGCGCCCTGTCCGGCCGGGCGGAGCAGGCGCGGGAACGCCTCAGCCTGCTCTACGACGCCGGGGTGGGCGTCGGCACGACCCTGGACGTGACCCGGACCGCCGAGGAACTCGTCCGGGTCGCCGTTCCCCGGTTCGCGGACTACGCCACCGTGGACCTGTACGCCGCCGTGCTGGCCGGCGAGGACCCGGATCCGGGGGCCGCGCTGCGCCGTACGGCCTGCGCCGGGATCCGCGAGAACACGCCGCTCTATCCGCTGGGGCAGGAGATCCGCTTCGTCCCCTCCACCCCGCAGGCGCTCGGCATCAAGGCCCGCCGGCCGGTCCTCGAGCCCCGGCTGGAGGCGGCCCCGGGCTGGCAGGCCCAGGACGCCGAGCGCACCGAGCGGGTGCTCGCGTTCGGCATCCACTCCCTGATCACCGTGCCCGTGCGGGCGGGCAATCTGGTGCTGGGCCTGGGCAGCTTCTGGCGGTCGGAGAAGGACGAGCCCTTCGACTCCGAGGAGCTGGCCCTCGCCGAGGAGCTGGTCGCCCGGGCCGCCGTCTCCATCGACAACGCCCGCCGCTACACCCGCGAGCACGGGCTGGCGGTCACCCTTCAGCGCAGCCTGCTGCCGCGCAGCCTGCCCGAGCAGGACGCGCTGGACGTCGCCTACCGCTATCTGCCCGCGCAGGCGGGCGTGGGCGGGGACTGGTTCGACGTGCTGCCGCTGTCCGGGGCGCGGGTCGCGCTCGTCGTCGGGGACGTGGTCGGCCACGGGCTGCACGCCGCGGCCACGATGGGGCGGCTGCGGACCGCGGTCAGCAACTTCTCCGCCCTGGACCTGCCGCCCGAGGAACTGCTCGGGCTGCTGGACGAGCTGGTCGGCCGTATCGACCAGGACGAGACGGCCGACAGTGCCGGCGCGCCCGTCACCGGCGCGACCTGCCTGTACGCGATCTACGATCCGGTCTCGCGCCGGTGCGCGGTCGCCCGCGCGGGGCATCCGCCGCCCGCCGTGATCGGGCCCGACGGGGACGTGACGTTCCCCGACGTGCCCGCCGGTCCCCCGCTCGGGCTGGGCGGGCTGCCGTTCGAGACGGCGGAGCTGGAGCTGGCGGAGGGCAGCCGGCTGGTCCTGTACACGGACGGGCTCGTGATGGACCGGGAGCGGGACATCGACACGGGCCTTGAGGAGCTGCGCAGCGCTCTCGCCTCCGCCGGCGAGTCGCCGGAGGACACGTGCCGGGCCGTCCTGGACGTCCGGCGGCCGTTCCGGCCGGTGGACGACATCGCGCTGCTCGTGGCCCGCACCCGCGCCCTGGGGCCCGGGCAGGTCGCCGAGTGGGACGTGCCCGGGGAGGCGGCGGCCGTCGGGGACGTGCGCGCTGCGGTGAGCCGGCGGCTGGCCGAGTGGGGACTGGAGGAGCTGACGTTCACCACCGAACTGATCCTGAGCGAGCTGGTCACCAACGCGATCCGGTACGGCGCCGAGCCCATCCGGGTCCGGGTGCTGCGTGACCGCGCCCTGATATGCGAGGTCTTCGACAGCAGCAACACCTCCCCGCACCTGCGCTATGCGGCGAGCACGGACGAGGGAGGCCGCGGACTCTTCCTCGTCGCGCAGCTCTCCGAGCGGTGGGGCACCCGCTACACGCCGACCGGCAAGGCAATCTGGGCCGAGCAGCCGCTGCCCTGAGACGCTTCTCCCACCATCGAGTCTCTTGGAGCCCTTTTGGTGCACGACACCCCCGGCACGACCGCACCGGCCGGCACAACCGTGCCGCAGGGCGCGGCCCGCCGCAGCGTCCTCGCCCTGATCGGCGGCTCGCTCGTCGCCCTCCCCCTGCTCGGCGCCCGGGGCGCCGCCGCGGCCCCGGGCCTGGACGACCCGGCGAAGAAGGAGATCGCCATGAAACTGGTGTCGAGTGCGGAGAACTCCACGCTCGACTGGAAGGCCCAGTACGCGTACATCGAGGACCTCGGCGACGGACGCGGCTACACGGCCGGCATCGTCGGCTTCTGCTCCGGCACCGGCGACATGCTCGGCCTGGTGCGGCACTACACCGACCGCAGGCCGAGCAACGTACTGGCCGGGTACCTCCCGGCGCTGCGCCAGGTCGAGGGCACCGACTCGCACCGGGGACTGGACCCCGGCTTCCCCGAGGACTGGCGCAGGGCGGCTCAGGACACCGCGTTCCAGCGGGCCCAGAACGACGAGCGCGACCGCGTCTACTTCGCCCCGGCCGTCGCCCAGGGCAAGGCGGACGGCCTGCGCGCCCTCGGCCAGTTCGCCTACTACGACGCGATCGTGATGCACGGCGGCGGTGGCCTGACCGGCTTCCGCGGCATCCGCGAGCGGGCCTTGCGCACGGCCCGCCCCCCGGCCCGGGGAGGCGACGAGGTGACGTATCTGAACGCGTTCCTCGACGCACGCCTGTGGGCCATGCGGCAGGAGCCGGCCCACCGCGAGACCAGCAGGGTCGACAGCGGGCAGCGGGTCTTCCTGCGCCAGGGCAACCTCGATCTGGAACCGCCGCTGGACTGGAAGGTGTACGGGGACGGCTACCACCTCGGCTGACGCCGCGGCGGAGGGGCGCCGCGTTCGGCGTCAGCCCAGGGCGCGGTCGAGGTTGTAGGCCGCGCTGATCAGGGACAGGTGCGTGAAGGCCTGGGGGAAGTTGCCCTGCTGCTCGCCGGTGGGGCCGATCTCCTCGGCGTACAGGCCGAGGTGGTTGGCGTAGGTGAGCATCTTCTCGAAGGCGAGTCGGGCCTCGTCGAGGCGGCCGGCCCGGGTGAGGGCCTCGACGTACCAGAACGAGCAGATGGAGAACGTGCCCTCGTCGCCGCGCAGCCCGTCCGGGCTGGCCTGCGGGTCGTACCGGTAGACGAGCGAGTCGGAGACCAGGTCGCCGGTCAGCGCGTCGAGGGTGGACAGCCACTTGGGGTCGGTCGGCGCGATGAACTTCGCCAGCGGCATCATCAGCATGGCCGCATCCAGTACGTCGCCGTCCTCGTACTGGACGAAAGCCTGCCGCTCGGCGGACCAGCCGCGGTCCATGATGCGGCGGTAGATGGCGTCCCGGCTCTGCCGCCAGAGGGGCAGGTCGGCGGGCAGGCCGCGGCGGTTGGCCAGCCGCATGGCGCGTTCGACGGCCACCCAGCACATCAGGCGCGAGTACAGGAAGTTCTTTTTGCCGCCCCGGGTCTCCCACACCCCCTCGTCGGGCTGGTCCCAGTTCTCGCACACCCATTCCACCAGCGCGGACACGTCGTCCCACTGGGCGCTGGAGATGGGCTGGGCCCACTTGTCGAAGAGGTAGATCGAGTCGATCAGGGCGCCGTAGATGTCGAGCTGGAGCTGGTCGGCGGCGGCGTTGCCGACCCGTACGGGTGCGGAGCCCCGGTGCCCCTCCAGGTGGCCGAGTTCGCGTTCGGGCAGTTCGCTGCGGCCGTCGATGCCGTACATGATCTGCAGCGGGCCCGTCGCCTTGCCGTCGCCGGGGCTGATGTGCCGGGTCAGGAAGCCCATGAACGCCTCGGCCTCGCCGGCGAAGCCGAGCCGCAGCAGTGCGTAGACGGCGAACGCGGCGTCGCGCACCCAGACGTAGCGGTAGTCCCAGTTGCGCTCACCGCCGACCCGCTCGGGCAGGCTCGTGGTGGGCGCGGCGACGATGGCGCCGGTCGGGGCGTAGGTGAGCAGTTTCAGGGTGAGGGCGGAGCGGTGGACCATCTCGCGCCAGCGGCCGCGGTAGCGGGACTGCGCGAGCCAGCGGCGCCAGTAGGCGACCGTGGCGCAGAACTGCTCCTCGGCCTCGGCGTGGGCGCACCGCCGTGGGGCCACCTCGCCGCCGACCTGGTCGAGCGCGAAGACGGCCGACTCACCCTCGGCGAGCTTGAAGTCCGCGCGCAGGTCCGTGCCGTCGCTCTCCAGGGGCACGGTGGACGTCAGGGCGAGGGACAGGGTCGCCGACTCGAACAGGGCCGTGCAGCCCTCTATCCGGACCGTGTGCGGGTCGGCGCCGTAGTTGAAGCGGGGCGCCACCCGGGCCCGGAACGGCAGGGTGCCGCGTACGCACAGCACGCGCCGGATGAGCCGGTGCCGTTCGGTCTCGGCGGATCCCTGCCGGTCTCCGGACACCGGCATGAAGTCCTGCACCTCGCCGACACCGTCCTCGGTGAAGAACCGGGTGATCAGCACATTGGTGTCGGGGAAGTAGAACTGCTTGGTGCGCACCGCCTCGGCCGCGGCGAGCTCGAAGCTGCCGCCGCGCTCGGCGTCCAGGATCGCGGCGAAGACGCTCGGGGCGTCGAAGGCGGGGCAGCAGTACCAGTCGATCGTGCCGTCGGTGCCGACGAGGGCGACACTGCGCAGGTCGCCGATCAGGCCGTGGTCGGCGATCGGAACGTAGCGGGGTGTGCCCGTCTCGGGCCCTCGGCTTCGGGTTTCGGCCATCGCGGCTTCCTCCTGTCCCCCTCGCATTCCCCCTCGCACGGACCGGTACTCGCGGATCCTGCGATTCCTCCAGCTTAGGAGCGGTCTTCCGGATGCAGGGTGCCGTCCGACGGGCAATCGTGGGAGGAGGTCCCGCTCCCGCAGCACGAGGGCCGCACTCCGGACCCGGGCGGGGACCCAGCCGGACCCGAGGAGGTCACATGTCGACGTCACAACCCGATGCATCCCGCGAGCCCGGGGAGCGCTGCACCCCGGACGATGTGCTCCACGCCCGTACCGGCACCGACGTCTCGCCCGAGGACGTGGTGCTGGCCGCGGGCCGCGACCTCACCCCGCGCAACCTGGAGTGGGCCAAGCGCAAGATCGAGACGGAGGGCCCGGCCGCCCTGGACAAGCTGCTGCCTTAGGGTCTTTCGTTCGGATCAGGCCGGATCGGGAAGCGGGGTCTGGTGATGGGGGCATCTCCCACGCCGTTCAGGCAGTGGGGGAGCATCGCAAGGCGGAGGAGGGCGGCAGGGCGGAGCCCTGCCAACCGACGTCAACGCGGCGAGGCACGGTGCCAGACCCCGCGAGCCTGGCATGCTCCGAACGAGAGGCCGTAGGTCCTCCGGGCCGTGTGCGAGAGGGATCGGAGCCCTGTCGTTCCGGTCCCTTTCGTTCGTCCCTTTCGCTGGAGGTGCTCGCTCTGCGAGACTCCGGGGCGTGCCCGACTTCGACATGATCGTCATAGGATCCGGACCGGGCGGCCAGAAGGCCGCCATCGCCGCGGCCAAGCTGGGCCGCCGGGTCGCTGTCGTGGACAGACCCGACATGGTCGGCGGGGTCTCGATCCACACCGGAACCATTCCCTCCAAGACCTTGCGCGAGGCGGTGGTCTACCTCACCGGACTCACCCAGCGCGATCTGTACGGTCAGAGCTACCGGCTGAAGGAGGACATCACCGTCGCCGACCTGACCGCACGCACCCAGCACGTGGTGGGCCTCGAGGTCGACGTCATCCGCAGCCAGCTCTCCCGCAACCATGTGGCCCTGCTCGCCGGGACCGGTCGCTTCGTCGACGAGCACACCGTCGCGCTGCGCGAAGTCAACGGCGAGGAAAGGCTGTTGACGGCCGAACACATCGTCATCGCGACCGGTACGCGACCGGCCCGTCCCGACAGCGTGGAGTTCGACGGGCGCACCATCATGGACTCCGACAACGTGCTCACGCTGGAGCGGGTGCCGCGGTCGATGGTCATCGTCGGCGCCGGGGTCATCGGGATGGAGTACGCCTCCATGTTCGCCGCGCTCGGCAGCAGGGTGACCGTCGTCGAACGGCGGCCGGGCATGCTCGACATGTGCGACGTCGAGATCGTGGAGTCGCTCCGCTACCACCTGCGGGACCTCGCCGTCACCTTCCGCTTCGGGGAGACGGTGGCCGCCGTGGAGCGGCACGAGAACGGCACGCTCACCGTGCTGGAGAGCGGCAAGAAGATACCGGCCGACGCGGTGATGTACTCGGCGGGCCGGCAGGGCCTCACCGACGGACTCGACCTGGAGAAGGCCGGGTTGAGCGCCGACGCGCGCGGCCGGATCGCGGTCGACGAGCACTACCGCACGCAGGTGCCGCACATCTACGCGGTCGGCGACGTGATCGGCTTCCCCGCGCTCGCGGCGACCTCGATGGAACAGGGGCGGGCGGCGGCGTACCACGCCTGCGGGGAGCCGGTCGGCAGGATGAGCGGCCTTCAGCCGATCGGCATTTATACAATCCCGGAGATCAGCTTCGTCGGGCGGACCGAGGACCAGCTCACCGAGGACCGGGTGCCGTTCGAGGTGGGCGTCTCCCGTTACCGGGAGTTGGCCCGCGGGCAGATCATCGGTGACTCGCACGGCATGCTGAAACTGCTGGTCTCACCGGAGGACCGCACGCTGCTCGGGGTGCACTGCTTCGGCGCCGGGGCCACCGAACTCATCCACATCGGGCAGACGGTGATGGGCTGCGGCGGCACCGTGGACTACCTGGTCGACGCGGTGTTCAACTACCCGACGCTCGCGGAGTCGTACAAGGTGGCCGCCCTGGACGCGACGAACAAGCTCCGGCAGATCGACCGGATCGGGGGCTGACCCCGGGGCCGGGTCAGGGCTGGGTGCCGTCGTCCGGCAGCGTGTCGTCGTGGACGATGTGGACGGCGGCCTCCTCGGCGCCGGCGGCTCCCGCGTCGATGCCCATGTCGGCGGCGACCTCCTCCTCGGTGGTGTCGCCGCGGACACCCTCGTCCAGGGCGACGAGGCGGCCGGCGCGGTCCCCGCCCGCCTCGGGGTCGACCGGTTCGCCCTCACCGCCGGGCAGGTCGCCCACCCCGTCGCCTTCGGGCCCGCCCTCGTCGGGCCGCTCCTGCGCCAGCCGCTGGTGAGGCTCTCGCCCTCGCGCTGTTCGGCGGCCGTCGTGCCGTACTTGGTGACGCCCAGCGGCTTCTCCGGCGGGGAGTAGCCCTCGTCGAGAACGTCGTCGTAGGTCCGCTCCCCCACCGCGTTCTCCATGTCCAGCGGCGCGGCGTCTCCCTGTTCCTCGTTGCCGCCGGTGGGCTGGTAGACGTCGTCTGCCATCGGATCGGTGCTCACGGGTTCCTCCCTGGCGGGCCTTGCGGCATGTCGTGATCCGCGTTTCCCGCAGAGCCCGTCCCAATCACCGCGGCGGGTGGGAGGGGACTCACCCCGGTGGCTGGGAGGGGATGGTCCCGCGTCCGTCAGGCGGACAGCAGTCCGCGGCCGAGCCAGTCGGAGGAGTCGCGGACGCCGGGCAGGGCGAAGAAGTAGCCGCCGCCGGTCGGGGAGATGTAGTCGACGAGGGGTTCGTCGATCAGCCGGGTCTGGGTGGCCTCGAACTGGCGGACGACATCCTGCTGGTAGCAGCAGAAGACCAGGCCCATGTCGAGGTTGCCGACGTTGTCGACGCCGCGGTCGTAGTTGTAGCCGCGGCGCAGGATGCGGGAGGTGTCGGTGGCGGCGGTGCGTGGGTTGGCCAGCCGGATGTGGGAGTCCAGCGGGATCGCCGTGCCCTTGGGGTCCTTGGCGTACTGGGGGACGTCGGTCTCCTTGGCGCCGTCCAGCGGGGCGCCCGTGTCCTTGCGGCGGCCGAACATCTTCTCCTGCTCGGTCAGCGACACCCGGTCCCAGAACTCCACCAGCATGCGGATGATCCGGATCACCTGGTAGCTGCCGCCGGCCGCCCAGGCCGGCTCGCCCTGCCCTTCGCCCACCCAGACCAGGCGGTTCGTCTCCCGGGCGGAGGCGACGTCCGGGTTGGCGATGCCGTCCTTGAAGCCGAGCAGATTGCGCTGGGCGCCGGTGGGGCGCGGGCCGCTCTGGAAGCCGTCGACGCGCCACTTGATCTGGAGGGCGCCCCGGGTGTGCCGGGCGATGTCGCGCAGTGCGTGCAGCACCGTGTCCTGGCGGTCGGCGCAGATCTGCAGGGACAGGTCGCCGTGGCACTCGGCGGGGTTCAGGTTGTCGTTGGGGAAGGTCCGCATGGGGGTGAGTCGCCGCGGTATCGCCTTGGCCAGGCCGAAGCGGTCGTCGAAGAGGGAGGCGCCGACGCCGACGGTGACGGTGAGGGAGTCGGCGGGGATCTCGGGACCGAGGATGCCGTTGTCGGACGGCGGGGCACCGACGCCCAGGTCGGTGGGGGTGCCGCCGGCGGTGAGGAAGCGGGCCCGCTCGGTGATGGTCCGCAGCAGTGCGGCGAGTTCCGCGCGGTCCTCGGCGATGACGTCGAAGGAGACGAAGGCGGCGGCCGCGGGGGCGGGCGTGAGGACGCCTGCCTGGTGGACGCCGTGGAACGGGACCGCGGCCCCGCCGGTGCCGTCCGCGGCGTGCGCCTGGCCCGCGCCGCTCTGGGCGAGGGCGAAGCCGCCGCCCGCCAGGACCGCGCCGGCGGCACCGGCGCCCAGGGCCGTCTTGACGAAGGTGCGGCGCCCGTGGCCGGCGGGGCAGCCGCCCTCGGGTGCGGACGTTTCGGCGGACGGCATGGAGCGGTTCCCTTCGGTGCGTACGGTCTCGGGTGTCACGGCGCGCGGTGCGGTCATCAGGCGGACTTCCGGATCTCCAGCAGGTCCGGTACGGGGGCGAGGTCCTCCAGGAGCTGTCCGGTGGCCCCGTCGAGACGGGCCCGGGTGATCGCGTCGAGCCGGTTCACGGGGGTCCAGGCGTTCCCCTGGTGGGCCGCGTCGAGCAGCTTCCGCAGCCGGACGGTGTCCGCGTCGAGCGTGGGCAGCAGGTGCGGGGCGCGGGAGGTCAGCAGCGGCTTGAGCACGGTGAGCAGTTCGCTGGTGCCGGCGAGGTTGGCGTCGGCCGTGGCCAGCTCGGTGCCGCTGCCCTGGTCGGTCTGGCCGGTGAGCTCGAACTGGAGGGTGTTCTCGAGGATCTCGTGGGCCCGCAGCGGCAGGTCACCGGGGTCGAAAGCCTGCGCGGGGAAGGCCTTGCGCAGGCCGGCGGCGTCGTCGTCGAGCTGCTGGGCCGCGGCCTTCAGGCGGTCCGCGCTCTGGCCGTGCCACAGGCCGTACTCGATGCGGTGGAAGCCGGTGAAGTCCTTGTCGTCCACTCCGCCGGGCAGCCCGTCGGGCCGGCCGTTGATCTTCTTGTCGAAGTCCTCGAAGGTGCCGTAGGCGGCGCCGAGGGAGGAGTAGGTGCGGTGGGCGGTCAGCCAGTCGGCGCGGGCCGCGTCGAGGTCGCCGCCCTGGATGTCGGCGTTCAACCGGCCGGTCTGGGCGACGAGCGTGGCCAGACCGCGTTCGACGTACTGCTTGTACTCCTTGAGCGGGGTGGCGAGGTCCTGCTCGGACACCGGGACGACCGCCGTGGCCCCTGCCCCGCCGCCGACCCGGACGGCCTTGGAGGTGACGGCCGTGCCGCCGGTGGGCACGCAGCGCCAGGCGTAGCTGCCGCCCGCGACGGTGGCGACCAGGTCGCGGGTGGTGCCGGGGGCCAGGCCCTCGATCTCGCCGTAGACCGCGTTGGTGGCCGGGTCGATCAGGTACACCTCGGACGTCTTCGACCCGGTGTTCTGCATCTGGAACGTCTGGCGTCCCGGCCGGGGCGCGGTGAAGCCCTTGCCGCACTCGGTCTCCGAGACGGCGACGGTCTGGGCTCCGGCGGGCTTGGGCCGTCCCAGGGCGACCACGAGTCCGGCGACGACCGCGGGCACCGCGACGACGGCCACGGGCACGACCCAGGCGGGACGCCTCCGGCGGGCGACGGCCGCCTGCGCGTGCGGTTCGGCCGGTGTCTCGCGGACGCCGCGGTCCTGCCTCCGCGCCGGGTCGGCCCCCTCGGCCCGCACCCCACCGACGCCGTCACCACCGGACGAGTCGTCGGCCCCGGAGGCTACGGGGGTCTCGGCGTGGGAGGCGGCGGGCGTCACGGTCCCGGAAACGGTGGGCATCTCGGCCTGGGAAACCGCGGGCGTCCCGGCCTGGGACATGGCGGGCGTCTCAGCCCGGGAAACCGCGGGCGTCCCGGCCCGGGAAACCGCGGGCGTCCCGGCCCGGGAGCCGGCGGGCGTCCCGGTCGCCGTCGCTGTCGTCGCCGCAGTGGCGGTCCTCGCGTGCGGCCCGGCGGCGGCTCGGTCCCTGTCCTCAGCCGCCACGGCGGCCGCCGGCCCGGCCTCGGCCGCCGCCCCGACAGGGCTACCGTCCGGGGCCTCGGCCCCGGCAGCGGCACGCGTCCCGCTCCCGGCGGCTGCCTGAGGCCCGCTCTCGGCACCGGCGCCCCGCGCGGCCTCCGGCAAAGCAGCGGCCGTCGTGCCGGTCGGCGCCGTGGCGGGCACGGGCTTCGTGGCGGACACCGGCTTCGTGGCGGACACCGGCTTCGTGGCGCGTATGCCCCGGACGAACAGGGTCATCACCACGGCGAGGTAGCCGGCGTAGCCGAGGACTTGGAGCCAGGTCATCGTCGGGGTGAGGTTGAAGACTCCCTGGACGAGGGTGCTGTACCAGGAGCCCGCGTCGACGGTGCCGCCGAGGTCGACGGCGTACGCCACCTTGCCGGGAAGGGCTCCGCCCTCCTGGAGGTCGCGCAGGCCGTAGCCGAGGACGCCGGCCGCGATCACGATCAGTACGGCGCCGGTGGCGGTGAAGAACTTGGTGAGGTTGATCTTCAGCACCCGCCGGTACAGGCCCCAGCACAGGCCGGCCGCAAGGACCAGACCGATCCCGGCGCCCGTCAGCGGTCCCGCGGACTCGCCGGCCGCGCGGGCGGTGGTCCACAGGAACAGGGCCGTCTCCAGGCCCTCTCGGCCCACCGCGAGGAAGGAGGTGAGGATCAGCACACCGGCGCCCATGCCGAGCGCGTCGGCCACCTTCTCCTTGATCTCACCGGAGAGGCTGCGGGCCGAGCGGCGCATCCAGAACACCATGGCGGTGACGAACGCGACGGCCACGACGCTGAGGGCACCGCCGAACGCCTCCTGCGCGGTCGCGGACAGCGAGGCCGCCGTGAAGGTGAGCACCGCGCCGAAGCTCATCGCGAGCGCGACGGCCGCGAGGACGCCGGTCCACACCTGCGGCAGCCGGGACTTGGCTCCGGCCCGGACCAGGGTGGCAACGAGGATGGAGACGATCAGTCCGCCTTCGAGTCCCTCTCTCAGCCCGATCAGGAAACTCGGAAACGCGTCGTCCCACATGCCGTACGGCCCCTCCCTGGCACACCGCCCCAGCCACTCTGGGACCGGGTTAGCGAAGGCATGCCTAACTTCGTGATCCATCATGACTACAGGCGTGTAGTCGGCTGGTCATGAAGCGGCAATAGGCCGGTAAAGGTCGGCGTGGGCACGGGAGTCCTCGGTCACAACCGATCTCGCCGCGCAGGCGACGTGCGCGCGTCCGACCGGGCGACCTGTTTCACTCGTTGGGGCGACCACGGGAACGCCCGGAGGGTTTCCGTCGTCTACAGTGACGTAGACGGTCTACAGATTTGTAGTCACTCGGCCGGTGCCCTCAGTCTCGCGCCCGCCGACCCGACGGAAAGGGCCCGCGACGATGATCGCACCCCTGCACCTGTCGTCGCAGCTCGCTGTCAATGTGCTGGACGCCCAGTCGCTGCTGGCCGCCTTCGGCGTGCTCGGCGTCGGCGTGGTGATGTTCGCCGAGACGGGGCTCCTGATCGGCTTCTTCCTGCCCGGCGACTCGCTGCTGTTCACCGCGGGCCTGCTGTGCACCGGCACGGCCGACCGGGGTGTGCGGCTGTCGTTGGCCCCGTTGCTGGTCGCGGCCGTCGTCGGCGCGCTCGCCGGCTCGCAGTGCGGCTTCCTGCTGGGGCGCAGGGCGGGCGGCGCCCTGCTCGCCCGCAGCCGCTCCCCGCGCCTGCACGAGGGCGCCGCTCGCGCAGAGGAACTCCTGGAGCGGTACGGGTTCGCGAAGGCGATCGTATTGGCCCGTTTCGTGCCGGTGGTGCGTACGGTGCTCAACCCGATGGCCGGCGCCCTGGGCGTGCCGACCCGCACGTTCACCCTGTGGCAGGTCGTCGGCGGTCTCGTCTGGAGCGTCGGCCTCACCCTCGCGGGGTACGCGCTCGGCTCCTCCGTCCCGAACATCGACAAGTATCTGCTCCCGGTGATCGGACTTATCGTGATCGTGTCGCTGATCCCGCTCGTCCCGGAGGTCCTGCGCTCGCGCCGGGCCGCGAAGGCCAAGGAGGCGCGCGGATGATCCTCGCCCTGTCGGGCTCGTCCATCGACGGCCCCCTGTACTCGGACGTGGTGGACCTGGCCCGCCGCTCCCCCGCGTGGTGGGACGACATGGTGACGGTGTGGTCGGCCTACGGCCTGGCCGTGTTCGCCGTGCTGATGCTCGCGGTCTGGTGGCGCTCCCGCCGGGTGGACGCCGGGACGGCGGTCACGGCCCTGGTGGTGCCACTCGTCGTGGTGCTCGCCTACGCCGTCAACTCGCTGGTGAAGCTGCTCGTGCACGAGGTGCGCCCGTGCCGCACGCTGCACGTGGTCACCCTGGAGGCCTGTCCGGCCCGCACCGACTGGTCCTTCCCCAGCAACCACGCGGCGATCGCCGCCGCGGCCGCGGTGGCGCTGCTCCTCGTCTCGCGCCGGCTCGGCGCGATCGCCTGCGTGGCCGCCGTCGCGATGGCCGCCTCCCGGGTCTGGGTCGGCGCCCACTATCCGCACGACGTGGCGGCCGGGCTCCTGACCGGCGGCCTGGTGGCCTACGTCGTGATGAAGGCGCTGCTGCGCCGGCCGGAGATACTCGCCCGGCGCCTGGCCGCGACGCGGCTGCGGCCGTTGCTGGTGTCATGAGGCCCCGGGACACCGCCGACCTCGCGGGCAGTGCGGGGCTCGGCGCCTGGGCCGCGTTCGCCGTGCTCGGACTGGTCGTCGGCGGCCATGGCACCCCCCTGTCCGTGGACGACACCCTGCTCTCCTGGTCCCTCGACCACCGCCCGGCGGTGGCGGTGGCGGTGGCCCGCGGGCTCACCGCCACGGGGACGGGGGTCGTCCCGTACCTGCTCGTCGCGCTGGCCGGCCTCGCCGTCGGCCGCACGGCCCGGCAGCGTGCGGTCACGGCCGCTCTCGGTCTCGGTTGCCTGGTGGCGGGCCAGGCCCTGCGCTACGGCGTGATGGAGCTGATCTCCCGGCCACGTCCGCCGCGGCAGGACTGGGCGGCCCACGCCTCGGCCTGGTCGTTCCCGTCCGGGCACACCACCACGTCCGCGCTGACCGCCGGGCTGGTGATCCTGGCGATAGTCGTGCGTGCCCCGCGCGGCCGTGGAGCGGTGTGCCTCGTCGTCGGCTGCTGGGGCGCGCTGGTGGGGCTGACCCGGGTGTATCTCGGGGTGCACTGGTTCACCGACGTGATCGGCGGCTGGCTTTTCGCCGCGGGCTGGCTCGGGGTGTGCCTGTGCGCGGCGGCCTGGTGGCTGCCATCCGGCTTCGTGTCCGAGCTGACCACGAGAGCCGGAGGGCCGGTGGAGGAACATGCGGACCAGGGTTCCGGCGGTCGAGGGCGGTCACGCCCTGCGTGACGCCCCGCCGTCGCGGCCTGCACGACGGAAACCTCGACCCACCCCTCGACGCGAACCCACCGCCGCGACCGGCCGACGACGGAGACCGGGGGCGGCACCCCCGGCGGCGAACCGCGCGGCCACGAGCCGCCCACCGGGCAGCGACTCGGCCACACCGGCGCGGGGCCCCGAACAACTGGTCTACGAGACCGCGCCGAACAGACGGCCGAGGTCGTTCTCGTCGGCGACGGGGGTATCTCGCCGGCCACCGGCCGGTTCGGCGCGGGGGTGTACGCGGCGGCCGCACGGCGCTGCGCGCCAACCGGCCCGTAGTCGCGGACCGGGAAGGCCCGCAGGACACGGTCGCAACCGCTTGGCAGCCGTACCTGGCCAGCTGCCACGAGCCGCCCACCGGGCAGCGACTCGGCCATCGCGCCCCGCCGGGCCAGGGCCGGCCCGCCCGGGCGGCGAGCGAGGCCGTGGCGGCGAAGGCCCCGCACGCCAACCGGCCCGTAGTCGCGGACCGGGAAGGCCCACAGGACACGGTCGCAACCGCTTGGCAGCCGTACCTGGCCAGCTGCCACGAGCCGCCCACCGGGCAGCGACTCGGCCACCGCGCCCCGCCGGGCCAGGGCCGGCCCGCCCGGGCGGCGAGCGAGGCCGTGGCGGCGAAGGCGCTGCACGCCAACCGGCCCGTGGCCGCGGGCCGGGAGGGTCCGCAGGAGCGCGGCGCCGGCCGCCCTGGCCGGGAGACACACCGCCGTCGCGAGCCATTGCCCCGGTCGTGCCACCAGGCCCGCGGGCGCGGCGCGTTGGTGACGGTTGCGGAGCCCGGAGCGTCAGGGGCCGGTGGCCTTGCGCGCCTGGGGTGCGACGTACAGGCGCAGGTCGCCGAAGCGGTGGGAGGGCCAGGTGCGGGCGTACGCGGGCGGGGTGCCGTCGGCGGTGGTGAGGGCGGCGACCGGCAGGCGCCGTGCGGCCTGATCGATGGCCGCCGGGGTGCTGTTGGTGTTGGGGCCCGCGACGGCGGCCGAACCGCAGCCGGTGTAGAAGGCGATCGGGATGGCCTCCTCACCGGTGAGCAGACAGGGCGGGCGCACTCCGAGGCGGTGCAGCGTGGCGGCGGTGCCGGACCAGGCGCGGCGGTCGACGGTGGTGCGGTGGACGGTGTGGGCGAGGACGGCGTACTGCACCGCCAGATGCCCGGCGAGGCCAACGGCGGCCAGGGACACGGCAAATGGCCGCCACCTGCCGTTCGGCGCTCTGAGAAGGTGGACGAGGGCGTCGGCGGCCGGGATCGCGAGCAGGGCGTAGGCGGGCAGCAGGAAGCGGGGCGCCGCGTATCCGATCATGAACAGGTACGGGAAGGCGGCCGTGGCCGCGCAGGCCAGCGCGACCAGCGTGGGCGGGCTCCGCCGGGCGCGCACGGCAAGGGCGAGGCCCAGCAGGGCGAGCAGCGGCAGGACGTACCACCAGGCGGTGACGGCCAGGTTCGGCTGCGCGCCGGTGCAGGGCCGGCACAGGGCGCGCCCGCCCAGGCTGCGCAGTTGGTCGGCCACGGCGAAGTGCCAGCCCAGGCCGCCCTGTATGGCGGATCCGTCGGACAGCCGCTGGAACAGGCCCCCGTAGGCGACGTACGCCTCGATCACCCATTCGGCAGACCCGGCCACCAGTCCGGCGAGCAGCGCGGCGAGCGGCTTCCAGCGCCGCTCCAGCAGGGCGAGGGTGAGCAGGGGCAGGACCGCCCAGACGGCGTCCATGGGACGCATCAACGCCATGAGGGCGGCGCCGCCGGCCAGGCCCCACAGTGCGGTGAGGTCGCGCCGGGCAGTCCGGACCCGCAGGTAGCAGCCCGCACAGGCGAGGGCGCCGATGGCGACCCAGTAGTTGGGCATGGCCTGCGGGCCGTAGAACAGGGTCACCCACAGGGAGGCGAACAGGGCGCCGGCCAGGGCCAGGACACCGGAGCGGAACGCATGCCGCCACACGCGCAGGGCCAAGTACAGGGCGAGCCCGGAGAGCACCGCGAGGTAGACGCGCAGCAGCGTGGTGGACGACGACCAGGAGGCGACCGGCGCGACGAGCAGCGAGACGCCGCGGGCGCGCGGGGCGCTGAAGTAGGCGGCCGGCGCGTGTCCGCTGACCTGGCTGACGTAGATGGACTCGTCCCAGCCGAGGCCCATGCCGGGGCGGACCAGGAGGAGTTGGGCGAGGGTGAAGGCGGCGGCCACCGCTGCCACGAGGACGTCGCCGCGGGCCCGGCGGGCGCGGGCGGAGCCGGACCCCGGTCCCGCTCGCCGCGTCCCGGCGAGTATGGCGTGCGTACTGTCGGCCATCTCCACCCCTCACCCCCGCACCGCGGGGTTTCGGACTCCCCGCGTTCCGCGCCGCCGGCGCAGGAACCAGGTAAGCAGGAACCAGGTAGGACGTCAGAGAAACAAGTAACACGTCAGGGAAAACAGGTACGACGTCAGGGAAAACACGGACAAACTAACCCGCGCCGCGCCCACGTGCCGGGCGGGACGCCGCCGGACGCCTGACCCCCTACGCGCTGTAAGGTTGAGGGCATGGCTGGAAGAGGGCCTCACGGCAGGGTGGAACGGCGCAGTTCGGGCGAGTTGGAGAGCGAGGTCCTCGCGGCCTTGTGGTCCACGGAGCACCCGCTCACCCCCGCCGAGATCCAGCTGGAGATCGGCGGCGGCCTGGCCTACAACACCGTGCACACCATCCTCAAGCGCCTGTACGACAAGGGCCTGGTGCTGCGCGAGGTGGACGGGCGGCGGGGCGCCTACCGGCCGGCCAAGAACGCGGCCGAGCTGACCGCCCAGGCGATGCACGACGCCCTGGACCGCGGTCCCGATCCGATCGCCGCCCTCCAGCAGTTCGTGACCGGGCTGAGCCCCGAGGAGGAGCGGGCCCTGCGCGAACTGCTCACCGGAGGCGCCGCGTGACGGTCGACGTCTACACCCCGCTGGCGCTGTCCGCGCTGCTCGCCGCGATCAGTCCCGCGGTCGGCCGACGAGTGGCCCCCGCCCTGGCCGCGCGCGTGCTGACCGCCGCTGCCGCGGTGACGGCCGCCGCCACCGTGTGGTCCCTCGTCCTGCTGGCCGCCACCCTCCTCAACGACGCCCCGCCGGTCGTCGCCGAGGCCCGGGAGGCCGGCCACGTCATCCCGGACCCGGTGCCCGAGGCGATCGGGATCGCCGCCTGCCCGGCCCTGGCGCTGATCGCCCACCGGCTGTGGCGGGCCGTCCGCGCCGAGTACGCCACGCGCCGTACGCTGCGGCGGCTGTGCGAGGGGCAACCGGGGGACACCGAACTCATCGTCGCCGCCTCGCCCGTGCCGCGGGCGTTCGCCATCCCCGGCTCACCGGGCCGGATCCTGGTCACCGAGGCGATGCTCGGCGCGCTGGAGCCGGTCGAGCGCCGGGTGCTGCTCGCCCACGAACGCGCCCATCTGGCGCACCGGCACGCGCTGCTGGTGACCACGGCCAGGCTGGCCTGCGCGGCCAACCCGCTGCTCGGGTCGGTCCGCGACCAGGTGTCCTTCCTCGTCGAGCGCTGGGCGGACGAGCGGGCCGCCGCGGTGGTCGGCGACCGCACCACCACCGCCCGCGCGCTCGCCCGCGCGGCGCTCACGGCCGGGCGGGCGGAGCCTTCGTGCGCCCTGGGCTTCACCGATCGCGCCGTCACCCGCCGTATCGCGGCGCTCCAGTCCGCCCCGCCGCCGTATCTGCGCTCGGTCGCGGCGGCCGTCCTCGCCCTCGGTGCGCTGCCCGCCCTGGGCGCCGCCGACGCCACGGGCGACCTGCTGCGCCTGCTGGTGCACATCGTCCCGTAGGCCGAGGGCGTCCCGTACGGAGAGGAGCGCGCGCGTCAGCCGGCATTGGGCTTGCGGTGCGGGGGCTGCTCCGGGGCCGGCAGGTGCTTCGGCGGTGGGACGGGGCGGGCCGTGGCGGCTCCCGGGCGGAGCGTGACCGGGGTGTCGTGGTGACGGATCGTCATGGTCGGCCCGTCGAGCAGCGAGTACGTGGCGCTCTGCTGGGTGACCTCCACGCGCAGCCGGCGGCCGCGGAACTGGAGTGTGAAGGCGAGGCGGCTGAACTTCTCCGGCAGCCGTGGCGAGAACCACAGTTCCTCACCGGCCCTGCGGGTGCCGCCGAACCCGGCCACCAGCGCCAGCCAGGTACCGGCCAGGGAGGCGATGTGCAGCCCGTCGCGGGTGTTGTGCTCCAGGTCCTCCAGGTCCATGAGGGCGGCCTCGGCCGCGTAGTCGTAGGCCAGGCGCAGATGTCCCGCCTGGGCGGCGATGACGGCCTGCACGCAGGCCGACAGCGAGGAGTCCCGTACGGTCAGCGGCTCGTAGTAGGCGAAGTTGCGGGCGATGTGCTCCTCGTCGAACTCGCTGCCGCAGGTGTACATCGCCAGCACCAGGTCGGCCTGCTTGATCACCTGCTTGCGGTACAGGTCGAAGTAGGGGAAGTGCAGCAGCAGCGGGTACTGGTCGGCGCGGGTGCCGGCGAAGTCCCAGCGCTGGTAACGGGTGAAACCCGCGTGCTGCTCGTGCACGCCCAGCTCGGCGTTGTACGGGAGGTTCATCGCCTCGGCCGCGTCCCGCCAGGTGGCGCTCTCCTCGTCGTCGGCGCCGAGCCGCTCCGCCTCCTTCGGATGGCGTTCGACGACGTCTGCCGCGGCCAGCAGGTTCGCCCGGGCCATCAGGTTGGTGTACGTGTTGTCGTCGGCGATCGCGCTGTACTCGTCGGGTCCGGTGACGCCGTCGATGTGGAAGGTGCCGTGGTGGTCGTGGTGGCCCAGCGAGCGCCACAGCCGGGCCGTCTCGACGAGCAGTTCGACTCCGGTGTCGCGTTCGAAGTCCTCGTCGCCCGTCGTCGCGACGTAGCGCACCACGGCGTGCGCGATGGCGGCGTTCACGTGGAAGGCGGCGGTGCCGGCCGGCCAGTACGCCGACCCCTCCTGGCCCTCGATGGTCCGCCAGGGGAACGCGGCGCCGCGCAGGCCCAGCTGGGCGGCGCGCTCCCGGGCGGCGGGCAGGGTGTTCTGCCGCCAGCGCAGTGCCTCGGTCACGGCGTCGGGCGCGGTGTAGGTCAGCACGGGGAGCACGAACATCTCGGTGTCCCAGAAGGCGTGCCCGTCGTAGCCGGAGCCGGTCAGCCCCTTGGCCGCGATCGCCCGCTCCTCGGCGCGGGCGCCGGCCTGAAGGACGTGGAAGAGGGCGAAGCGGACGGCCTGCTGGATCTCCTCGTCGCCGTCCACCTCGACGTCGGCACAGGACCAGAAGTCGTCGAGGTACGCCCGCTGTTCCTCGACCAGGCCGGTCCAACCGCCGTGCGCGGCGGCCGCCAGGGCCGCGTCGACCTGGTCGCTCATCGCCGGCAGGGAGCGGGCGCCGGACCAGCCGTGCGCGACGAACTTCTCCACCCGCAGCCGCTGTCCCGGTTCGAGGACGGAGGTGACCGTCAGCCGGGCCAGGTGGGGATGGCTCTCGCTGTCGGTCCTGGTGTGCTCGGGGCCGGAGACGACGTGGTCGGCGGCCACGGCCACCCGCAGGCCGCTGTGCCGGGTGCAGTGGACCAGCCGCAGCCGTTCGCCGGAGGCGAAGTCGTCCTCCGGCTCCAGCGGGGACTCCAGGGCCATCGCCGCCCGGGGGTCGCCGTCGGACTGGGGCATCTGCTCGTTGGCCACCAGCTCCGACTGGATGACCACGCGGGCCTGGGAGCCGACGGGCTCCACCTCGTAGGCGACCGCGGCGATCGACCGCTGGGTGAGGGAGACCAGGCGGGTGGAGCGCACCCGGACCGTCGTGCCGGCCGGGGAGATCCACTCGCAGGTCCGCTCCATCACCCCGCGGCGCAGGTCGACGGTGCGCTCGTGGGAGACCAGCCGGCCGTAGCGCAGGTCGAACGGCTCGTCGTCGACGAGGAGCCGCAGCACCTTGCCGTTGGTGATGTTGATGAGCGTCTGGCCCGACTCGGGGTAGCCGTAGCCGGCCTCCGCGTACGGCAGCGGGTGCACCTCGTACACGCCGTTGAGGTAGGAGCCGGGCAGTCCGTGCGGTTCGCCCTCGTCGAGGTTGCCGCGCCAGCCGATGTGCCCGTTGGACAGCGCGAAGACGGACTCGCTCTGGGCGAGGACGTCGAGGCTGAGTTCCGTCTCGCGCACGGTCCACGGCTCGACGGCGTACGAACGGTGGGTGATCACGCGGTTCCTCCTCCCGCGCCGAGAAGTTCGGCGAGGTCCTTGACGACCACGTCGGCGCCGTGCGCGTACAGCGCGTCGCGCTGGCCCACGCGGTCGACACCGACGACGTATCCGAAGCGGCCCGAGCGGCCCGCCTCCATGCCGGCCAGCGCGTCCTCGAAGACGGCGGCCCGCCCGGCTTCGACGCCGAGGTCGCGGGCGGCGGCCAGGAAGGTGTCGGGCCGGGGCTTGCCGGGCAGCGCGCGTTCGCGGGCCACCACTCCGTCGATGCGGACGTCGAAGAGGTGTTCGGCGTCGATGGAGTGCAGGACGTCCCGGGTGTTGGCGCTGGAGGAGACGATCGCGGTCCGCAGGCCCTCGGCCCGGACGGCCCCGATGTAGCGCAGGGTGCCCTCGTACGCCTCCACACCCTCGGTACGGATCTTCTCCAGGAGGAGTTCGTTCTTGCGGTTGCCGACCCCGTTGACCGTCGGGGCGTCCGGCGGGTCGTCAGGGCTTCCCTCGGGCAGTTCGATGCCGCGGGAGGCGAGGAAGGTGCGCACCCCGTCGGCGCGGGGGCGGCCGTCGACGTACTCGTCGTAGTCGGCGACCTGGTCGAAGGGCCGGAAGCCGGCGCCCTCCCGCTCGCGCAGGAAGGCGTCGAACGTCTCCTTCCAGGCGGCCGCGTGCACCACGGCCGTCTTGGTGACCACCCCGTCGAGGTCGAAGAGGCAGACGGTGATGTCTTCGGGCAGACCGAGCTGTGTCATAAAGGCACCTTTCCCCGCATCGCGGCTTTGAGAGGGTGTCGAGTGCCACATCCGGCCGATGCCGCATCTGACGTTCAGTCGCGGCGAACGGTCGTCAGTCCCGCGGCCATCGTGCTCCCGGCGGCGGGCGTACGCCGGTTGCGCGGACGCGTCCGCCCCGCGGCGCCGGGATCCGTCCCCGCCGACCGGGTGACACACTGTGCCGTGTGCCGCCGACCTTCGACGACCTCCTCGCCCGTGCCCGAGCCCTCCCCCGTGCCGGGCACCGGGCGATCCTCGGGGTCGCGGGCAGTCCCGGCGCGGGCAAGTCGACGCTGGCCGAGCACCTGGTGCGGGCGCTGAACGCGGACGGGGACGGGGAGCCGTGGGTGGCGCACGTCCCGATGGACGGCTTCCACCTCGCCGACGTCGAACTCGACCGGCTGGGCCGCCGGGACCGCAAGGGCGCGCCGGACACCTTCGACGCGGCGGGGTACGCGGCGCTGCTGCGCCGGCTGCGCGAGGAGCCGGACGAGACGGTGTACGCGCCCGGCTTCGACCGCGTCCTGGAGCAGCCCGTGGCCGGCACCGTCCCGGTACCGCCGTCGGCCCGGCTGGTGGTGACGGAGGGCAACTACCTGCTGCTGGACACCGGACTCTGGGCGCGGGTGCGGCCCCGGCTGGACGAGGTGTGGTTCTGCGAACTCGACGAGCCGGAGCGTGTACGCCGCCTGGTCGCCCGCCACGAGGAGTTCGGCAAGTCGCACCAGGAGGCGGTGGCCTGGGTCGTGGGCACCGACCAGCGCAACGCGGACCTGGTCGCGGCGACCCGGTCCCGCGCGGACCTGATCGTGCCGCGGTCGGCCCTGCCGCCCTGCACACGCGCGGCCTGAGCCCGCCCGGTCCCGGTCGTCCGGCGCGACGGGCGCCCCTGCCGCGTTGGACTATGTTGGGCCTCTGTGGGAGACAAAGGAGGCGCCTCGGTGCCATCGCCGCAGCAGGCGCGGGCACAGGCGTCCGCGATCACCTCGGGAAAGACGGTTGCGCGGGCGGAGGCCGCCCCTACGTCCCAGCTCAGAACGATCTTCGACGGGCCCCATCTGTCTCCCGGGCAGCGCCGCATCGCCCAGTACCTGATCGAGAACATCACCGAGGCGGCGTTCATGTCGATCACGGAGCTCGCCGACCGGGTCGGCGTCAGCCAGCCGTCGGTGACGCGGTTCGCCGCGGCGGTCGGTTTCAGCGGCTACCCGGCGCTGCGCGAGAGGCTCCAGTCCATCGCGCTGCGGACGCTGGCGGGCGGACCGGGCACCTCCGTGCAGGACCGGAGCAACGAACTCCAGGCGGCCGTCGACGCGGAGATCGGGAACCTGGAGAACCTGCGCCGGGACTTCGCCGACCCCGGCCTTGTGATCGACACCGGCCGCGCGTTGTCGCGCTCGACCCCGCTGACCGTGCTCGGCCTGCGCATCTCGGGATCGCTCGCCGAGTACTTCGCCTACGCGGCGCGGCGCATCCATCCGGACGTGCGGCTGGTGACCCGCGGCGGCAGCGTCGCCTACGACGCGCTGTTGCAGGCCCGGGAGGCCGGCGGCACCTGGGTGCTGGCCTTCTCCATGCCCCGGCACGCCCACGAGACCCTGGCCGCCGTCCGGGTCGCCCGCGACGCCGGGCTCAAGGTGGCCGTGATCACCGACCTGGCGCTCGGACCGGTGGCCGACGAGGCCGACGTCACCTTCGCCACCGGGACCGGGTCCCGCCTGGTCTTCGACTCCTACGCCGCGCCCGGCGTGATGTGCGCGGCCCTGCTCCAGGCCATGACCGACGCCGACCCGGAACGGACCCACGCCCGGCTGGAGGAGTACGAGCAGATCGCCGACCAGCACCACTTCTTCCTTCGGGACTGACCGGCTCACCACCGGTCCGCCACGGTCGGCGCGACATTGGAAGATCGCCGTCTGCGGGCGGGCAATGCAAGCGGGCGTGAATGTTTACTTACTCCTTGCCAACCGAACGGCATATATAAATACTGCTCACGGATCACGCCCCGGACCAACCCCGGTACGTGCCACACCCTGCACGGGCACCCCGAGCCGCCGTCTCCCACCGGCGCCGGCACACGGGGTGCCGGGTCGGGCATCGCCTGCGCGAACGCCCGCAGCGGTCCCGGTCATCCCCTAGGCCGGGGCCGCTCACCTCGTCGTACCACCCCTCCACGACGCCGCACACCCGGAAGCGATGACCATGCCCCCGACGACCACGCGCCTCAGCCCGGACTGGCCCCGCCAGGTCAAGACCCCCGGCAGCTACGACTGGGAACGCTCCGCGGCCAAGTGGCTGCGCGAACTGGTCCCGGCGCGCTACGGCAGCTACCCGGCCCTGATCCGCCACCCCGTACTGCTCGCCCGCCATGCACGGATACAGGTCGAGCAGGAGATCCGGGTGGCCCGCACCGCCCTCCAGACCGCGCGCACCGAACTGCCCCGGTTGGGCATGCCCGAGTCGGTCATCGAGCACACGATCAAGCTGTACGCCGCCGAACTGCTGCAACTCCAGCACATCGCCCGCAGCGTCCGCGCGGTGACGGAGGCACTCGTGGAGCGCGCCGGACACCGGTGAGACATCCCGGCCGCGCTCGCCCAGCGCCGGATCGCGCGTGAATCCGGGCCGGCAATCCGGTGATCGGACCGGCCGGTTTGTGCGATGCTCGACGCGTGACCAGCGAGCCCGCCGTTCCCGCGGAGTCCGGCACCGTCCCCGACATGGCGGCGCTGGCCAAGGTGGTGGCAAGGCAGCGGGCCGAGCTCGACCGGCTCCAGGACCAGGCGGCGATCTCGGCCGTACTGGAGCGGGCCAAGGGAGCGCTGATGGCGCTGACCGGCTGCGCCGCGGAGGCCGCGTACGAGGAGCTGCTGGCGCGGTCCAAGGCCGCGAACCGCACGCTCATGGAGGAGTGCTGGATCACGCTCGGCGCCCTTCGGTCCCGGCCGGACGACGCCGGCGCCGAGCCGGCCACCCCATCCCCCGCACCCGCGGGCCCCGCACCCTCATCCACACGGCCCGCTCCCGCCGGGACCGGGACGGACGTCCCCGACGGGAGCGGCGGCTCGGACGTGCTCGCCGTGCTCGGCCGGGCCCTGGTCCGGGTCGGCACCCCGCTGGACCTCGCCCGGTGCCTGCTGGACCACCTCGCCGTGCCCGTGGGGGCCGCCGCGGTGATGATCTACCGGCGACTGCCCGCCGGAGGGCTGGAGTTGATCGGGCACGCCGGCATCGACGACGTGTTCGCCGACCTGTGGCGGCACGTGCCCCCGGTCAGCGGGGTGGCCGCGCGTCACGCCCTCGACACCCGCGAGGAACTGTGGCTGGAGGACCTCGCCGAGGACAGCAAGCGGTACCTGCCGATCAGGGGCCCGGCCGGCCCGTGGCTCACCCGGGCCTGGCTGCCCGTGCTCAACGGGGACGCGGCGGACGCCGTCATCGGTGTGCTGCGCGACCGCCCCGGCCCGTTCCTCCCGGACGTCCGGGAGCTGTTGCGCGGGGTGACCCGGCTGTGCGCGGGTCGGCTGCGCGCCTTCGCCGCCCGGCCGGAGCCCGCGGTGGCGGGCGCCACGGACGGTGCCGAGGCTGTGGTCCGCGCCCTGTTCGACGCGCTGCCCGGCATCACACTGCTGCTCACCCCGCTGCGGTCACCGTCGGGCGAGGTCGAGGACTACCGCATAGACGCCGCGACGGCGCAGACCGTCGACACGGTCGGCCGCGGCGGACGCGAACTGGTCGGCCGGCGGCTCCTCGAGTGCTGGCCGGCCGTCGCCCGGGAGCCGCTGTGGCAGGGCTGGCTGGACACGCTGGCCGACGGGGAGCCCTACGAGGGCGAGCCGTTCGCGCGGCAGGAACTGGTGGCGGGCGGCCAGGAGTTGTCCACGTACTCGGTGCGGGCCGCCCGTCTGGACGACGGCCTGGTGGTCACCTGGCTGCGGCACGAGTCCTCCGACCGGCAGGAGCAGCGCCTGGCGGACATCCAGCGGTTGGGCCACCTCGGCTGGGCCACCTGGAACCTGGTCACCCAGGAGGCGTTCTGGTCGTACCAGGTCTACGAGTTGTGCGGCCGCGACCCCGGAGACGGACCGGTCCGCCTGGCCGAGCTGCCGGAGCTCGCCCTTCCCGAGGACGCGCCCGGGCTGGCCCGGGTGGTGCGCGAACTGCTCACCGGGGGCAAGCCGTTCGACGTGCCGTTCCGGATCATGACGGCGGCCGGGGTTCGGCATCTGCGGCTCGTCGCGGAGGCCGTCCCGGACGCCGAGGGCACACCGGTCCAGGTGCACGGCTTCGTGCAGGACCTCACCGCGCAGCGCAGCGCCGAACTCGCCCTCGTCGAGAGCGAGCGGGCGATCCTGGCGCAGCACGGGATCCTCCAGGCCGAGCGGACTCTGGCGGGCCGCCTCCAGCACGCGCTGCTGCCGCTGCCGCGGCGGCCCGTGCGGCTGGCCGGGCTGCGGGTCGACGTGGTCTACCTGCCCGCGCAGTCCGGGATCCACGTCGGCGGTGACTGGTTCAGCGCGATCGAACTGCCGGGCGGCGACGCGCTGTTCGTGATCGGCGACGTCGCCGGGCACGGCATCGACGCGGTGGCCACCATGGCCCAGCTCCGGTTCACGGCCAAGGGCATGATCTTCACCGGTTCGGCGCTGGCGGACGCGCTCCTCGGGCTGAACACCCTGCTGCTCCACTCCCGGGACACCAGTCGTACGGCCACCATGGTGCTGGCCCGCTACAAGCCGGCCGAGCGCCGTCTGCTGTGGGTCCAGGCGGGACACCTGCCGCCGCTGCTGCTGCGCCGGGGCGAGCCCCGCTACCTCGACCGTCCGCGCGGTGTCCTGCTCGGGGCGACCGGAACCCCGGTGTTCGAGGAGGCGGAGTGCCGACTGGAGCCGGGAGACCGGCTGCTGCTGTACACCGACGGCCTGGTCGAGCGGCCCGGGGAGGCCATCCAGGAGGGCCTGGAGCGGCTTGCCGCGGCGGCCGCGACCGGCCCCGGCGAGCCGGCCGGCGCGCTGGGGCCGCTGCTGGCCTCGATGCTGGAGAGCGAACGCCGCGACGACGTCTGCGTCCTGGACCTCCGGGTGCCCGCACAGCCTTTGTAGGTCCCGCTCGCCGCGGCCGTCACCGCACCCCTCCCCGCACCGTCCGACCGGTTCAACCGCCGTCGACCGTGGTACGGGACTCCAGGGCGCGGCGGGTGTCGTCGCCGTAGACGCCGGTCGCGTCGCCGCTGATGCCGTACCAGAGCTGGAAGCGGGCGACGGCCGCCCTCAGTTCGCCGTCGTAGCGGCCGCCGGTGGAGCCGTCGCGGTAGACGTCCGGGACACGCAGGAGGCGTTCTTGCAGTTCGGTGACGCCCGGGCCGCTGTCGCCCTCGCGCAGGGTGCCGAGGCCGTCCGGATCGGTCGACGGGGTGGCGATGGGGGTCGCGGCCTGGATGGTCGTGGTGGCGGCACTCGCGGACGGCCGCGGTGGGGCCGCCGCCGCGCCGGCGGCCTCGCCCCGGGCGGGCAGCAGGAGGGCGCAGCCGAAACCCAGCAGCGCGGCCGCGGCCACGGCGACCGCGACGGCGGCCCCGTGCAGTGAGCGCCCCGCCGCGTCCGGGCCCCGGACCGGCGCCCGGCTGGGTGCGGGGCCCCGAGGTACGGGGCCCCGGGGTGTGGAACTCTCGGCCGGTGCGGCCGGGAGTTCCTCGGTCGCCGCGTCCTCCGCGGATCCGGCGGGCGGCCCCGGCGGATCCTCGCCGCCACCGGTGTCCCGCTGGTACTCCCTGAACTCCCGCATGAGCTCGGCGAGGGCGTCGGTCCGTCTGGGCCGGATGACGCGTACCGGCTCCAGGGGCGCCCCGCCGTGCGGCTGTTGGTGTCCGGGCGGTGTCGACACACTGCACTCCTCACGCTCTGCGTCCGGGCCCATCCCGAGGAGTGATACGCGGCCGCCGCCCGGCCGGTTCAGCGCCGCCCGCGGTGCTGCGGGCGGTGGCCGCTCACCCGGTGGCGGCGAGAAAGCGGTGCAGGGAGGACTTCATCGCGGCGACGAAGGCGTCCCGGCGTGTGTCGTCGACGGCGTCCAGGGACAAGTACGGGTTGAGGTCCTCCAGTTCGACCAGCAGCAGTTCGCCGCTCGGGGCGCGGCAGGCGTCGACCCGCTGGATGCCGTGGGCGAGGGTGTTCCATTCGACGAAGCTCCGGGCGAACTCCAGGTCCTCGCGGGAGGGTTCGTAGGGGCGCAGCTCCCAGCGCCGTTCCGGGTCCGGGGCGTGGAGGGCGTACTGGAAGTCGTGGTCGACAAAGTAGAACGAGACCTCGTAGGCGAAGTCGATGTGCGGCTGGACGAGGAGGGTGCCGTCGGCCAGGCCGGGCAGTTCCCCGGCGGGCACGATGCGCAGGCCTATGGAGTCGGCGCCCAGCTTGGGCTTGACCACGTAGCGGTCGGCCGCGGGCAGCCGGTGCAGGTCCTCGGGGCGGTCGACGGTGGGGATGACCGGGCGGCCGGCGGCGCTGAGATCGAGGAGGTACTGCTTGCCGGCCATGTCCGCGCGCCCGGTGAGCGGGTTGTAGACCGGTGTCTTCCGGTCCAGGACCCGGGTCCGGAAGTCGTCGTAGGCCGCCTGGTACTCCAGGACGGGTCCGCTGTTGCGGACGACGACGGCGTCGAAGGCGTCCATCAGCGCGGCGGCGTCCCGGGGGTTGCACAGGGCCAGGTCGAAGTCCTCGCGCAGGCGCGAGGTGAGCCGGATGTCCTCGTCGCAGTAGCGGCGCCCGCGGGCCGGGTACGCCAGGTCGGTGACGTAGAGCAGACGGGAACGAACGGGCGGCATGGGCGTCTCCTGGAACGTGGTGTCCGCTGGGGCGGACGGGGAGCGGGAGAAGGTGGGGAAAGGTTACTGCGCAAACCGCCCGATGCTCCCCCTTGCACTCGTTCCCCCATCAGGCTGCACTGAGTGCCATCTACGCCCGTCCAGATGCTACGTTCCCGTCCATGAGCTCCAGCAGCGCCGCGTCCCGGCGCGGTGAGAAGGCGCGGACGGCGGCCGGGCGGACGCCCATGCGGGAGGCCCTCGTGGCGGCGGCGTTCCGGCTGTTCCTGGAGCGCGGCTACGAACAGACCACCGTCGACGACATCGTGGCGCTCGCCGGGGTCGGACGGCGGTCGTTCTTCCGCTATTTCCCCTCCAAGGAGGACGTGGTCTTCCCCGACCACGAGCGGTACCTGGCCGATATGACGGCCTTCCTCGCCGCCGGCGGCGACGAGGACGAACCCGTGCGGCGGGTCTGCGACGCGGCCCGCCTGGTCCTGCGGATGTACACCGAGGACCCGGCGTTCTCCGTCCAGCGCTACCGGATCACCAAGCGCGTACCGGGGCTGCGGGCGTACGAGTTGTCGGTGGTGTGGCGCTACGAGCGCGCGCTCGCCGGGTATCTGCGGACCCGGTTCGCGCAGCGGCGCGACGGGACGCTGCGGGCGGACGTGATCGCGGCGGCGGTGGTGGCGGCACACAACAACGCCCTGCGCTCATGGCTGCGTTCGGACGGACAGGGCGACGCGGGTGCGGCGGTGGACCACGCGCTGAACCATGTGCAGGCCGCCTTCTGCGACCCGGCCGCCCCCCGCGCCGAACGGCGGCCCGGGGCGGCCCAGGAGGACGTGGTCGTCGTGGTCGCGCGGCGCGGAGCGCCCCTGTGGCGGGTGGTGCGGGAGGTCGAGACGGCGCTCGCGGAGGGCCGGCAGCCCCCGAACTGAGGGCAATTGAGGGTACGCAGTGCCTTTACGGGTGACACCCAGTGCCATACGCTGTGGTCGTGCACGGTGGCGCGACCACCGTGCACATGCGTGCCCGGGTGCGCCGCGCACGAGGGATTCCGGTCGAGCGCAGGGAGTTGACCAGCGTGTACTACCACTCAGGAAACACCGTTCTTCCGGCAGTCGGCGCCACGACCGGCCTTCTCGAGCCCGCGGCCCGCGACTCGCGGGCCCTGTACTTCCAGCGCTGCACCTGGTGCGGGACGGCCGTGTACCACCGGCTGCTGTGCCCGGTGTGCCGGGGCAGCGACCTGCGCACCGAGCGCAGCGCGGGTACGGGCACGGTCCGCCACTCCACGGTGGTGAACCGCAACTCCCCCGCCGCGCGCAATGTGTCGCTGGTCGAGATGAGCGAGGGCTTCGTCGTACGGGGCCGGGTCATGGGGCCGCCCATCGGCATCCACGGCGGCGACCGGGTCCGGCTGACCACGGCCAAGGACCCGGTGCGCGGCGAGCCGGTCTTCCAGCTGGTCGACGAGCCGTACGGCGCCTGGAGCTGACCGGCGGTCAACCGCCCACGACGTTGACCGGCCGTCAACCGCCCACGATGTCCGAGCGATCCCGCTCCGGCGCGCTGTCGGGCGCGAGGACCGGCCGGTCGTGCCCCGCGGTTCGGAGCGCCACGGCGGCGAGCGTCAGCACGGCGCACCCGGCGTAGACGCAGCCGGGCCAGGCGAGCAGCGCCGGATAGGCACCGGGGTGGACCAGGTGGTCCTCGGCGCCGATCAGGAAGGGCACCACGCGGGCGACGGTGACCACAGCCCACAACACGAGCGTGACGCGGCTGAGCAGGCGGCCGCGGAGGGGTCCGTGGGCCAGCCAGATCATGGCGGGCAGGCACCAGATCCAGTGGTGGCTCCACGAGACGGGGCTCACCAGCAGCCCGTACAGCTCCACGGCGACCAGGACGCCGAGCAGGTCGTGCCGCCGTACGGCGGAGCGCAGGGCACAGACCAGCGCCACGGTCACCAGAGCGAGCACGCACCAGAGGACCACGGCGGCGGTGATGTCCTGACCGAGCAGTCTGGCGACGGCGCCGCGCAGCGACTGGTTGCGCACCGACCAGACCGGGCCGACCCGGCCGGTGTCCGTGACGAGCGTGGACCAGTAGCGGGCGGACTCGCGCGGGGCGACACCCCAGGCGAGCGCCGTCGCCAAGGCCGCGGTCGCGACCGCCCACGCGGCGGCCCGCCACTGCCGGGTCGCCAGCAGGTACAGCCCCCCGACGGCCGGGGTCAGCTTCACCGCCGCCGCCAGGCCCACCCCCGCTCCCCTGCCCGGCGCCGCACGCGGCACGGCCAGGCCCCACAGGACCACGGCGCCCAGCAGCAGATTGACCTGGCCCTGGTCGAGGGTGTGGCGCACGGGTTCCAGCCACAGCCCGGCGGCGGCCCAGAGCAGGGCGCGCTGCCGGACCCTGCCGCCGGGACGCGGGCCCAGCAGCCGCACCGCGCACATAGCGACGACGACCAGGGCCGCCACGGACAGCGACTGCCAGAGCGCGACCAGCGCCCCCCAGGGAAGCCACGCCAGCGGCAGGAACACCAGTGCGGCGAAGGGCGGGTAGGTGAACGGCAGCCGCGGGATGGGCGGGGTGGTGCGCAGCGCGTAGTCGTACAGGCCGCCGGAGAGCACGTGCGGCGCGGCCTCGCGGTAGACACGCAGGTCCAGCGGGTGTGTGGGATGGGTGACGACGGCTACGACGTGCACCGCCAGGGAGACGGCCAGGCACCAGCCGGCATGGCCGGTGAGCCACTGTCCGATCCCCCGGCTCCTGGCCCAGATCCCTTGCACCGCACCAGCCCCGTCGTCTCGCAGCGCCCCGCACACTAGCCCAGCGGGTACCGCGTGCGGCGGCTGCCACGCGGTCAGAGGGTCACGCGGATTCCGACGGTTCCTCCGAGGCCGCGGCGCAGCCTGCTGCCCAGCAGGGTGAGGCGACCGATCAGCCCGTACTTGCGGGCGATCAGGCTCCGGTAGCGGGCGGTGGTGTCCGCGTCGCAGATCTCCGCCCGTGCCTCCACCTGTTCCCCGGTCGGATGCCCGCGCAGGTCGCAGGGGCCGACGAGGACGTCGGCGCGGTTGCGGATCCGCTTGACCTTCCAGGAGTCGGCGGTCGTCCACACACCGAGCGCGTCGCCGTCGCGCACCACCCAGACCGGGGTGGCGACCGGGGTGCCGTTCCTGCGATAGCTGGTGACGAGCAGGTACTTCCCCGCTCCGAGCCGCTCCACCAGGGTGTCGTCCATGCGCCGCAGTCTAGGCCCGGCGCGACGAGGCGGTGGAAGACTCGGGCTGTGGCCCGGGACGACGAGGACGGGGGCAGGACGGATGGTGCGGGACGGGGTACGGGAGGTCGCCTGCGACGAGTCGGGGTCGGACGGTGAGAACCTCACCGACGGCAACACCGATGTCTTCGCGCACGCCAGCGTGCTGCTGCCGATGGAGTCCGCCGCCGGGTGCGTACGGGAGATACGGAACCGGATCCGCTCGCCCGCGGAGGAGTACAAGGCCGGCCATCTGCTGCGGGAGAAGCACCGGGCGGTGCTGGAGTGGGTGCTCTCCCCTGCCGGGCCGCTGTACGGGCACGCCCGGGTGGACCTCACCGAGAAGGCGTTCTTCGTGGTGGACCGGGCCCTGGATCTGCTGCTCGGGGACGCGGCCGGCGCGAACGCCCTGTACGGCGCGGGGCGGGAGGCCTTCGGCGCGGACGGATGGCGGCGGTTCCTGCGGGCGGCCAACCGGCTGCTGCGGGCCAGGAGCGACGCTGAGCCCGTGGACCCGGTGGACGCCTTCCTCACCGGTGTCGAGGAACTGCGGCGTACGGAGGTTCCCGAGCCGGCCGCGGCGGTTCTGGAGCGGCTGGCCGGCAGCCGTGGGCGCGCCGAGGCCTACCGGGCCCGGGTCGCCGCCGGCCCGCCCCTGATCCCCGCGCTCAACCCGCTGCTGCCCGCGATCCTGCGCACGGCCGCGCTGTGGAGCGCGCCGCGAACCGCCGTGCGGCTCGTGCACGACCGGCAGAACATGCTCACTCCCGACCGCGTCGACTGGCTCCTGCGGACGGCCCGGCAGCGGGGTGTGACCGTGGACGGCGTGGAACTCGTCCACTCGCGGCTGGATCCGCGGGTGCAGCTCGCCGACTTCCTCGCCGGTGTCGCCCGCAAGCTCGCCTCCGACGAGTTGAACGGCTACGGCGACCCGGTGCTCACCACCCTGCTGCGCCCCTACGTCGGTGCGGCCTCCGTCTGGGGAGACGCCCCGAGCTGGACCCGCCTCGGCCCGTACCCGGACGGCCCCGGCCGGGAGACGCGGGCCGGCTCGGGGGCGCGGCTCCCCTGTTGAGCGGGCGCGCCAGAAGGAGATCATCCGAGCGCTGAACGCGGCCGTGCCCTGCCACGTATGGAGGAAGGGCGCTCAACGACCGCAGCGCCCCGCGGTGTTGAGACCGCGCGTTCGGGTTCGGGAGCCATGCATGGGGCACGCACGACGACGGGTCGTCCGGCGGGTGACACGGCTGACGGCCGTCGCGGGACTCCTCCTGGGAGGAGCGATGGTCGCGCAGGCGGCGATGGCGAGCGAGCCTCCCGGCGCCTCCGCCGCGCGCGGATCCGCGGGGCCGGCCGGCACATCCGGCACGTCCGGCGCCGACCTCGTGGCCCGGCTCGGCACCTCGCGCACGGCGGGCAACTGGATGGGTTCCGACGGGCGCCCGGTGGTCGCCGTGACCGACGAGCGGGCGGCCGCTGAGGTACGGCGGGCGGGCGCCGAGGCGAAGGTCGTGCGGCACAGCATGAACGAGCTGAAGGCGGCCACCGCGACACTCCGCGCGGCGCCCCGGGTGGCCGGCACGGCCTGGATGATGGACTACCGCTCCAACCGGGTGACGGTCGAGGGCGACAGCACGGTCTCCGCCGCCGACTGGGCCCGGATGACCGAGGTCGCCGGCAAGATCGGCGGCTTTGTGCGCATGGAGCGCACCGAGGGCGCCTTCACCACCCGACTCAACGGGGCGCAGCCCATCCTGTCGACCGGCGGGCGCTGCTCGGCGGGTTTCAACGTGACCGACGGGCGGACCGACTTCATCCTCACGGCCGGCCACTGCGGGCCCACCGGTTCCCTCTGGTTCGCCGACGGCCAGGGCGACCTGCAGCTCGGCAGGACGGTCGCCGGCTCCTTCCCGAGCGGCGACTTCTCGCTGGTGCGATACGACTCCGGCAGCGCGGGCCAGGGCGCCGACGTGGTGGCGATCGGCGGCGGCAACGGCGTACGGATCACGGGGGCGGGCGATCCGGCCGTGGGACAGCGGGTGTTCCGCAGCGGCAGCACGAGCGGGCTGCGCGACGGCGAGGTGACCGGCCTGGACGCGACCGTGAACTACCCCGAGGGAACCGTCACGGGTCTCATCCGGACCACGGTGTGCGCCGAGCCGGGCGACAGCGGCGGTCCGCTGTTCTCCGAGGGGATCGCCCTGGGGGTGACCTCGGGCGGCAGCGGCGACTGCACAAGGGGCGGTACGACGTTCTTCCAGCCGGTCACCAAGGCACTGTCCGCGCTCGACGTGCGGCTGATCGTGACCGACGCGCGGCAGAGGACCGAGCAGAGCGCGGAGCCGTCCGCCCCGGCCACCCACAGCGCCATCGCCCCCGGCGCGGCCTCCCCCGGCTCCTCGGCGCCGGTGACCGGCACCCCGGACGGGACCGCGCTGCTCTCCCGGCTCTTCGACCCCGAAAACGTCGGCCCGGGTCTTCTGATCATGGGGGGCAGTCTGATCGCCCTGGTGGCCACCCGCTGGATCCGTGCGGAACGGGACCGCAAGGCCTACCAGAGGTACTACTCGGCGACGTGGAGCTGACGGCCTGCACGGATGGCGGCGACGGCGGGACCGGCGGCGGAGGGCAGAGGTCGGAGCCGGCTCAGGCCGCCCTGTCGGAGGGCGGGGCGGCCGTGGCCCACTCCATCACCAGGCGCTGGTACTCCTCGCGCTGCTCGGTGGTCAGTATCCCGCCCGACCTGAGCCACAGTGCCCGGATCTCCTCGTTGACCTCCGCGGCCGATCGCTCGGAGACGGGTTCAACACTGGTGGACATGCCGTGAAGCATATGCCGCCCGACGTGAAGGCGCTGTGAATAAGTACGAGCGATACGGGCATATCGGACCGTGTTGCTCATCACGTCAATTCGGCAGGTCACCGGCGCGAGTTCACCCTCGGCCGACGGGTCGCGACGTCGGCCGTGCCCGTGCCCGTGCACATGCCGTCAGGTGCCCGGCTTGCGCCCGTAGACGAACACGTCGTCGCCCTTCTTCAGCAGCGACCAGTACTTCTTGGCGTCCTTCGGCGTCATGTTGACGCAGCCGTGCGAACCCGGCGGATTCCACATGCTCAGGCCGACGGAGTGGAAGGCCTGGCCGCCGTCGAAGAACTGACTGTAGGGCATCGGCACGTTGTAGACGGTCGAGACGTGGTCGATGTCCCGCCAGTAGATCTTCTTCAGGCCGGTGCGGGTCGTGTACCCCTTGCGTCCCGTGCGCACCGGCACCGGCCCGTAGACGAGCCGGCTGCCGTCCTGTATCCAGCTGAGCTGGAGCGTGAGGTCGACACACGCGATGCGGCCCTTGTTCACCGGGCACTTGCCGCTCTTGTTGGGCTTCTTGCCGACGGCCTTCTGCTTGTTCATGAGGTTCATCACGCCCCAGGTGACGGAACCCGCGTAGCCGATGTTCGGCGTGATGCCGTGCTTGTTCTGGAAGGCCCGGATGGCCTTGCAGTCGGCGGCCGACTGCCGTCCGTCGACCGGCCGCCCGAGGAACTTCTCCACCTGCTTCTGGTACGGCCCCGCCTGCGTCGTGCAACTCGCCGCCTGTGCCGGTGCGGTACCGAGCGCGAGCGTGAGCGGCGCCACCAGTCCCGTGACGCCCAGTACGACCGCTCCCCGCCTGCCGATGTCCTTCATAACGGCCTTGCCCCCTAGGTGCGTTCCGCCACTTCCCGACACCTAGACCCGTGACGGGGCACATCGGTTGCAAGGGGGCGCGTGCCGAGACGAAACGGTGACACGCTCCCGGCGGACGCGGCCGAGGCGGGGACCGCTCAGGTGTCCCCCTCTTCCCGCTCCTCCTGAACGGCCGCGCGGAAAGCGGTGTTGACCGCCGTGAGGCCGCCGTCGACGGTCAGGGTGGTGCCGGTGATCCAGGCCGCGTCGCGGGAGGCGAGGAAGGCCACCGCGGCGGCGATGTCCTCCGGTTCGCCGACCCGGCCCAGCGGGTACAGACCGCGGACCCGGTCGAGATCGGCCTCCCGCCCCTCCCAGGCCGAGGTGCGGACCGTGCCCGGCACCACCAGGTTGACGCGGACGCCGCGGGAGGCGGCGTGCCCGGCGAGGGTGCGGGTGAGCGAGGCCAGCCCCGCCTTCGCCGCGCTGTAGCCGTGGTTGCCGAAGTCCTGGACGCCGTTGACCGAGCCGATGCTGACGATCGCTCCCCTGCCGCCCGCCGCCAGGTGGGGCAGGGCGGCGCGGCAGCAGCGGTAGGCACCGGTCAGGGTGATGTCGAGGTCGCGGGCCCACACCGCTTCCGGGTCGTCCTCGAACAACGGGGTGTCGGGCGTGCAGTGGGCCGCACAGTTGACCAGGACGTCGAGGGATCCGAAGGCCTGGACGGCCAGGTCCACGGCCGCCTGGACCGCGTCCCGGTCCGCGACGTCCAACGCCTGCGCCCGCGCAGTGAGTCCACGCTCGCGCAGCGCCGCCGCCGTGTGCTCCGCCACGTCCCCGTCCAGGTCGGTGACCAGGACCCCGGCCCCCTCCTCGGCCAGCCTGCGCGCGGTGGCCGCACCGATGCCCCGGCCCGCGCCGGTGATGAGAACCCCGTGTCCGTCGAACCGCCCACTGTCCGTCATGCGCCGAACCTACTTCCCCGAAGGACGTCTCGGGCAGTCAGCGCGCGGCATGTCCTCGCCCTCGCGACTCCCACAACTCCCGGCGCGCATCGGCGTCGTGGCCGGTGGACCCGAACGAGGGGCGGCTCGGCGGGGCGCGATCGGCGGCGGTTCGGCGGGGCCCGGTCAGCGGTAGCCGGTCGGGTCGGCGGGCAGGCCCGCGTCCTGGACCTCGACGAGGTAGCGCCAGGCGTCGGGGCGGCTGCCGTCCAGGTCGGTGAAGCCGTAGTCCTGGGCGAGGCCGCCGCTGGAGAGGGAACGGCCGTTCCAGCGGGCCACGTCCGGGTCCGCGGCCAGGGCGGCGACGGCGCGGCCCACATAGCGCGGGGTCTCGGAGATGGCGAAGTGCGGGACGCGGTCCAGGGCTTCGCGCCAGTTGTCCTCACGGACCCCGAAGTGGTCGAGCATCAACTCCGAGCGCAGCCAGCCGGGGGTGAGGGCCACCGCCGTGGCGCCGCGCGGGCCGAGTTCGTGGCCGAGTGCGAAGGCCATGCGCAGGACGGACGCCTTGGCGAGGTCGTAGAAGAAGTTGACGCGGTAGGTGTCCCGGTTGTACTCGGCGGTGCCGTCGGTCATCTCCACCACCAGACCGCCAGGGTGACGCAGCAGCAGCGGCAGGGCGTGGTGGCTGGTGATCGCGTGCGTCTCCACCGCGAGCCGGAGCAACCGCAGTCCGTTGCCGAGGTCGTGCTCCCACACCGGGGTGTCCCACGCGAAGAGGTGCTCCGCGCCCCAGATGTCGTTGACGAGGACGTCGAGACGGTCCTGCTCGCGCGCGATGCGATCCACGAGGGCGCGGACCTGGTCGGACTCCAGATGGTCGACCGGTACGGCGATGCCGTGGCCGCCGGCCTCGGTGACCAGGTCGGCGGTGTCCTCGATGGTCTCGGGGCGGTCGTACTCCGAGCGGCGGGCGCGGGTGGTGCGTCCGGTGACGTAGACGGTGGCGCCGGCCGCGCCGAGCTCCACCGCGATTCCCCTGCCCGCTCCCCGTGTCGCCCCCGCGACCAGCGCGACCTTGCCTTCCAGTGGGCCCGGCATGTCCGACCTCCCGATGTGTCTTCCGTCGATGCCGTCATCGAGGGTGCCGGGGAAACCGGACATCTTCTGTCGCCTTTCGGCGCGGGAATCGGTAAAACGCGGGCGGGCCGCACGAGCGCCTTTTCGGTCTCGTGCGGCCCGCCACCCGGGCTCCGGGCTCGGTTCTCCTGGCTCAGTGCCCGCGGGCGATCCACTCCTGGAGGTGCGGGGCCTCGGCGCCGATGGTGGTCGGGTCGCCGTGGCCGGTGAGGACCTTCGTCTCGGGCGGCAGCGTCAGCAGGCGGTCGCGGATCGAGTCGATGATCGTCGGGAAGTGGGAGTAGGAACGACCGGTGGCGCCTGGACCGCCCTGGAAGAGCGTGTCGCCGGTGAAGACCACGCCCAGTCCGGGGTCGTACAGGCAGATCGCGCCCGGGGCGTGGCCGGGCGTGTGCATGACCTTCAGATCGGCGCCGGCCGCCTCGATGACCTGGCCGTCGACCAGGTGCTCGTCGGGGTCCCGGTTCGGGTGGGTCATCTTCCACAGCGGCAGGTCGTCGGGGTGCAGCCAGATGGTCGCGCCGGTGAGGTCGGCGAGCGCCGGGGCCGCGTCGATGTGGTCGTTGTGGGCGTGGGTGCACACGATGGCGGTCAGCCGGCGGTCGCCGACCGCCGCGGCGATGGCCTCGGCGTCATGGGCGGCGTCGATGACGACGGCCTCATGGTCGTCGCCGACGATCCACACGTTGTTGTCGACGTCCCAGGTGCCGCCGTCCAGCGTGAACTGCCCGGAGGTGACGAGGCGTTCGATGCGGGTGGCCATCAGAGCACCACCACCGAGCGCAGCACGTCGCCGTGGTGCATCCGCTCGAACGCCTTCTCCACCTCGTCCAGTTGGATGGTCTCGGTGACGAACTTGTCCAGCGGCAGGCGTCCTTGCAGGTGCAGGTCGATGAGCATCGGGAAGTCCCGGGAGGGCAGGCAGTCGCCGTACCAGCTCGACTTCAGCGCCCCGCCGCGTCCGAAGACGTCCAGCAGCGGCAGTTCCAGCTTCATCTCCGGGGTCGGCACGCCGACCAGGACGACCGTGCCGGCCAGGTCACGGGCGTAGAAGGCCTGCCGGTACGTCTCGGGACGGCCGACCGCCTCGATGACGACGTCGGCGCCGAAGCCGCCGGTCAGCTCGCGGATGGCCTCGACCGGGTCGTTCTCCTTGGAGTTGACCGTGTGCGTGGCGCCCATGGTGCGGGCGGTCTCCAGCTTGCGGTCGTCGATGTCGACGGCGATGACCTTCGCCGCGCCCGCCAGGAACGCCCCGGCGATCGCCGCGTCGCCGACACCGCCGCAGCCGATGACGGCGACCGAGTCGCCGCGGCCGACGTTGCCGGTGTTGATCGCCGCGCCGATGCCGGCCATCACGCCGCAGCCCAGCAGCCCGGCCACCGCCGGGGAGACCGACGGGTCGACCTTGGTGCACTGACCGGCCGCCACCAGGGTCTTCTCGGCGAACGCGCCGATTCCGAGAGCCGGGGAGAGTTCGGTGTCGTCGGTCAGGGTCATCCGCTGCCGCGCGTTGTGGGTGTCGAAGCAGTACCAGGGCCGCCCGCGCAGACAGGCGCGGCACTTGCCGCACACGGCCCGCCAGTTGAGGATGACGAAGTCGCCGGGCGCGACGTCGGTGACGTCGTCGCCGACCGACTCCACGACGCCGGCGGCCTCGTGGCCGAGCAGGAACGGGAACTCGTCATTGATTCCGCCCTGCTTGTAGTGCAGGTCGGTGTGGCAGACGCCGCAGGCCTGGATCCGTACGACGGCCTCTCCCGGCCCCGGGTCCGGCACGACGATCGTCTCGACCCGCACCGGTTCGTTCTTGCCGGGTGCGATCACGCCGCGCACTTCCTGCGCCATGGTGGTGGTCCCTTCCGTCGAGCGATGTACGTCCCCCGACCCTACGTCCGACTGATCGGTAAGGGCACCGAGGGGGCCTCTGATCTGCAAGGACGGGCGGGTGAGGCACGGGCGCCCGGCCCGCGGGGCGAAAGGTCAGTGCTGGATGGCGGGAACCGGCAGGCCGAGGGGCTGGAGCCCGCAGACGGACGGGGCGCCCGCGGCGCTCGCGGGCAGCGCGGTCAGGCCCGTGACCGAGAGGGCAAGTCCGACGGCGGCGACGATGCGTCGAGTGCAGATCATGCCCTCGGCAACTCCGTCCGGACCCGCCCGGACACGGGCCCGCAGCCGCGCTCACCCGTCAGGCGCAGCGCCCGGACCGCGCTTGCCGTGCCCGCCGGGGCGGAGGCGTCTCGCACTGTGAGGCCTGCCGCGGCCCGCTCCTCGCCGGGCCGCGGCCCTTGGAGGAGGTCGTCATGTCAGCCTCGGCAAGCCCCGCCTTCGACACCGACACGCTCCGCCGCGGCATCGTGCGGGGCGACCGTGCCGCGTACGTGGAGTCCTGCCAGTACCCGGACGGCGGCCGGGTCTTCGCGGAGTCCATGGTCTTGCTGCGGGACGGCAGGATCGCCGAGCAGACACTGATCCAGGCTTGGGACGCATAGGCGGGAGGGCCGCGAGGTTCCAGGTCAGCTCCCGTCTGACCTGGACCTTCTCGGCCCGCGCCGGCCCGCGCCGGCCTGGGCCGGTCCCGCTCCGCGCGGTCGCGCCTGCCGGGGCCGGCATCCGCGGTGTCTCGCCTGGCATCCGCCGCGCTGGTCCGCTCGCTGCCGCGGCCGAAGGCCGCGTCCGGGCCGTACGGCGGTGCGCGGCCTTCGGCCGCGGCGGGCCGTGTCGGTTAGGGTGAGGCGGGGCCGTGACTGGCGCTGAGGTGGAGCACCACCGGGGAGCGGCCCACGCAGAGTCATGAGCCGCGCGCCTGGGCAATTCCCCCGAACGCCCAGGAGTGGACCATGTCCCAGGCCCGTCCGATGGACGGCACCGCGCTCGCCCGCCGTGTCGTCGAGGAGACCGCGCGGAAGGCCGCCGCACTCACCGAGCGCACCGGTACGGCGCCCTGTCTGGCGACGGTGCTGGTCGGTGAGGACCCCGCCTCCGTCACCTACGTACGGATGAAGCAGAACCGCTGCCGCAGGGCCGGTATCGAATCCCGCCATGTGGCACTGCCGGCCGCGACCACCACCGAGGAACTCGTCGACACGCTGCGGTCGCTGTCCAAGGATCCCGCCGTGCACGGCATCCTGCTCCAGCACCCCGTCGGCGAGCACATCGACGAGCGGGCCGCGTTCGAGGCGATCGCGCCCGAGAAGGACGTCGACGGAGTCACCTGCGCCTCGTTCGCGGCGATGAGCTTCGGTCTGCCGGGGTTCGTGTCCTGCACGCCCGGCGGCATCCTGCGGCTGCTGGACGCGTACGACGTCGAGCTGCGCGGCCGGCGCGCCGTCGTGGTGGGCCGCAGCGCGATCCTCGGCAAGCCCGTGGGGATGCTGCTGCTCGCGCGGGACGCGACGGTGACGTACTGCCACTCGCGGACCGCGGACCTGCCGGTCGCCGTGCGCGAGGCGGACATCGTGGTCGCCGCGGTGGGCCGGCCCCGGCTCATCCGCGGCGAGGACCTCAAGCCCGGCGCCGTGGTGATCGACGCGGGCTACAACCCGGGCAACGTCGGCGACGTCGACTTCGACTCCGCCGTGGAACGGGCCTCGCTGATCACTCCGGTGCCCGGTGGGGTGGGCCCGATGACGATCGCCACGCTGCTGGAGCAGACCGTGACGGCCGCCGCCCGGCAGCTCGGGGTGTGACCGGCGTACCGGGGCCGGAGCAGGAGTGAAGGCACCGACACCCCTCGGGTCGTTCACCGGCGGCGGGCGGCCGCGCGGCCATACTGACCGTCGTGCGCGTAGCGATCATGACAGCGGGATCCCGGGGCGACGTCGCCCCCTTCACCGGCCTGGGGCACGGCCTGGCTCTCGCGGGTCACGAGGTCACCCTGGTCACGCACGGATGCTTCGAACCGCTGGTCGCGGGCTCGGGCCTCGGCTTCCACCCACTGCCGGTGGACCCGCGGGCCGAGTTGGAGTCCTCGCGCGGCCGGGGACTCCACCGCAGCGCCTCCGGCACGGGCAAGGTGCTGCGGGCCGTGGGGCTGGTGCGGGCGGCCATCGCCCGGATGACGGACGATCTGATCGCGGCGGCCGAGAAGAGCGACGTACTGCTGCTCGCCGGCTCGCTCGGGCCGGTCGGGCACGCCATCGCCGAGGCGATGAACCTGCCCAGCATCGGCGCCCATCTCCAACCCCTCTCCCCCACAAGGGAGTTCGCGCCCCCGCTGCTGGGCGGCGGACACTGGGGCGGAGCTGCGAACCGCCTCGCCGGACATGGAGTGAACCTGGCCGTGGAACGGGTCTTCTCTGCGGCCGTACCCGCCGTGCGGACCCGGCTGGGGCTGCCGCCCGCCCGCGCGGGCACCGGCCGCCGCATCCGCCGGGGGCAGCGCCGGCCGGTGTACCACGGCTTCAGCCCGCTCGTGGTGCCCAGGCCCCACGACTGGCGCAGTGGGCTCCAGGTGTGCGGGTACTGGTGGCCGTACGACCGTTACACCCAACTCCCCGACGGCCTGTGGGACTTCCTCGACGCGGGCCCTCCGCCGGTCTACGTGGGGCTGGGCAGCGCCACCGTGCCCGACCCCGGGCGGCTCAGCGACACCATCGTGCGCGCGCTGCGCCGGGCCGGACTGCGCGGTGTGGTCCAGCGGGGCTGGGCCGGACTGGAGGCGTCCGGCGAGGACATGCTGACCATCGGCGAGGTCCCGCACTCGGCCCTGTTCCCGCGGCTGGCGGGCGTGGTGCACCACGCCGGTGCGGGCACGACCGCGGCCGGGCTGCGGGCCGGCGTCCCCGCGGTGCCCGTGCCCGTGCAGTTCGACGAGGGTTTCTGGGCCGATCGTCTCGTCGGCCTCGGCGTGGCCCCCTGCTCGGTTCCGCTGCGCAGCCTCACCGCGGACAACCTCGCCGCGGCCCTGGTCCGCGCCACCCGTGGCCACGGACATCGTGAACGGGCACGGGCCCTGGGCGCCCGGATCCGCGAGGAGAACGGCCTGGCCCCGGTACTGAACGCGGTCGAACAACTCGCCCGCTAGGTCCTGTCGTCAAATTCCCGTCGTCGCCCGAAGGCGGGAATGTGACGACAGGACCTAGTAGTACTTCGTTAGGTTGGCTGGCGTGGGTGGTGTTCTGGCGGAGCTGAAGCGGGGATGCCGCGGTGGCAGGTGGGGCATGTGCCGGTCC
>NZ_JBIVPK010000045.1:0-61892 GCF_044754605.1 Streptomyces sp. NPDC093064
GTTGCTGGTGCCGACGCGGGGTGGAGCAGCTCGGTAGCTCGCTGGGCTCATAACCCAGAGGTCGCAGGTTCAAATCCTGTCCCCGCTACCACATGGAAGGGCCCGGTCTCCGGGCCCTTTCGCATGCGCCTGCGGCTTCGGTTTGCCCAACGGGGCCTCCAGCGTCGGCCCTCCTACGCAAGCAGCACCCCGCTCCGCGTGAAGGGCTGGGCACATTGAATTCCTGCTCACCTTCATCCCGTTCGGCGCGATCGTCCTGATCGTCTTCTACGCCATCGAGGGCAAGCCGGAGGCTAACGAGTACGGCCCCAACCCGAAGTGGGGGCCCGGCGCACTGAGCGGACATTAGCGCCGGCGAAGGCCTGTGCAACCAACCACCGACCACTGCGAAGCCTGATCTGGACGAGGGTGGATGGCCAGCGGCAGCCAAACATTCGAGGACGATCCCTTTATCGGTCACCCTGAGTAGTCGATTCTGACTCTTCTTCCTCCTCCATGATGCGGATGCCGTCGTGAGTCAGCGAGACGGTGGCGGGGGTGTTGTGCGATGTCCATTCGACGGTGATCAGTCCTTCGCCGACGAGGAAGGCGCAGGCCGCGGTGAGATCTTCGTCGGGTACGTGGAGCTCGTCGCGGAGTGTCGCTCCACTGACGTCGGGGCGATTGCATTCGACGGCCCCGTACAGAGATCGGAGAACCGCTTTGCGGTAGGCCTTGCGTTCACGGAGTGTCGTCATGGCTGTCGCTCCAGGGCTTTTGGCCGACGGTGCGGGCGATGATGGGGTGGCGGCTTCGTGTTCTCACCGTCCGGTCACACCTCGTCGCTGGGATCGTGTTCCGCGAAGGATGATGCGCTCGAGGTCAGCCAGGACTGTGCGGACTGCGCGGTATGAGCGGTGTCAATGGTGAGGTGGAGACGGGTCGCCCCTCCGCGGCCGGCTGGGTAGCTGCGTTGTTCGGTCGAGGAGAAGCACCAACGCAGTACTTGTGCGACGCGACGGGCGACCTCTGGCGTTGCTGCGATGATGCGCACCTCAGCATGGTCTGGGGAGGGCAAGGGTTCATGATCCATGGCGTACCTCCTGCGGGCGTGTTGAGGGTGCACAAGCGGTCACCGGAGTTCTGGGGCCCGTGTGCCACTACGCCTCCACGCACGCCTCTTCCTGCATGTACGCCCCTTCTTGAAGCGTATGCCCCCGCCTGCCGCCGCTGCTTTTGGACCCGGAACCCCGCTGCTTCACGGCGTGCAGCATGCAGTCGCGTGGCGGGATCACCATCCGCTCGTTGGCGCCGATGGAGGCGCCCATCGCGCGCCGCTGCTCGGCAGCCGGCGCCTGCCCGGCGGCAGGCACCGTGCCAATGACGAAGAAGGACCCGTCGCCCAGCTCAAAGACGGCTGTTGTCGTAGGCGGGGGTGGATGCGAAGTTGCCGCTGAGCAGGTCACGGGCCTAGTCGGGCGCTCGCGCTCCGGCCGCTTCACCAGGATTCGGCCTGCAGGAACAGCGTGATCACCTCCGCGAAGAACCGGATGGAGAACACCAGACACGCAAGCCACAGCCCCCACAGGACACAGCGGACCTCTCGGCGTATGCGCATGAGCGGATCATCCCCCTCGCGTTCCCGGTTCGAAGATTGTGCTCTTGGGTGCGCACGCGGTGATTCGGCCGTCACGCTGAGGCCCCCAGGGCGGCAGCACCAGGTGGAGACTGGTGATCCGCCGAGCGTGACGGTGACTGAATCGGTCTGGAGGGCCCGCACCCGGGCCTAGTGAAGGCAGAGCCCCGAGCGGCGTCATCCTAACGATGCGCCGCTTCCCCCATGTATCCCCCGGAAGGCTCGGCAGAGAGGGAAAGAGCTGATCAGACTGTGCGGAGCTAGCCCGCTGTAAGGCTGCCGAGCTTTCGGCCCGCCCGGGTGTCAGCGCTCGCATCAGCGGAGACGCAGGTCGAGGTCGCGAGGGCCAGACCGGGACACGGTCACGAGCGGGCGCGGCGGAGCCGCACGCCGCGGCGCTGACCTGGACGCCGTACCGCCTCTCGCCCGAGGAGGCGGAGTTCTCCCAAGGTGATGTGGCCTGCAGGCACGTATGTCCGGCCTACCGTCGCATGAACGACTGGGAGGGGTGGTCGCGGCAACTTCTGCGGCCCGGACGGGACAACCCCGAAGGCTGGTCGGAGGTCTGAATCGTCATGCGCATGTACCGGACCGGCGCCCTCCTCGGCGCACTGCTCGTCGCTCTGCTCACCGTTACCGCGTGCGGTTCGCCCCGGGCGGGGAGCGGGGGGAAGGCCCCGGACCGTTCCACGCCGTGGACCGCGCCGAAGGGGCCGGGCGGTTACGGCGGGCTGCTCCTGGGCGCACGCTGGCGGGTCGACTGGGTCACCGTCGACGGGCGCAACATCGACGCACCGCCGAACGCCGGCGCGTGGGTGGAGTTCGGCTACGACAACACGGCCGTGGGCGACTATGGATGCACGCCCTTCAAGGCGTCGGCCACGGTCACCGCAACGACACTCACCGTCGGTGCGGACACGTCGGGGGCGACGCCGGACGACGCGTGCCCGGCGAAGGAACACACCTTCGAGCAGCGGATGCGGAAGATCTTCATCGGCGGCCCCCTGGCGGTGGCCAAGCGGGTCGACGACGTCTCGATGACCCTGAAGAACCAGCGAGGCGACTATGTCGCGCTGCAAATGCTGTGGCCTCAGGGGCTCTACGGGGCACCGTGGCAACTCCAGTATCTGATCGCCGCCGACGCCACCATCGCGATGACGGCCGGCAAAGAGGTCTACTTCGTCTTCCACCCGGATGGCACGGTCACCGGAAAGGGAGGCTGTAACGCCTTCAAGGGCCGGGCCGCCTTCGCAGGCGAGCACGTCACGCTGTACCCGCTCACCCGGACCACGCACCGGACCTGCTCGCGGAAGATCATGTCCGAGGAGGACGACCTGCTCCACCAGGACCCGCGCACGTTCTCGGTCATGTCCGGTTCCGGCGTCAAGTTCGTGGACGAGACCCACGGCCTCAACTACTTCGGCTACCAATTCGTCCGGCTGACCGGCACACCGCCGCGCCCAGGGGCCTAGATTCACAGGAGGCCCGGCTCGCCAACCGGCGGCCCGCACCCGACCCCTGTGCGCCTCTGGGGCATCCGTGGGGAAACCAGGGCTTTTTGCGGCCGAAGACCCTGGTCATGCGCTGCCTGCCGCGCGGTCTGTAAATCTGCCGGCTCAGCCTTCCCAGGTTCGAATCCTGGCGCCGCCACTCTGGGAAGGACCCCCTCTGATCAGCCTATACGGCAGGTCGGAGGGGGTTTTGCGTGTGGGCGCGGGGTCGGTGTCGGTGGTGCCGTGCACACTGGGGCCATGTCCTCGCGTCGCAGACTCTGCCCCGTGTGCCGTCGGGAGATCGCCGTGGTCGCCGGGCGGTTCGCGCGGCACGATCCGCCCGGGACGCGGGCGAGCGGCGGGCTGACCTCCTGCGCCGGATCGCGCCGGATGGCGCAACTCGGCGCCGCGCAGCCGGCGTTGGACGGCTACGCCGTTCCGGAGTGTCCCGGGCAGATGTCTTTGTTCTGAGCGGTCGCCGGTGCCGGAAGATGCTCGGACGTGCTCAGTTGCCCGCCACCGACTTCACCGCGACCGACACCGGTGCCGAGCCGCTGACGAGTTCCAGGGTCAGGCCGGCCGTGGCCGGGGTCTCCACCAGTTCGGCCAGTACGGCGGCCACGTCGTCGCGCGGGATCATGCCGCGGCCGGTGTGGGCCTCCAGGCGCACCTGGCCGGTGCCGGCGTCGTTGGTCAGCGAGCCGGGGCGCAGGATCGTCCAGTCCAGGCCCTCCTGACGGCGGACGTGGTCGTCCGCCTCGCCCTTGGCGCGCAGATAGACGTCGAAGACCTCGTCGCCCTTGTGCGCCGCGTCCGCGCCCATCGAGGACACGACCAGATGGCGGCGCACGCCCGCGTGTACCGCCGCGTCCGCGAACAGCACCGCCGCGCCCTTGTCCACCGTGTCCTTGCGCGCCGCGCCGCTGCCCGGGCCCGCGCCCGCCGCGAACACCGCCGCGTCGGCGCCCCTTAGCAGCTGCGCGACCTCCTCGACGGACGCCGACTCCAGGTCGAGCACGACCGGTTCGGCGCCGGCAGCCCGCAGGTCCTCGCTCTGCTCGGCACGGCGGACGATGCCCGCCACCTCGTCCCCGCGCGCGGCGAGCAGCCGCTCCAGCCGCAGCGCGATCTGACCATGACCACCAGCGATGACAATGCGCATGCTTCCGACCGTACGCCCGGACGGCCGTATCCGCCGCACGACTTCGGCCATGCCCCGGCGCGCGCTGCGCCGTGTCCCGCACGCCCCCGGCGGCGGTGCCGCCGCCCTGCCGCACGGACCGTCAGGACAACTCCCCCCGCCCCTGCCGCGGCAGCCCCAGCTCCACCGTGACGGCGGAGTCGCAGAACTCCCGCACCGCGCTGGTGCGTGCCACCACGCGCCCCCGGTGCACCACGATCCGGCTGTACGCGAGCGACAGCGCCCCCGCGAGCCGGTCGCCGCGCACCGCGAGCAGCTCGGCGGGGAAACCCGCCTCCACCCGTACCTCGGGCAGACCGAGCACCGTGCGGGCGGACGCGCTCACCGCGTCGTAGGCCTCCTCGGGGCGCAGCCCGTGCCGTGAGGCCAGCAGGTACGCGGCCTCCAGCGGGTCGCCGCGCCCCACCGGGTTCGACACGTCCCGCAGGGCGCCGCTGCCCGCGGCCACCCGGACCCCGGCCGCCCGCAGCAGCCGCACCGGCGCCGTCCCGTGTCCCTCGGCGCCGCCGCAGCAGCCCTGCGGGAGGCACACCACCCTCACCCCGGCCGCGGCCAGCTGGTCCGCGGCCCGCTCGGCCGCCCCGGCGGGCAGCCGGGCCAGGCCGCCGCACGGGCCCAGCGTCACTCCCGGGCGCAGCCCGCCCGCCATGGCCGCGATGCGCGCCAGGCGGGCCGGGTCGGCGCCGTCGGTGTGCAGGTCGACGGGGCAGCCGTGTTCGGAGGCGACCTCGAGGACCGCCTCGACGTAGCCCGTCGGGTCGGGGTCCACGTCGGGGCAGCCGCCCACGACGCAGGCGCCCATCTTGAGCGAGTCCCGCAGTATCGCCAGGCCGTCCGCGCCGGCCGCCCCGGTCAGCACGCGCGGCACCGCCACCGTCGTCAGTTCGGTGAGCCCGCGCAGCGACCGCCGGGCCCGCAGGACCGCCGTCAGGACGCCGAGCCCCTGGACGTCGCCCACGCGTACGTGTGCGCGCACGGTCGTCGCGCCGTGGCCCAGTTGCAGCAGCGCGGCCTCGGTGGTGCGGCGCTGGACGTCCTCCGGCTCGTACGACACCGGTCCGCCGCTGTCGCCGGTCAGGGCCGTGTCGGCGTGGGCGTGGGGCTCGGCCGGGGCCGGCAGGAGCAGGTAGCCGCTGAGGTCGACGCGCGGCGCGCCGCCCAGCGGGCCGCCCGCGCCGAGGCTGCCGGCGGTGCCGACCGCCTCGATGCGCTCACCGGCCAGCCGTACGTCCACGGTCCGCCCGTCCGTCAGCCGGGCCCCGCACAGCAGCAGCCCGTCCGGGTCCGTCCGTCCGGACGAGCCAGGCGAGGAGGACGAGGAGGGTGGCGACTGTCCGGGGGGCATCGCACTCCAGGTACGCAGAGCGACAAAGGGTTCGGGACACGTTCGGGGCGCGGACCGGGAGGCCGCGCGGGCCACGCAAGATCACGCAGAGTGAGTCGAGCCTAGGGTGGCCGCCGGGCCGGACGAGGGAGGAGCGCAATAGTCGTACCGGTGTGGCCGCGGGACCGGGGACGGTGCCGGGAAACGGATTTGGGTGAACGGCCGCAGAGCGTGTAATGTCTTCCTCGCTCGCCCCAATAGCTCAGTCGGCAGAGCGTCTCCATGGTAAGGAGAAGGTCAACGGTTCGATTCCGTTTTGGGGCTCTGGTGTGAGAGGTACCCGCCGCAAGGCGGGGCCCGATCGCATCGCAGCGGTGTAGCTCAGTCGGTAGAGCAAGCGGCTCATAATCGCTGTGTCACCGGTTCAAGTCCGGTCACCGCTACTCACAGTAGCCGATTGCGGGGTCGGTCCTTCGATCGGCTACTCTTTCTTGCGTTGAAATAGCCTACCCGTTCGTCAAGGAGCACTCACGTGGCTGCCACCGACGTCCGCCCGAAGATCACGCTGGCCTGCGTGGAGTGCAAGGAGCGGAACTACATCACCAAGAAGAACCGGCGGAACAACCCCGACCGGCTCGAGATGAAGAAGCACTGCCCGCGTTGCAACGCGCACACTGCGCACCGCGAGACGCGCTGATCAAAACTCAGACATGAGGCCGCCCCCGCACCACGGGGGCGGCCTCATGTTGTTTCATGTGCGAAAGCCCAGCGGGAGCCCGGTGAAAGCCGGGCCGCACGCCGGGCTACGTAAAACCCCAGCGACACCAGGAGGTGCCGAGCCATGGCGCTCGACCAGTCCTTCGTGGGGCGGTCCTACCCGCCCACCGACCCCTACGAGGTGGGCCGGGAGAAGATCCGCGAGTTCGCGGAGGCAGTGGGCGACGCCAACCCGGCGTACACGGACCCGGAAGCCGCCAAGGAACTCGGCCACCCCGATGTGATCGCCCCGCCGACCTTCGTCTTCGCGATCACCTTCAAGGCCGCCGGACAGGTCGTCCAGGACCCGCAGCTCGGCCTGGACTACAGCCGCGTGGTGCACGGCGACCAGAAGTTCGCCTACACCCGGCCCGTGCGCGCCGGCGACCGGCTCACCGTCACCTCCACCATCGAGTCGATCAAGTCCCTGGCCGGCAACGACGTCCTGGACATCCGCGGCGAGGTGCACGACGAGGTGGGCGAGCACGTCGTGACCGCCTGGACCAAGCTCGTGGCCCGCGCGGCCGAGGAGGCGTGAGGAAACCGATGACGGCGAAGATCGCCTATGACGACGTCGAGGTCGGCACCGAGCTGACGGCGCAGACCTTCCCTGTGACCCGGGCCACCCTCGTCCAGTACGCGGGCGCCTCCGGGGACTTCAACCCCATCCACTGGAACGAGAAGTTCGCCAAGGAGGTCGGGCTTCCGGACGTGATCGCGCACGGCATGTTCACCATGGCCGAGGCGATCCGCGTGGTCACCGACTGGACGGGCGACCCCGGCGCCGTCGTCGAGTACGGCGTCCGCTTCACCAAGCCCGTCGTCGTCCCGAACGACGACGAGGGGGCCCTGATCGAGGTCTCCGGCAAGGTCGCGGCCAAGCTCGACGACAACACCGTGCGGGTCGACCTGACCGCCATGAGCAACGGGCAGAAGGTCCTCGGGATGTCCCGGGCCGTCGTACGCCTGGCCTGACGGCCACCGCGGTCCCGCACTCGCCGAGGTGCGGGACCGTCAGCGGGGTCTCGTAGTCTTGGGCGCGTGCAGGAACTCCACGACGCGCCCCTCGCCCCGCTGACCACCTTCCGGCTGGGCGGCCCCGCGACCCGGCTGATCACCGCGACCACCGACGCCGAGGTGATCGACGCCGTCCGCGAGGCCGACGCCCACGGCACACCGCTGCTGGTCATCGGCGGCGGCTCCAACCTGGTCATCGGCGACAAGGGCTTCGACGGCACCGCACTGCGCATCGCCACCCGCGGCTTCGAACTCAGCGGTACGACGCTGGAACTGGCCGCCGGAGAGGTGTGGACGGACGCGGTCGCGCGCACCGTCGAGGCCGGGCTCGCCGGCGTCGAGTGCCTGTCCGGCATCCCCGGCTCCGCGGGCGCCACCCCGATCCAGAACGTGGGCGCGTACGGCCAGGAGGTGTCCTCGACGATCACCGAGGTCGTCGCCTACGACCGCCGGGCGGGCTGCACGGTGACCCTGGCCAACGAAGAGTGCGTGTTCTCCTACCGGCACAGCCGCTTCAAGGCCGACCCCGAGCGGTACGTCGTCCTGCGCGTCCGCTTCGGGCTGGAGGACGCGGACGGGCTGTCGGCGCCGGTCAAGTACGCCGAGACCGCCCGCGTCCTCGGTGTGGAGGCGGGCGACCGGGTACCGCTCGCCACCGCCCGCGAGACCGTGCTGAAGCTGCGGGCCGGGAAGGGCATGGTGCTGGACCCCGAGGACCACGACACCTGGTCCGCCGGCTCCTTCTTCACCAACCCGATCCTCACGAACGCCGACTTCGCCGTGTTCCGCACGCGTGTGCGGGAGCGGCTCGGCGACGGCGTCGAGCCCCCCGCCTATCCGGCGGGGCAGGGGCACACCAAGACCTCCGCGGCCTGGCTGATCGACAAGGCGGGCTTCACCAAGGGCTACGGCACCGGACCGGCCCGCATCTCCACCAAGCACACCCTCGCCCTCACCAACCGCGGCTCCGCGACCACGGAGGACCTGCTCGCGCTGGCCCGCGAGGTGGTGGCCGGGGTCCGCGAGGCCTTCGGTATCACCCTGGTCAACGAGCCGGTGACGGTCGGCGTGAGCCTGTAGCCACAGGGCAGGTGGGGAGGGGAAGACCATGCGGGAACGACGTGCAATAGCGGCTGTGGCCGCCGCCGTCCTGGCGGGCGTGCTCGTCACGGGATGCGGCAAGGGCGCCGCACCGACCGGAGGCGGGGAGCCGGAAGCGGTGGCGTCGTACACAAGCGCGGGGGAGATCGACGAGACGCTCGCGCCGGACGGCACCACCGTTCGCGTGGGATCCCCCGGCGCGCGGACCGTCGTCCACCTGTACGAGGACCTGCGCTGCCCGGTCTGTGCGGAGTTCGAGACCCAGGGCGGCGGCGAGGGCCTGCGCGAGCTGATCCTGTCCGGCGAGGTGAGGACCGAGTACACGCTGGCCTCGTTCCTCGACGACAGGCTCGGCGGCGAGGGCTCCAAGAAGGCCGCCAACGCCCTGCGTGCCGCCCTGGACGCGGGCAGGTTCGCCGAGTACCACGAGGTGCTCTTCGCGCACCAGCCCGAGGAGAAGGTCGACGGCTACACCGACGCATTCCTGCTGGACATGGCCTCCAAGGTGCCGGGCCTGCGCGGCGAGGAGTTCGACGCTGCGGTCAAAGGCATGAAGCACCGCGACTTCGTGACCGCCTCCGAGAAGGCCTTCGACACGTCGGGGGTGACCGGCACGCCCACCATGAAGGTGGACGGCAGGACCGTCAGCGGGTCCCTGGCCGGCGGCATCTTCGACAAGGAGACGCTGCCCATGGTGATCGGCGCCCTCGCCCGGTCCTGACTGGCGAGCCCTCCGCGCCCGTCGATCAGTTCGCCAGCCAGTCGTCGACCCCCGACAGCAGCTTCGCGCGCACGTCTTCGGGGGCCGCAGACGCGCGGATCGACTGGCGGGCCAGTTCCGCCAGTTCGGCGTCCGTGAAGGAGTGGTGGCGGCGGGCGATCTCGTACTGCGCCGCCAGCCGGGAGCCGAAGAGCAGCGGGTCGTCGGCGCCCAGGGCCATCGGGACGCCCGCCTCGTACAGCCGGCGCAGGGGGACGTCCTCGGGCTTGTCGTACACGCCGAGGGCCACGTTCGAGGCCGGGCACACCTCGCAGGTCACGCCCCGGTCGGCCAGACGGCTCAGCAGCCGCGGGTCCTCGGCCGCGCGCACCCCGTGCCCCACCCGGTGGGCCCGGAGGTCGTCCAGACAGTCGCGGACCGAGGCGGGGCCGGTCAGCTCGCCGCCGTGCGGGGCCGCGAACAGGCCGCCGTCCCGGGCGATCGCGAAGGCCCGGTCGAAGTCCCGGGCCATGCCCCGGCGTTCGTCGTTCGACAGGCCGAAGCCGACCACGCCGCGGTCCCGGTAGCGCACGGCGAGGCGGGCCAGGGTGCGGGCGTCCAGGGGGTGCTTCATACGGTTCGCGGCGACCAGGACCCGCATCCCGAGGCCCGTCTCGCGCGACGCCGTCTCCACCGCGTTCAGGATGATCTCCAGCGCCGGGATCAGCCCGCCCAGGCGTGGTGCGTACGAGGTCGGGTCGACCTGGATCTCCAGCCAGCCCGAGCCGTCCCTGACGTCCTCCTCGGCGGCCTCCCGCACCAGCCGCCGGATGTCCTCCGGCTCCCGCAGGCAGGAGCGCGCCGCGTCGTACAGCCGCTGGAAGCGGAACCAGCCCCGCTCGTCCGTCGCACGCAGCCGCGGCGGCTCCCCGCTGACCAGGGCCGCCGTCAGCGCGTCGGGCAGCCGTACGCCGTGCTTGTCGGCCAGTTCCAGCAGGGTGGTGGGCCGCATCGACCCGGTGAAGTGCAGGTGCAGATGGGCTTTCGGCAGCTCAGAGAGATCACGTACACGCTCCATTCCTGGATGGTGCCGCACGTTCCCCGTGCCCCGGTAGTCGTTTCCCCATTCGTGGTCTTGCTCGCACAAACGAAGGGGCGCTCGCGGACTACTCACGTGAGTGGTCCGCGAGCGCCCGCAAGCGGAAGCGGAACTCAGTCCCGCGCCTCCGCCAGCAGCTTCTGGATCCGGCTGACGCCCTCCACCAGGTCCTCGTCACCGAGGGCGTAGGACAGGCGCAGGTAGCCCGGCGTGCCGAAGGCCTCGCCCGGGACGACCGCGACCTCGGTCTCCTCCAGGATCAGCGCGGCCAGGTCCACCGAGTTCTGCGGGCGCTTGCCGCGGATCTCCTTGCCGATCAGCGCCTTCACCGACGGGTAGGCGTAGAAGGCGCCCTCCGGCTCCGGGCAGAGCACGCCGTCGATCTCGTTGAGCATTCGCACGATGGTCTTCCGACGCCGGTCGAAGGCCTCGCGCATCTTCGCGACCGCCTCCAGGTCGCCGGAGACGGCGGCGAGGGCCGCGACCTGGGAGACATTCGACACGTTCGACGTGGCGTGCGACTGGAGGTTGGTCGCGGCCTTGACCACGTCCTTCGGGCCGATGACCCAACCCACGCGCCAGCCGGTCATGGCGTACGTCTTCGCCACGCCGTTGACGACGACGCACTTGTCGCGCAGCTCGGGCAGGAGCGCCGGCAGGGACACCGAGACGGCGTCGCCGTAGACCAGGTGCTCGTAGATCTCGTCGGTCAGCACCCACAGGCCGTGCTCGAGGGCCCAGCGGCCGATCGCCTCGGTCTCGGCCTCGGAGTAGACCGCGCCGGTCGGGTTGGACGGGGAGACGAAGAGGACGACCTTGGTCTTCTCCGTGCGGGCGGCCTCCAGCTGCTCGACCGACACGCGGTAGCCGGTGGTCTCGTCCGCGACGACCTCGACCGGGACACCGCCGGCCAGGCGGATCGACTCCGGGTACGTCGTCCAGTACGGCGCCGGCACGATGACCTCGTCACCCGGGTCGAGGATCGCGGCGAACGCCTCGTAGATGGCCTGCTTGCCGCCGTTGGTGACCAGGATCTGCGAGACGTCCGGCTCCCAGCCGGAGTCGCGCAGCGTCTTCGCGGCGATCGCGGCCTTCAGCTCGGGCAGGCCGCCGGCCGGCGTGTAGCGGTGGTACTTGGGGTTCCGGCAGGCCTCGACGGCGGCCTCGACGATGTAGTCCGGGGTCGGGAAGTCCGGCTCGCCGGCGCCGAAGCCGATCACGGGACGCCCGGCGGCCTTGAGGGCCTTGGCCTTGGCGTCCACGGCGAGGGTGGCGGACTCGGAGATCGCGCCGATGCGGGCGGAGACCCGGCGCTCGGTGGGAGGGGTTGCAGCGCTCATACCGTCCATCGTTTCAGACCGGAAACGCCCGGGGCACGCGGGTTTCACAGGATGAACAAGGCCGGTCGAACCTCCGGACATGCGTCCGGATCCCGTCTCCTGCCAGGCGATCTTCCAGCAACCGGAGCCGGTTGGGCACTTTCTGTTCGACGACCGGCGCCGGAACACGTACACTCTCACCTCGTTGGCCTTCAGCAACCGCTGTCGCACCTGGTGCACACCGAGCACCCGGTCGTATGCGGTACGTTGGGGGGCACACAAAGGGTCGTAGCTCAATTGGTAGAGCACTGGTCTCCAAAACCAGCGGTTGGGGGTTCGAGTCCCTCCGGCCCTGCTACACACACCATCGCCAGGATGTGTGCGCATGTACGTACAGCTTTGCACCGCCGTGCGGCTCGACCGGGCGCGGCACGGCCACGACCCGGAATCAGGTGAGGACGAATGACGGACGCCGTGGGCTCCCTCGACACGCCTGATGCCCAGGACGAGGTGACGGAATCCAAGAAGGCCCGCAAGGGTGGCAAGCGTGGCAAGAAGGGCCCGCTCAAGCGCCTCGCTGTCTTCTACCGTCAGATCATCGCGGAACTCCGCAAGGTCGTCTGGCCGACCCGCAATCAGCTGACGACGTACACCACCGTGGTGATTGTCTTCGTCGTCATCATGATCGGCCTGGTGACCGTGATTGACTATGGGCTCAGCCACGCGGCCAAGTACGTCTTCGGCTGAGCCAAGAGCGAAGGGCGCCGCGGTTACCGGCGCCCCTTTTCGCATGTTCCACCCCTATGTATCCAGGAAGAAGCAGCCACCGTGTCTGACCCGAACCTGAACGACGCCATCGAGCCGACCGAGTCCGTGGATGACGAGCTCGCCATCGTCGAGGGTGCGGACGAGGTCGACGAGGCCGAGGCTGCCGAGGCCGCCGCGGGCGAGCCGGCCGAGGAGGCCGCCGTCCACGTCGTGGACGAGGCGCCGGGGGGTGAGGCCGAGGAGGAGGAGCCGGAGGCCGAGGTCGACCCGGTCACCAAGCTCCGCGAGGAACTGCGCACGCTGCCCGGCGAGTGGTACGTCATCCACACCTACGCCGGCTACGAGAAGCGCGTGAAGGCGAACCTGGAGCAGCGTGCCGTCTCGCTGAACGTCGAGGACTTCATCTACCAGGCCGAGGTGCCCGAGGAAGAGATCGTCCAGATCAAGAACGGCGAGCGCAAGACCGTCCGGCAGAACAAGCTGCCCGGCTACGTTCTCGTCCGCATGGACCTGACGAACGAGTCCTGGGGCGTCGTCCGCAACACCCCGGGCGTCACCGGGTTCGTGGGCAACGCCTACGACCCGTACCCGCTGTCCCTGGACGAGATCGTGAAGATGCTCGCCCCCGAGGCTGAGGAGAAGGCCGCCCGCGAGGCCGCCGAGGCCGAGGGCAAGCCGGCCCCGCAGCGCAAGGTCGAGGTCCAGGTGCTGGACTTCGAGGTCGGCGACTCGGTCACCGTCACCGACGGCCCGTTCGCCACGCTCCAGGCCACGATCAACGAGATCAACCCGGACTCCAAGAAGGTCAAGGGCCTCGTCGAGATCTTCGGCCGCGAGACCCCGGTCGAGCTGAGCTTCGACCAGATCCAGAAGAACTAGTTCACCGCGGTTCTTTCTGGACGTACCGCTTCCGCGCAGGTCAGGCGATCGCTCGAGCGATCGCCTGACCTGCCCGGTTTTCAGCCGCGCAGCCATACCCGTTATCGTTGTGCGGTATGCCTGCGTCCGGGTGGTACCCGAGCGCCGGCAGGACCCGAATCGAAAGGACCCGGAGAGCAATGCCTCCCAAGAAGAAGAAGGTCACGGGGCTCATCAAGCTCCAGATCCAGGCCGGCGCCGCCAACCCGGCTCCGCCGGTCGGCCCGGCGCTGGGTCAGCACGGCGTCAACATCATGGAGTTCTGCAAGGCCTACAACGCCGCGACCGAGTCGCAGCGCGGTTGGGTCATCCCGGTGGAGATCACGGTCTACGAGGACCGTTCCTTCACCTTCATCACCAAGACCCCGCCGGCCGCCAAGATGATCCTCAAGGCCGCGGGCGTGGAGAAGGGCTCCGGCGAGCCGCACAAGACCAAGGTCGCCAAGATCACCCAGGCGCAGGTCCGCGAGATCGCCCAGACCAAGCTGCCCGACCTCAACGCCAACGACCTGGACGCCGCCGCGAAGATCATCGCCGGCACCGCGCGTTCCATGGGCGTCACGGTCGAGGGCTGAACCCCACCTTCGTAGCATCATGCGGCTGATGGCCGCACGTGGCAGGGCCCGCTCGGCCCGTACCACGACTCCTTTCAGAACACACAGGAGCAGTTGTGAGCAAGCGCAGCAAGGCTCTCCGCGCTGCGGACGCCAAGATCGACCGGGAGAAGCAGTACGCCCCGCTCGAGGCCGTCCGTCTCGCCAAGGAGACCTCCACGACCAAGTTCGACGGCACCGTCGAGGTCGCCTTCCGTCTGGGTGTCGACCCGCGCAAGGCCGACCAGATGGTCCGTGGCACCGTGAACCTTCCGCACGGCACCGGTAAGACCGCCCGGGTCCTGGTCTTCGCGACCGGTGACCGTGCCGAGGCCGCACGTGCCGCCGGCGCCGACATCGTCGGCGCGGACGAGCTGATCGACGAGGTGTCGAAGGGCCGTCTGGACTTCGACTCCGTCGTCGCCACCCCGGACCTCATGGGCAAGGTCGGCCGCCTCGGCCGCGTCCTCGGCCCGCGTGGTCTGATGCCGAACCCGAAGACCGGCACCGTCACCCCCGACGTGGCCAAGGCCGTCACCGAGATCAAGGGCGGCAAGATCGAGTTCCGCGTCGACAAGCACTCGAACCTGCACTTCATCATCGGCAAGACGTCGTTCGACGACAGCAAGCTGGTGGAGAACTACGGCGCGGCGCTGGAGGAGATCCTCCGTCTGAAGCCGTCCGCCGCCAAGGGTCGCTACATCAAGAAGGCCGCCATCACCACCACGATGGGCCCCGGCATTCCGCTCGACCCGAACCGCACCCGCAACCTCCTCGTCGAGGAGGACCCGGCCGCGGTCTGAGCCGGTCCGGGCCGGTCTGCGCCGGTCTGAGCCCCACGGCTCGCACAGCGGAAGGACGAGTCCCGCAACCTTTTCGGATGCGGGGCTCGTCCCTTTTCCGTGGGGCTCCTGTACGACGTCTTCCGTACGTCCGTGCGCGACGTCTGTGCGACTCCCATACGCCTGTCACAGGGCTGCGTTAGCGTGAAGATCACAGCAACCGCATAGGGGTGGGACGAATGAAGAGCACGACCGCGCGCCGTATCACGCTCTCCGTCGTGGCGGTGACCTCGCTGACCGCAGTGGCCGCCTGCAGTTCCTCCGGCGGCTCCTCCGGTTCCTCCGGCGGCTCTGGCAAGGGCGACGGCGCGGCCGGCAGGGGGCTCGCGCACGTGAGCCCCGTCGCGGCCCTGCGCTCCGCCGACACCTCCACCGCCGAGGCCGACTCCGCCAGAGTGTCGATGACGACCAGCATCGGCACGCTGATGTCGATGAAGGGCGACGGCACCCTCGACTGGGCCGACGGCCTGACCGGCACGCTCAAGCTCACCTACACCGGCGGCACGGTCGCCGAGACGATGCGCCGGATCGGGGCCACGACGATGGAGGCGCGGTACCTGCCCGACGCCTACTACGCCCACATGGGCGACGCCTATGCGCGGCAGACGGGCGGCAAGCACTGGATCGCGTACCGCTACGAGGACCTCGGGGCCCTCGCAGGCGGCTCCGGCGAGTACATGAAGGAGCAGCTGAAGAACGCCACGCCGAACCAGTCGGTGAAGCTGCTGCTGGCCTCCGGCGACGTCAGGAAGGTCGGCGAGGCGACGGTGCGCGGCGAGCACACCACGCACTACGCGGGCACGGTGAACGTCGCCGACTTCGCCGGCAAGACCTCGAACCTGCCCAAGCGCCAGATGGACGAGCTGAAGAAGCAACTCAGCGAGGCGGGCGTCACCACGGAGTCCATCGACATCTGGGTCAACGACCGGAACCTGCTGGTCAAGAAGGTCGAGAAGGCGGACATGGCGACCGGCACCATGACCAACACCGCCTACTACAGCGACTACGGCGTGAAGACCTCCGTCCAGGTGCCCCCGGTCGGCGACACCATGGACTTCAAGGACCTGATGAAGTCCCAGGGCGCCACCGCGGGCGGCACCGGCATCGGCTCCTGAGCCGCGCTCCCGAGGCGATTTGCTTTGCGGTAACCCCTTCCCGTACGCTCCCACAGAAGCCAAAGACCGCTGGTCGTTGCCGCGCGCTCGTACGAGAGCGCGGTGGCCGAAGGATCCGCTGAACTGCGGACGACCCGCGCAGGTGACTGTGGAAGAACTCCCGGAGCACACGTCGATCCCCGTGTGTGCACCCGGTCGAGTCCGCCCCGAGCGCCTGCGCCGGGGCGTTTCGTTTTCCCCAGTCCTCCTTCGGGTCCGCGCGGTCCGAATCACCCGGAAGGAGGCCGAGGCTCTATGGCGAGGCCCGACAAGGCTGCCGCGGTTGCGGAGCTGACGGACAAGTTCCGCAGCTCCAACGCCGCCGTGCTGACCGAGTACCGCGGTCTCACCGTGGCGCAGCTCAAGACGCTGCGCCGGTCGCTCGGTGAGAACGCCCAGTACGCCGTGGTGAAGAACACGCTGACCAAGATTGCGGCCAACGAGGCCGGGATCACGCTGGACGACCAGCTCTTCGCTGGTCCGACGGCCGTCGCCTTCGTCACCGGTGACCCGGTGGAGTCGGCGAAGGGTCTCCGTGACTTCGCCAAGGACAACCCGAATCTCGTCATCAAGGGCGGTGTCCTTGAGGGTAAGGCGCTGTCCGCCGACGAGATCAAGAAGCTTGCGGACCTCGAGTCCCGCGAGGTTCTGCTCTCCAAGCTGGCCGGTGCCTTCAAGGGGAAGCAGTCCCAGGCTGCCTCCGTCTTCCAGGCGCTGCCGTCGAAGCTCGTCCGCACCGTGGACGCGCTGCGCGCCAAGCAGGACGAGCAGGGCGGTGCCGAGTAACTCGGCTCGCTTTCTGATCCGCGCCGCCTGACGCGGCAAGGGTCGCAGCGGGCCGACGTACGCCCGCCTCACCCCGTACATCCGGCACCTGCCGATTTGAGTGGAAGGACCGCCATCATGGCGAAGCTCAGCCAGGAAGACCTGCTCGCGCAGTTCGAGGAGATGACCCTCATCGAGCTCTCCGAGTTCGTGAAGGCCTTCGAGGAGAAGTTCGACGTCACCGCCGCCGCGGCCGCCCCGGTCATGGTCGCCGGTGCCGCCGGTGGCGCTGCCGCCGAGGTCGTCGAGGAGAAGGACGAGTTCGACGTCATCCTCTCCGGCGCCGGCGAGAAGAAGATCCAGGTCATCAAGGTCGTGCGCGAGCTGACCTCCCTGGGCCTGAAGGAGGCCAAGGACCTGGTCGACGGTGCGCCGAAGCCCGTCCTCGAGAAGGTCAACAAGGAGGCCGCGGACAAGGCCAAGGAGGCCCTCGAGGGCGCCGGCGCCTCCGTCGAGGTCAAGTAACCTCCACGGGTCCGCGAAGGACTCCCGCGCGCTGAACACAGCCCCGTAGGGCTGTAACGCGAACGCACCGAAGAGCGATCATCCATCCGGGTGGTCGCTCTTCGGCGTTCGAGGGGGCCGGTGCCGGCTGCCTTGCGCCCGCGGCAGGGACGGGTATGGTGATCTTCGTCGTGCCTCCAGAGCTCCCGGCAGCGGGCTGCAAGTGACGATGGCAGCATCCGGTTTGGCCATGGGAGGCCTTGACGAACCGCACGGAGCGCGCAATTCTCAGGACGCGTCGCCAACAAGGATCCGAATCCGAGGCATGGATCGGCGACGAAGAGGGCAGTATCAGGGTGCGTTGAGGGCAGGTAGGCCGCAGACGTTGACAACTACGAGGGTCTCAAAAAACCCGCACTGGACATCAGTGTGCCATGTGGCTACACTGACCCTTTGCGCTGCCTGTTAGCTGTCCCCTGCCCGTCACCAGGGGCATGCCCTCGCCTCAGCAACGACGACCAGATCATCCTGGACCTGGCCTTTCGGCCCGATCAGGACGACCTGTCCTCAAGCGGCGGCGGGGGGCCGGTACGCGCGTAGTGAGTCCGAGCCCTCGGAAGGACCCCCTCTTGGCCGCCTCGCGCAACGCCTCGACCGCGAATACGAACAACGGCGCCAGCACCGCCCCGCTGCGCATCTCCTTTGCAAAGATCAAGGAGCCCCTCGAGGTTCCGAACCTTCTCGCGCTGCAAACCGAGAGCTTCGACTGGCTGCTCGGCAACAACGCGTGGAAGGCTCGCGTCGAGGACGCTCTGGAGTCCGGTCAGGACGTCCCCACCAAGTCCGGCCTCGAGGAGATCTTCGAGGAGATCTCCCCGATCGAGGACTTCTCCGGGTCGATGTCGCTGACGTTCCGCGACCACCGCTTCGAGCCGCCGAAGAACAGCATCGACGAGTGCAAGGAGCGCGACTTCACGTACGCCGCCCCGCTCTTCGTCACGGCCGAGTTCACCAACAACGAGACCGGCGAGATCAAGTCCCAGACCGTCTTCATGGGCGACTTCCCGCTCATGACGAACAAGGGCACCTTCGTCATCAACGGCACCGAGCGTGTCGTGGTGTCCCAGCTGGTCCGTTCCCCCGGTGTCTACTTCGACTCCTCCATCGACAAGACGTCCGACAAGGACATCTTCTCCGCCAAGATCATCCCCTCCCGGGGTGCCTGGCTGGAGATGGAGATCGACAAGCGCGACATGGTCGGTGTCCGCATCGACCGCAAGCGCAAGCAGTCGGTCACCGTCCTGCTGAAGGCGCTCGGCTGGACCAACGAGCAGATCCTCGAGGAGTTCGGCGACTACGAGTCGATGCGCGCCACCCTGGAGAAGGACCACACCCAGGGCCAGGACGACGCGCTGCTGGACATCTACCGCAAGCTGCGCCCGGGCGAGCCCCCCACGCGTGAGGCCGCGCAGACGCTGCTCGAGAACCTGTACTTCAACCCCAAGCGCTACGACCTGGCCAAGGTCGGCCGCTACAAGGTCAACAAGAAGCTGGGTGCGGACGCTCCGCTGGACGCCGGCGTCCTGACCGTCGAGGACGTCATCTCGACGATCAAGTACCTGGTGAAGCTGCACGCGGGCGAGATCGAGACGGTCGGCGACAGCGGTCAGACGATCGTCGTCGAGACCGACGACATCGATCACTTCGGCAACCGCCGTCTGCGCAGCGTGGGCGAGCTCATCCAGAACCAGGTCCGCACCGGTCTGGCCCGTATGGAGCGCGTCGTCCGCGAGCGTATGACCACGCAGGACGTCGAGGCGATCACGCCGCAGACCCTGATCAACATCCGGCCGGTCGTCGCCTCCATCAAGGAGTTCTTCGGCACCAGCCAGCTGTCGCAGTTCATGGACCAGAACAACCCGCTGTCGGGTCTCACCCACAAGCGCCGCCTGTCGGCCCTTGGCCCGGGTGGTCTCTCCCGTGAGCGGGCCGGCTTCGAGGTCCGTGACGTGCACCCCTCGCACTACGGCCGCATGTGCCCGATCGAGACGCCGGAAGGCCCGAACATCGGCCTGATCGGCTCGCTCGCCTCCTACGGCCGGGTCAACGCGTTCGGGTTCGTCGAGACCCCGTACCGCAAGGTCAGCGACGGCCAGGTCACCGACGAGGTCGACTACCTGACCGCCGACGAGGAGGACCGCTTCGTCATCGCGCAGGCCAACGCCACCCTGGCGGACGACCTGCGCTTCGCCGAGGCCCGTGTGCTGGTCCGCCGCCGTGGCGGCGAGGTCGACTACGTCAGCCCCGAGGACGTCGACTACATGGACGTCTCGCCGCGCCAGATGGTGTCGGTCGCGACCGCCATGATCCCGTTCCTCGAGCACGACGACGCCAACCGTGCCCTCATGGGCGCGAACATGATGCGCCAGGCCGTTCCGCTCATCAAGTCGGAGTCCCCGCTCGTCGGCACCGGCATGGAGTACCGCTCCGCCGTCGACGCCGGCGACGTCGTCAAGGCCGAGAAGGCCGGTGTGGTCCAGGAGATCTCCGCCGACTACATCACCACGACCAACGACGACGGCACGTACATCACGTACCGCCTGGCCAAGTTCGCCCGCTCCAACCAGGGCACCTCGGTCAACCAGAAGGTCATCGTCAACGAGGGCGACCGCGTCGTCGAGGGCCAGGTCCTCGCCGACGGTCCGGCCACCCAGAACGGCGAGATGGCGCTCGGCAAGAACCTGCTGGTCGCGTTCATGCCGTGGGAGGGCCACAACTACGAGGACGCGATCATCCTGTCGCAGCGCCTCGTCCAGGACGACGTCCTCTCCTCGATCCACATCGAGGAGCACGAGGTCGACGCCCGTGACACCAAGCTCGGCCCCGAGGAGATCACCCGGGACATCCCGAACGTCTCCGAGGAGGTCCTCGCCGACCTCGACGAGCGCGGCATCATCCGCATCGGCGCCGAGGTCATCGCCGGCGACATCCTCGTCGGCAAGGTGACCCCGAAGGGCGAGACCGAGCTGACCCCCGAGGAGCGCCTGCTGCGCGCGATCTTCGGTGAGAAGGCCCGTGAGGTCCGTGACACCTCGCTGAAGGTGCCGCACGGCGAGACCGGCAAGGTCATCGGCGTGCGCCTCTTCGACCGCGAGGAGGGCGACGAGCTGCCGCCGGGCGTGAACCAGCTGGTCCGCGTCTACGTCGCGCAGAAGCGCAAGATCACCGACGGTGACAAGCTCGCCGGCCGCCACGGCAACAAGGGCGTCATCTCCAAGATCCTGCCGATCGAGGACATGCCGTTCCTGGAGGACGGCACCCCGGTCGACATCATCCTCAACCCGCTGGGTGTGCCGTCCCGAATGAACCCGGGACAGGTCCTGGAGATCCACCTCGGCTGGCTCGCCAGCCGCGGCTGGGACGTCTCCGGCCTCGCGGACGAGTGGGCGGAGCGCCTCCAGGCCATCGGCGCCGACCAGGTCGCCCCCGGCACCAACGTGGCCACCCCGGTCTTCGACGGTGCCCGTGAGGACGAGCTGGCGGGTCTGCTCCAGCACACCATCCCGAACCGCGACGGCGACCGCATGGTCCTCCCGTCCGGCAAGGCGCAGCTGTTCGACGGCCGCAGCGGTGAGCCGTTCCCGGAGCCGATCTCGGTCGGCTACATGTACATCCTGAAGCTGCACCACCTGGTCGACGACAAGCTGCACGCCCGTTCGACCGGTCCGTACTCGATGATCACCCAGCAGCCGCTGGGTGGTAAGGCCCAGTTCGGTGGCCAGCGCTTCGGCGAGATGGAGGTGTGGGCCCTCGAGGCCTACGGCGCCGCCTACGCCCTCCAGGAGCTGCTGACCATCAAGTCCGACGACGTCACCGGCCGCGTGAAGGTCTACGAGGCCATCGTCAAGGGCGAGAACATCCCCGAGCCCGGCATCCCCGAGTCCTTCAAGGTGCTCATCAAGGAGATGCAGTCCCTGTGCCTGAACGTGGAGGTGCTGTCCAGCGACGGTATGTCCATCGAGATGCGCGACACCGACGAGGATGTCTTCCGCGCTGCGGAGGAGCTCGGCATCGACCTGTCCCGGCGCGAGCCGAGCAGCGTCGAAGAGGTCTGACGGGAGTCCGGCGGGTCTCCTGACCAGGAGACCCGCCGACCCCCAGGCCCCCGTTTCAGACCACAGACTTACAACCCTGAGAGGGATTGACGCATAGTGCTCGACGTCAACTTCTTCGACGAGCTCCGGATCGGCCTGGCCACCGCTGACGACATCCGTCAGTGGAGCCACGGCGAGGTCAAGAAGCCCGAGACCATCAACTACCGCACCCTCAAGCCGGAAAAGGACGGGCTCTTCTGCGAGAAGATCTTCGGTCCCACCCGGGACTGGGAGTGCTACTGCGGCAAGTACAAGCGTGTCCGCTTCAAGGGCATCATCTGCGAGCGCTGCGGCGTCGAGGTCACTCGTGCCAAGGTGCGCCGTGAGCGGATGGGCCACATCGAACTGGCCGCGCCCGTCACCCACATCTGGTACTTCAAGGGTGTTCCGTCGCGTCTGGGCTACCTGCTCGACCTGGCCCCGAAGGACCTGGAGAAGGTCATCTACTTCGCGGCGTACATGATCACGTACGTCGACGACGAGCGCCGCACCCGCGACCTGCCGTCGCTGGAGGCCCACGTCTCCGTCGAGCGCCAGCAGATCGAGCAGCGCCGCGACGCCGACCTGGAGGCCCGCGCCAAGAAGCTCGAGGCGGACCTCGCCGAGCTGGAGGCCGAGGGCGCCAAGGCCGACGTGCGCCGCAAGGTGCGCGAGGGTGCCGAGCGTGAGATGAAGCAGCTGCGCGACCGCGCGCAGCGCGAGATCGACCGCCTCGACGAGGTGTGGACCCGGTTCAAGAACCTCAAGGTCCAGGACCTCGAGGGCGACGAGCTGCTCTACCGCGAGCTGCGCGACCGGTTCGGCACGTACTTCGACGGCTCGATGGGTGCCGCGGCGCTGCAGAAGCGCCTGGAGTCCTTCGACCTCGAGGAGGAGGCCGAGAAGCTCCGCGAGATCATCCGCACCGGCAAGGGCCAGAAGAAGACCCGCGCCCTCAAGCGCCTGAAGGTCGTCTCCGCGTTCCTGCAGACGTCCAACAGCCCCAAGGGCATGGTCCTGGACTGCGTGCCGGTCATCCCGCCGGACCTGCGTCCGATGGTGCAGCTGGACGGTGGCCGCTTCGCGACCTCCGACCTGAACGACCTGTACCGCCGTGTCATCAACCGCAACAACCGCCTGAAGCGGCTTCTCGACCTCGGCGCGCCCGAGATCATCGTGAACAACGAGAAGCGCATGCTCCAGGAGGCCGTCGACGCGCTCTTCGACAACGGCCGCCGCGGCCGCCCGGTCACGGGTCCCGGCAACCGTCCGCTGAAGTCGCTCTCCGACATGCTCAAGGGCAAGCAGGGCCGCTTCCGTCAGAACCTGCTCGGCAAGCGCGTCGACTACTCGGCCCGTTCCGTGATCGTCGTCGGTCCGCAGCTGAAGCTGCACCAGTGCGGTCTGCCGAAGGCGATGGCGCTGGAGCTCTTCAAGCCGTTCGTGATGAAGCGCCTGGTCGACCTGAACCACGCACAGAACATCAAGTCGGCCAAGCGCATGGTCGAGCGCGGCCGCACGGTCGTGTACGACGTGCTGGAAGAGGTCATCGCGGAGCACCCGGTTCTGCTGAACCGTGCGCCCACGCTGCACCGCCTCGGCATCCAGGCCTTCGAGCCGCAGCTGGTCGAGGGCAAGGCCATTCAGATTCACCCGCTCGTGTGCACCGCGTTCAACGCGGACTTCGACGGTGACCAGATGGCCGTGCACCTGCCGCTGTCCGCGGAGGCGCAGGCCGAGGCCCGCATCCTGATGCTGTCCTCGAACAACATCCTCAAGCCGGCCGACGGCCGTCCGGTGACGATGCCGACCCAGGACATGGTCCTCGGTCTGTACTTCCTCACCACCGACGCCGAGGGCCGCGCGGCCAAGGGCGAGGACCGCTCCTTCGCGTCGGTCGCCGAGGCGATCATGGCGTTCGACGCCGGCGAGCTCTCGCTCCAGTCGCGGGTGGACGTCCGCTTCCCGGTGGGCACCATTCCGCCGCGCGGCTGGACCCCGCCGGCCCGCGAGGAGGGCGAGCCGGAGTGGCAGCAGGGTGACTCCTTCCGCCTGAAGACGACCCTGGGCCGCGCGCTCTTCAACGAGCTGCTGCCCGAGGACTACCCGTTCGTCGACTTCGAGGTGGGCAAGAAGCAGCTCTCCGAGATCGTCAACGACCTCGCCGAGCGCTACCCGAAGGTCATCGTGGCGGCCACGCTCGACAACCTGAAGTCGTCCGGCTTCTACTGGGCCACCCGCTCCGGTGTCACCGTCGCCATCTCCGACGTCGTCGTCCCCGAGGCGAAGAAGGAGATCGTCCGCGGCTACGAGGCGCAGGACGAGAAGGTCCAGAAGCAGTACGAGCGCGGTCTGATCACGAAGGACGAGCGGACCCAGGAGCTCATCGCGATCTGGACCAAGGCGACCAACGAGGTCGCCGAGGCGATGAACGACAACTTCCCGAAGACCAACCCGATCTTCATGATGGTTTCCTCGGGCGCCCGAGGAAACATGATGCAGATGCGTCAGATCGCCGGTATGCGCGGTCTGGTGTCGAACGCCAAGAACGAGACCATCCCGCGGCCCATCAAGGCGTCGTTCCGTGAGGGTCTGTCCGTGCTGGAGTACTTCATCTCCACGCACGGTGCCCGTAAGGGTCTGGCCGACACCGCCCTGCGTACCGCCGACTCCGGTTACCTCACCCGTCGTCTGGTCGACGTCTCCCAGGACGTCATCATCCGCGAGGAGGACTGCGGCACCGAACGCGGCCTCAAGCTGCACATCGCGGAGCGCGGTGCGGACGGCGTGCTGCGCAAGGCGGACAACGTCGAGACGTCCGTGTACGCGCGCTGCCTCGCCGAGGACATCGTGGTCGACGGCCAGGTCCTGGCCCCGGCCGGCACCGACCTCGGTGATGTCCTCATCGAGGAACTGGTGGCCCGTGGCGTCTCGGAGGTCAAGACCCGCTCGGTCCTGACCTGTGAGTCCGCCGTCGGCACCTGCGCCATGTGCTACGGCCGTTCGCTCGCCACCGGCAAGCTGGTCGACATCGGTGAGGCGGTCGGCATCATCGCCGCCCAGTCCATCGGTGAGCCCGGTACCCAGCTGACGATGCGTACCTTCCACACCGGTGGTGTGGCCGGTGACGACATCACCCAGGGTCTGCCGCGTGTCGTCGAGCTCTTCGAGGCCCGTACCCCGAAGGGTGTCGCCCCGATCTCCGAGGCGGCCGGACGCGTCCGGATCGAGGAGACCGAGAAGACCAAGAAGATCGTCATCACCCCGGACGACGGCAGCGACGAGACGGCGTTCCCGATCTCGAAGCGTGCCCGTCTGCTGGTCGGCGAGGGCGACCACGTCGAGGTGGGCCAGAAGCTCACCGTGGGTGCCACCAACCCGCACGACGTGCTGCGCATCCTGGGTCAGCGGGCCGTCCAGGTCCACCTGGTCGGCGAGGTCCAGAAGGTCTACAACTCGCAGGGTGTGTCGATCCACGACAAGCACATCGAGATCATCATCCGGCAGATGCTGCGCCGCGTGACGATCATCGAGTCCGGCGACGCCGAGCTGCTGCCCGGCGAGCTGGTCGAGCGCTCGAAGTTCGAGCACGAGAACCGTCGTGTGGTCCAGGAGGGCGGTCACCCGGCCTCCGGTCGTCCGCAGCTCATGGGTATCACCAAGGCCTCGCTGGCGACCGAGTCCTGGCTGTCGGCGGCGTCCTTCCAGGAGACGACCAGGGTCCTGACGGACGCGGCGATCAACGCCAAGTCCGACTCCCTGATCGGCCTCAAGGAGAACGTCATCATCGGTAAGCTCATCCCGGCCGGTACGGGCCTGTCCCGCTACCGCAACATCCGGGTCGAGCCGACCGAGGAGGCCAAGGCCGCGATGTACTCGGCCGTGGGCTACGACGACATCGACTACTCGCCGTTCGGCTCCGGCTCCGGCCAGGCCGTTCCGCTGGAGGACTACGACTACGGTCCGTACAACCAGTAGGCGAGCGACTGCTTGACGCGCTGAAGGGCGGCCATCCCACAACGGGATGGCCGCCCTTGGCGCATCATGGAGAGACACACGCGGTCCGGGGGAGGTCCCAGTGTCGTATCAACCGTCACACCCGTCGTGGCAGCCCATGCAGCCCTGGCAGCGGGGACAGGGGGTCCCGCAGCCGTGGCAGGGCCAGGGCAGCCCTTCGATGCTCGCGTCCCACGCCGACCGCGAGCGGGCCGTGGACGTGCTCAGAGCGGGCTTCAGCGAGGGCCGCCTGGACGAGCGGGAACTCGACCAGCGCGTCGCACGGGCGTACCAGGCGCGTACGGTCGGGGAGCTGGCGCTGCTGGTGGCGGACCTGCCGCAGGGTCCGGTGCCGCTCACCTCGGCGGCGGCTCCGTTCGTGCCGCCCACGTTCCTGCCGGCGGCGGTCCCGCCGCCCACCAACGGCAAGGCGGTCGGCTCCCTGGTCTGCGGTGTGCTGACGCTGATGACGGGCGGTCTGACGGGCCTGCCCGCGGTGGTCCTGGGACACACCGCCCGCGCGGAGATGCGCCGCAACGGGGAGGGCGGTGACGGCCTCGCGCTGGCCGGGCTGGTCCTGGGCTGGCTGTCCGTCGCGGGCTGGGCGGTGTTCCTGACCGTGCTCGTCGTGGCCGGGATCGCGGGGTCGGGATGACGTGGGCGGATTCCGGTGTCCGAAGATCACGTTCCGTGGATTCGAAGATCGCCCGCGGGGCCGGGGCTTGACAAGCCCCGGGGGACGCGGCGGGCGGGGCGCATTTGTTTTGACCGCAGCGAATGAGGTAGGTACGCTCAGACCTTGTGCCTGGGGTGTGCCCTGGCTTTCGTGCGTGCCTTGAAACCGCACCGGGAGCCGCTGAACGGCCACCGTGATCTGCGCCTCTTTCTGCCTTGCGGTGGGAGTCTGCGGGATTCGACACACCCGACCGCGTGGGTCGGCGATGTTCCAGGTTAGCTGTACCCATCGGCACACAGAAACCGGAGAAGTAGTGCCTACGATCCAGCAGCTGGTCCGCAAGGGCCGGCAGGACAAGGTCGAAAAGAACAAGACGCCCGCACTCGAGGGTTCGCCCCAGCGCCGTGGCGTCTGCACGCGTGTGTTCACGACCACCCCGAAGAAGCCGAACTCGGCCCTCCGTAAGGTCGCGCGTGTGCGTCTGACCAGCGGTATCGAGGTCACTGCTTACATTCCGGGTGAGGGACACAACCTGCAGGAGCACTCGATCGTGCTCGTGCGCGGCGGCCGTGTGAAGGACCTGCCGGGTGTTCGCTACAAGATCATCCGCGGTTCGCTCGACACCCAGGGTGTCAAGAACCGCAAGCAGGCTCGCAGCCGTTACGGCGCCAAGAAGGAGAAGTAAGAATGCCTCGTAAGGGCCCCGCCCCGAAGCGCCCGGTCATCATCGACCCGGTCTACGGCTCTCCTCTGGTGACCTCCCTGATCAACAAGGTGCTGCTGAACGGCAAGCGCTCCACCGCCGAGCGCATCGTCTACGGCGCCATGGAGGGTCTGCGCGAGAAGACCGGTAACGACCCGATCATCACGCTGAAGCGCGCTCTCGAGAACATCAAGCCGACCCTCGAGGTCAAGTCCCGCCGTGTCGGTGGCGCCACCTACCAGGTGCCGATCGAGGTCAAGCCCGGTCGCGCCAACACCCTGGCGCTGCGCTGGCTGGTCGGTTACTCCCGCGCCCGTCGCGAGAAGACCATGACCGAGCGTCTGCTCAACGAGCTCCTCGACGCCTCCAACGGCCTCGGTGCCGCTGTGAAGAAGCGCGAGGACACGCACAAGATGGCCGAGTCCAACAAGGCCTTCGCGCACTACCGCTGGTAGTCGCTACCCCATCGAGAACCGAGAGAAGACTGAAGCCTTATGGCTACCACTTCACTTGACCTGGCCCATGTCCGCAACATCGGGATCATGGCCCACATCGACGCGGGCAAGACGACCACCACCGAGCGGATCCTGTTCTACACCGGTGTGTCCTACAAGATCGGTGAGACCCACGAGGGTTCCGCCACGATGGACTGGATGGAGCAGGAGCAGGAGCGTGGCATCACGATCACCTCTGCTGCCACCACCTGTCACTGGCCGCTGGACAACATCGACCACACGATCAACATCATCGACACGCCGGGTCACGTCGACTTCACCGTCGAGGTGGAGCGCTCCCTGCGCGTGCTCGATGGTGCCGTGACGGTGTTCGATGGCGTCGCCGGTGTCGAGCCCCAGTCCGAGACGGTGTGGCGTCAGGCGGACCGCTACGGCGTTCCGCGCATCTGCTTCGTGAACAAGCTCGACCGCACCGGTGCGGAGTTCCACCGCTGCGTGGACATGATCAAGGACCGCCTGGGCGCGCAGCCGCTGGTCATGCAGCTGCCGATCGGTGCCGAGGCCGACTTCAAGGGCGTTGTGGACCTGGTCCGCATGAAGGCGCTCGTGTGGTCCGCCGAGGCCGCCAAGGGCGAGATGTACGACGTCGTCGACATCCCGGCCACGCACACCGAGGCCGCCGAGGAGTGGCACGGCAAGCTGGTCGAGGCCGTCGCGGAGAACGACGAAGAGATCATGGAGCTGTACCTGGAGGGCAACGAGCCCACCGAGGAGCAGCTGCACACCGCGATCCGTCGTATCACCATCGCGTCCGGCAAGGCCTCCGAGACCACGATCACCCCGGTGTTCTGTGGCACCGCGTTCAAGAACAAGGGCGTTCAGCCCCTGCTCGACGCGGTCGTGCGCTACCTCCCCACGCCGCTCGACGTCGAGGCCATCGAGGGCCACGCCGTGGGCAACGCGGAAGAGGTCATCAAGCGCAAGCCGTCCGAGGACGAGCCGCTGGCCGCGCTCGCGTTCAAGATCATGAGCGACCCGCACCTGGGCAAGCTCACCTTCGTCCGGGTCTACTCGGGCCGCCTGGAGTCCGGCACCGCCGTGCTGAACTCCGTCAAGGGCAAGAAGGAGCGCATCGGCAAGATCTACCGCATGCACGCCAACAAGCGTGAGGAGATCCCGTCGGTGGGCGCCGGCGACATCGTCGCCGTCATGGGTCTGAAGCAGACCACCACCGGTGAGACGCTGAGCGACGACAAGGCCCCGGTCATCCTGGAGTCCATGGACTTCCCGGCGCCGGTCATCCAGGTCGCCATCGAGCCCAAGTCGAAGGGTGACCAGGAGAAGCTGGGCGTCGCGATCCAGCGCCTGGCCGAGGAGGACCCGTCCTTCCAGGTCCACTCGGACGAGGAGACCGGCCAGACCATCATCGGCGGTATGGGCGAGCTGCACCTCGAGGTGCTGGTCGACCGCATGCGCCGTGAGTTCAAGGTCGAGGCCAACGTCGGCAAGCCGCAGGTCGCGTACCGCGAGACGATCCGCAAGGCCGTCGAGCGCGTGGACTACACCCACAAGAAGCAGACCGGTGGTACCGGTCAGTTCGCCAAGGTGCAGATCGCGATCGAGCCGCTCGAGGGTGGCGACACCTCGTACGAGTTCGTGAACAAGGTCACCGGTGGCCGCGTTCCGAAGGAGTACATCCCTTCGGTGGACGCCGGTGCGCAGGAGGCCATGCAGTTCGGCATCCTCGCCGGCTACGAGATGACGGGCGTCCGCGTCACGCTTCTCGACGGTGGCTACCACGAGGTCGACTCCTCCGAGCTCGCGTTCAAGATCGCCGGTTCGCAGGCCTTCAAGGAGGCCGCGCGCAAGGCCGGTCCTGTGCTGCTCGAGCCGATGATGGCCGTTGAGGTCACCACGCCCGAGGACTACATGGGCGAGGTCATCGGCGACATCAACTCCCGCCGTGGCCAGATCCAGGCCATGGAGGAGCGGGCGGGTGCCCGTGTCGTGAAGGGCCTCGTGCCCCTCTCGGAGATGTTCGGCTACGTCGGCGACCTCCGCAGCAAGACGTCGGGTCGCGCAAGCTACTCGATGCAGTTCGACTCCTACGCCGAGGTTCCGCGGAACGTCGCCGAGGAGATCATCGCGAAGGCCAAGGGCGAGTAACTCACCCGAGTTCCAGCCTTTAGTCTTGACTCCGGAGCCTCTCGGGGCATTCCACGGATTCGCGGCGATCAGCCGCACGGCCGGAGGAATGCCCCGGAGATCCGGGCCATCCAGCAAAGATCACCTGGCGCCGATGAGTAAGGCGTACAGAACCACTCCACAGGAGGAACCCAGTGGCGAAGGCGAAGTTCGAGCGGACTAAGCCGCACGTCAACATCGGCACCATCGGTCACATCGACCACGGTAAGACGACCCTCACGGCCGCCATTACCAAGGTGCTGCACGACGCGTACCCGGAGCTGAACGAGGCCACCCCGTTCGACAACATCGACAAGGCGCCCGAAGAGCGCCAGCGTGGTATCACGATCTCCATCTCGCACGTCGAGTACCAGACCGAGGCGCGTCACTACGCCCACGTCGACTGCCCCGGTCACGCGGACTACATCAAGAACATGATCACCGGTGCCGCCCAGATGGACGGCGCGATCCTGGTGGTCGCCGCGACCGACGGCCCGATGCCGCAGACCAAGGAGCACGTGCTCCTGGCCCGCCAGGTCGGCGTGCCGTACATCGTCGTGGCTCTGAACAAGTCCGACATGGTGGACGACGAAGAGATCATGGAGCTCGTCGAGCTCGAGGTCCGCGAGCTCCTCTCCGAGTACGAGTTCCCGGGTGACGACCTCCCGGTCGTCCGTGTCTCCGCTCTGAAGGCGCTCGAGGGCGACGAGAAGTGGGTCCAGTCCGTCCTGGACCTCATGGCCGCCGTCGACACCGCCATCCCGGAGCCGGAGCGCGACGTCGACAAGCCGTTCCTGATGCCGATCGAGGACGTCTTCACCATCACTGGTCGCGGTACGGTCGTCACCGGCCGCATCGAGCGTGGTGTCCTCAAGGTCAACGAGACCGTCGACATCATCGGCATCAAGACGGAGAAGACCACCACCACGGTCACCGGCATCGAGATGTTCCGCAAGCTGCTCGACGAGGGTCAGGCCGGTGAGAACGTCGGTCTGCTGCTCCGTGGCATCAAGCGTGAGGACGTCGAGCGCGGCCAGGTCATCATCAAGCCGGGTTCGGTCACCCCGCACACTGACTTCGAGGCCCAGGCCTACATCCTGTCGAAGGACGAGGGTGGCCGCCACACGCCGTTCTTCAACAACTACCGTCCGCAGTTCTACTTCCGCACGACGGACGTGACCGGCGTGGTGACCCTCCCCGAGGGCACCGAGATGGTCATGCCGGGTGACAACACCGAGATGAAGGTGGAGCTCATCCAGCCCATCGCCATGGAAGAGGGCCTGAAGTTCGCCATCCGTGAGGGTGGCCGCACCGTGGGCGCCGGCCAGGTCACCAAGATCCTGAAGTAAGCTCACCGGCTTGCTGAAGGGTCCCCCGACCTGGTAGCTCCATCGCGAGCACCACAAGGGCCCGTACGACTCCTGTCGTACGGGCCCTTTCGCGTTCCCCCGGTCAGGGGGTCACAGGCGTTGCCACAGTGCTGGTGCGTTCGGGGGCTCCCAGCCCGGCTGCGCCTGGTGGCCCTGGAGGCAGCGATAGGTGGCGCCGCCGTAGGTCACCGTGGCGCCGGCCTGGTAGACGGTGCCGGCCGACCAGGTGCCGCCGGGGTTGCCCGGGCCCGGTTCGCCGGGGCCGCCGGTGGTCGTCCTCAGCGTGAGCCCGTAGGAGCTCAGGATCGGGTTGACCGGCTGGAAGTACGTCGTGCCGCCGGTCGAGCAGTTGCCCGTGCCGCCCGAGGTGACGCCCTGCGCCTGGCTGCCGGAGATGAAGGAGCCGCCCGAGTCGCCGGGCTCCGCGCACACCGAGGTCCGGGTGACCCCGGAGACGGTGCCCTCCTGGTAGGTCACGCTGGTGTTGAGCTGCTGGACGGTGCCGCAGTGCCAGCCGGTCGTCGAACCGGAGCGGCACACCGAGGAGCCCACGGTCGCCACCGTGGACCCCGTCACCTGGACGTTCTGGCCGCCCTGGTTGACGTAGGGGGCCGCCGTCCAGTTGGAGTTGGTGGCCACCCAGGCCATGTCGTTGCCGGGGAAGACCGACACCTGGAAGGTGCCCTGGGCCACCTGGTTGGACCCGTTGGTGCTGCTGCCGGCCCGGCCGCAGTGCCCGGCGGTGGCGAAGCCCTGCTGGGTGCCGCGGGTGATGGGGAAGCCGATCGAGCAGCGGCTGCTGCCGTTGATGTAGTACGCCTCGCGGCCCCGCAGGTCGTACACCGGGCGGGGGCGCTCGGCCGTCTTCCGCACCCGTACGAGGTCGCCGTAGACGCCCGCGGCGGCCAGCAGGTGCCGCGCGGCGGCGGGCCGCATGGCCTCCACCGCCACGGTGTTGGTGGGTACGTCGACGTACCAGACGGGCGCGTCGAGCGTGGACGTGTGCAGGGCGGCCCGGTCCAGGCGGGTCTTGGCGGCGTCCAGCGCGGCCAGCGAGCGGTCCACGACGACGGCCCGGGCGCCCCCGGCCTCGATCGCCGGGACGTCGGCGGCGTCGGTGGTCGCCGCGGTCAGCGTGTCCGACTCGGCGCCGCGCAGCCAGGCGCCCGCGTAGTCGGCGCCCAGGGCGCCGCGCAGCCGCCCGGCCGAGGCGCCCGCCGGGGCCTCGTTCGCCAGCCGCCGCTCGGCCTGCGCCCGGTCCAGGCCCAGGTCGCGCCGCATGGCGTGCAGGACGGCGGCGGAGGTGTCGGCGGTGCGCAGGGTCTGTGCGGCCGTCGGCCCGTGCGGTGGCGGGGCGGAGGACGCGGCCGTCCCGGCGCTCGCCGTGCCGCTCAGGCCGGTCAGGAGCAGGGCGCCGGTCGCCGCCATGGCGGCGCACACGGCTCTGGTGTGTCGCTGGAGCATGGGGGTCTCCTCGGTCTCGGTGGGAGGTGCCGAAACCGTAGGAAGGATCAACTCCACGCCGTAAGACGTCGGTTGACCCCCCTGCCCGGCGTTATGGAACGACCGCCCCGGGAGTCCGCCCCGGGAGCCCGGCCGGGAAGTGCCGGGGCGGTCGGTCAGGTCGTCCCGTCCGGCCGCCCGCCGGCGGTGGTGAGCCAGTCTGCGTAGCTGTGGCTGCGTGCCGCCGCGCCCGCGTGCGCGGTGCGGGCCTGGGCCAGCACGGTCGCCGCGGTGTCCGGCCGCTGGGTCGCCGGGTGCCAGCCCAGCAGGTGCCGCCAGACCAGGGGTGTGTCGGCCAGCGGCTTGGTCGTGATGCCGGGGGTGGTGGGGAAGGCGGCCCGGCACAGCCCCACTGCACGGCCCACCTGCACCAGGTCCACACAGGAGGCCGTGTCCGTCTCGTACATCCGGCGCGGAGCGAAACCGGCGCGGGCGCAGGCCGCCGTGAAGCAGTCGGCGAAGCAGCCGTCGCCGGGCACGCAGGCCCACTCCTCGTCGGCGAGCCCGGCCAGCTCCACCTCGCGTCCGTGGGCGAGCGGATGCCCTTCCGGGAGCATCACGAACACGGGATCGACGGCGATCTCCCGCCAGACGAGGCTCTCCGCGCCCGGCGGCGCGGCCGTGCCGCACGTCCCTGCGACGGCGAAGTCCAGCCGGCCGTCGGCGAGCAGGGTGGCGAGCTCCCGCTCGGACCAGGAGGCGTGGGTGGTCAGCTGCGCGTCGGGCGCGGCGTCGGCCAGCAGGTCCACCAGGGCCCCCAGTAGCGGCCCGTGCGTGGCGCCCAGCCGCAGCCACTGCGCGGCCCGCCGGGCCCGCGCGAACCGGGCCGACTCCTGCTGGAGTTCGTTCACCGCGGGCAGTACGAGCCGGGCCCGGTCCAGTACCAGCTCGCCCAGCGCGGTCGCCCGCACCCCGTGCCGTCCGCGCTCGAACAGCTGGCCACCCAGGGCCCGTTCGATGCGCCTGAGCTGTGCGCTCAGCGCGGGCTGCGCGAGTCCGAGCACCGTCGCCGCCCTGGTGAGGCTTCCTGCCTCGGCGATGGTCCGGATCGTCTTCAGATGCCGCAACTCCAGCTCCATGCAGGGAGCTTGCGGTGCCCGGGGCGGTGGGGCAAGAGGTTGGTCCGTACCACGGGCGCGGGCGCGCCCGTGAGGGCGCCTGCCGCCTGCTGGGTGCCGGGCACCGGGGGCGAGGGGCGGGAGCCGGGGGTGCCGGGCAGTGCGCGACGCCGGGCGCGGGGTGCCCGGTGGAGGGGGGCTGTTACGAAACTATTCGGCGCGTACGACCCCTGGTTCCCCGCAGACCACTCCTCCAGCATTTGTCATGCCACTGACCAAATTCAGGTGTGTGAGGGGTGTGCCATGTCTGCGCACGTCAGCCGAAGAGCCGTCCTGGGCGCGAGCCTCGCCGCGGTGCCGGTGCTGTCGTCGGGTGCTCTGGGCACGTCGGGTTCCGCGTGGGCGGCCGGGGGTGAGGGCGGCGGTCCGCGGGTGACGGATCCGGGGGCATACGTCTCCTTCGCACCCCGTGAGCCGAGGCCGGGCTCGTTCTCCCTGGTGGGCGCCCCGATCGTGGTCAGCGCCGACGACCACCCCGGAGTCGTCCGGGCGGCGGGAGACCTGCGCGACGACATCCAGCGGGTCACGGGCGTACGGCCCGGCCACACCATCGCCCGCAACGCCGTGCTGGTGGGGACGATCGGCCGCAGCCCGCTGATCGACGGCCTGGTGAAGTCGGGGAAGCTGGACGTCACCGCGGTGCGCGGCCGCTGGGAGACCTCGCTCCAGGCGGTGGTCGACCATCCGATGCCCGGCGTCGACCGCGCGCTCGTCATCGCGGGCAGCGACCCGCGCGGCACGATCTTCGGGGCGTACGACGTCTCGTACGGCATCGGGGTCTCGCCCTGGTACTGGTGGGACGACGTGCCCCCGGTGCGCCGCAACCGCGTCTGGATCCTGCCGGGCCGCCACACGCAGGGCACCCCGGCGGTGAAGTACCGCGGCGTCTTCATCAACGACGAGAACCCGGCTCTGGGCACCTGGGCGCCCGCGTACTTCGGTCCGGGCAAGGCCCCCGGGCAGCCCGGCGGCTTCAACGCCGACTTCTACGCCAAGGTCTTCGAGCTGCTGCTCCGCCTGAAGGGCAACTACCTCTGGCCGGCAGTGTGGGGGCGCGCCTTCGCGGAGGACGACCCGGAGAACCACAAGCGGGCGTCGGAGTACGGCATCGTCATGGGCACCTCCCACGAGGCGCCCATGATGCGCGGCATCGAGGAGTGGAACCGCCACGCGGGCGGGGGCACCGACCCCTACGGCGGCAACGGCGAGTGGTCGTACCGCCGCAACGCCGAGGCGATCAAGGCCTACTGGCGGGCCGGCATCCAGCGCATGGTGGACCAGGGCTTCGAGGGCGTGGTGACCCTCGGCATGCGGGGCAACGGCGACACCAGCCTGCCCGACGGCGACGGCATCGAACTGATGCAGGAGATCATCGCCGAGCAGCGCCGCATCATCGAGGAGGTCACCGGCAGGCCGGCCGCCGAGACCCCGCAGGTGTGGACCCTCTACAAGGAGGTGCAGCGCTACTGGGACCGCGGCCTGCGCGCCCCGGACGACGTCACGGTCGTCCTCACCGACGACAACTGGGGCAACATCCGCAAGCACCCCGACCCCGCGGAGGGCGCCCGCGCCGGCGGATACGGCCTCTACTACCACTTCGACTACGTCGGCGCCGGCCGCAACTACAAGTGGGTCGACACGGCGAACCTCACCAACCTCTGGGACCAGCTCCACCAGGCCCACGCCTACGGCAACCACGGCCTGTGGGTCACCAACGTCGGCGACCTGAAGGGCAACGAGCTGCCGACGGAGTTCTTCCTCGACTACGCCTGGAACCCGTACAGCTGGCCGCAGGAGCGGCTGGGGGAGTGGGAACGCCGCTACGCCGCCCAGAACTTCGGCGAGGCGGACTCCGGGCCGATCGCGGAGGTCCTGGCGGAGTACGGCCGCCTCCAGGCCCGCCGCAAGCCCGAGCTGCTCAACCGCCGGATCACCCTCCGGGACGGCGAGGTCGTCTACGACGACGAGCAGACCCCGTACTACTTCGCCCACCGTGAGCTGGAGCGGGTCACCGACGAGTGGAAGGCCCTGGCCCGCAAGGCCGACCGCGTCGCGCGCAAGCTGCCCGCGCGAAGCCGGGACGCCTGGTTCGAACTGGTCGGCTACGAGGTGGAGGCGACCGCGAACCTCTACGGCCTGCGGCAGGCCGAGTTCACGAACCTCCTCTACGCCAGGCAGGGCCGGGCGGCGACCAACGACCTGGCGGCGCAGGCGGAAGCGGGCCTGGAGCGGGACTTCGCCCTCGCCGACCGCCTCAACCACGAGGTGGCCGGCGGCAAGTGGAACGGCTTCCAGACCCAGCCGCACATCGACTACGGGGACGTGGAACGCTACGGCCCCAACGCGGGCTGGCAGCAGCCGGAGATCGACAACGTGGCGATCCCTGACGTCCTCTTCCCCGCGGTCCGGCGGATCGAGGTGCCGCGCGCCGCCGGACTGGGCGTCTCGGTGGACGGCGCGGAGGACGCGGGGAGCTGGTGGCCGGGAGGGGCGGCGACCGCGGCCCGGCTGCCCTCCTTCAGCCCGTACCAGACCCGCCCGCAGCAGTACGTGGAGCTCTTCAACCGCGGCCGCACGCCCTTCGAGTACCGGATCGAGTCCTCGGCCCCGTGGCTGCTGGTGGACCGTGCCCGGGGCCGGGTGGAGCAGCAGGTGCGGGTCGAGGTCCGGGTGGACTGGCGCCGGGTGCCGAGCGGCCGGGCGGAGGCGAAGCTGACGATCTCGGGCGCGGGCACGGCGGTGACGGTCGCCTGCGCGGCGGAGAACACCTCGCCCCGTCTGGTGCGGGGCTTCGTGGAGGCGGGCGGCTACGTGGCGATCGACGCGGAGCACCACGACCGCGTGGTGGGGGAGTGGCGCCGCCTGGACGGAGTCGGCCGCACCACCTCGGGCATGACCCCCTGGCCGGTGACGGCCCCGCGCCGCACCCCCGGCGCCCCGAACTCTCCGCGCCTGGAGTACGAGGTGACCCTCCTCTCCGCGGGCGAGGTGACGGTGTGGGCGGAGGTGTCGCCGAGGAACCCGGCCCTCCCGACCGGCGGCCTGCGCTACGGCATCTCCTTCGACGACGCCGCACCGCAGACGGTGGACATCAACGCGGCCACGGGCGCGGACGACGGCACGATGAACACGGCGTGGGCCCGCAACACCTCCGACAACGTGAACCGCACCGCGACCAGGCACACGATCACCCGCGCCGGAACGCATCGCCTGAAGTTCTGGACGGTCGACCCGACGATGGTCCTGCAACGCCTGCTGATCGACACGGGCGGCCTGCCGGCGACCTATTTGGGGCCGCTGGAGAGCCTGCGGGTGTAGGGCGGTCCGTCGCCCCGATCCGCGGTGCGACGGCCCACCCGGCCAGTGCGGGGGCATCCGCCCCGGCACCGGCCGGGGCCGAGGGGGAGCACCGACCTGTCGGTAAGCTCGCCGTGGTACACGACGGCGGGGGCTGGGGTGGGGATGAGAGCGGGCCGGGCGGAGCGGGGGCGGCAGGCGCGCAAGGAGCGCCGGGACCGGGTCGAGGAGCTCGCCGGGGTGATGACGGCGCCGGAGGTGCCGCTGGTGTGGCGTGCCGGGTGGCGCGGGAGGGTGACGGGTGCGGTCATCTGCGCCGTGTTCGTCGCGCTGACCGAGCATCCGGCCGAGGCGAGTCTGGCGCATCCGCAGCTGGGTGCCCTGCTCTACGCGCTGTGGACTTCGCTGGTCGTCGGCTTTCCGTGCTGCTGGTTCGCGCTGTGGCGCGTCACCGCGGACCGGGACGGCGTGTACATCCGCCGGCTGTGGTCCACGCGGCTCCTGCCGTGGTCGACGATCACGCGTGTGGAGATGCGGCGCGACGGGCAGTTGGAGTTCTTCGGCCGTACCCCGGAGCCCATGGCCGGGTTCTTCGCGCCGCCCTGGATGAGCCGTGTCGCCCGCTCCGACCGGGGCAGCCGGGCCGCCGACACGCTGAGTGCCATGGCCCTCCACGGCGATCTGCGCCCCACGGCCCGGGTCGAGCGGGGGCTGACCGGCACCGGACTCGCCCCGTGGATCATCCTGCTGGGCGTCGTCCTGTACCTCGCAGTCGAGTTCTTGCCCCACTGGCCCCTGGCGTAGGCGTCCCCCGGGAACGGTCGTACCAGCCGATTTTTCGGAATCTTGATCTCACATCGTGGACTAAAGGTGCCGGGTCACTGGCCAGTGCATCGATCCAGAGGTAACACTGAAGGGTCGGCCGTTTCCCGGATGCCCATTCCCGGGTCGGCCGAGTTTCTGCGCGCGGCAACGGCGCCGAGCGTTCATCACCGGCTTCGACGCCGGTAGTAGCCGTGCCAGAAGGGGACCCTGTGACGACCCGACCCGACACCAAGACCCAGCTCGCCTCCCTGCTCGCCGAGATCGAGCGCCGCAATCCGGCCCAGCCCGAGTTCCACCAGGCCGCTCACGAGGTACTGGAGACACTGGCGCCGGTGATCGCGGCTCGGCCGGAGTACGCGGAGGCGGGGCTCGTGGAGCGGTTGTGCGAGCCGGAGCGGCAGATCATCTTCCGGGTGCCGTGGCAGGACGACCACTGCCGGGTGCACGTCAACCGTGGTTTCCGGGTGGAGTTCAACAGCGCGCTGGGCCCGTACAAGGGCGGTCTGCGCTTCCACCCGTCCGTCGATCTGGGCGTCATCAAGTTCCTCGGCTTCGAGCAGATCTTCAAGAACGCGCTGACCGGGCTCGGCATCGGCGGCGGCAAGGGCGGAAGCGACTTCGACCCGCACGGGCGGAGCGACGCCGAGGTCATGCGGTTCTGCCAGTCGTTCATGACGGAGCTGCACCGGCACATCGGCGAGCACACCGACGTGCCGGCCGGTGACATCGGCGTCGGCACTCGTGAGATCGGCTATCTGTTCGGCCAGTACCGGCGGATCACCAACCGCTGGGAGGCCGGTGTGCTCACCGGCAAGGGCGCGAACTGGGGCGGCTCGCTGATCCGGCCCGAGGCCACCGGGTACGGCAACGTGCTCTTCGCCGAGGCGATGCTGCGCGAGCGCGGCGAGGAGCTGGAGGGGCAGACCGCGGTCGTCTCCGGTTCCGGGAACGTCGCGATCTACACCATCGAGAAGCTGACCGCCCTCGGTGCGAACGCGCTGACCTGCTCGGACTCCAGCGGGTACGTCGTCGACGACAAGGGCGTCGACGTGGAGCTGCTGAAGCAGATCAAGGAGGTCGAGCGCGGCCGGATCAGCGAGTACGCCGAGCGGCGGGGCACCTCCGCGCGGTTCGTGCCCGGCGGGCGGGTCTGGGAGGTCCCGGGCGATGTCGCGCTGCCCTCGGCGACGCAGAACGAGCTGGACGAGAAGGACGCGGAGACGCTCATCCGCAACGGGGTGAAGGCCGTGTCCGAGGGCGCGAACATGCCGGCGACGCCCGAGGCCGTGCACCTGTTCCAGCAGGCCGGGGTGGCCTTCGGCCCCGGCAAGGCGGCGAACGCGGGCGGGGTCGCGGTCAGCGCCCTGGAGATGGCGCAGAACCACTCCCGTACGGCGTGGACGGCCACCCAGGTGGAGCGGGAGCTGGCGCTCATCATGAGCGACATCCACACCACCTGCCACGAGACCGCCGAACGCTACGGCGCCCCCGGCGACTACGTGACCGGCGCGAACATCGCCGGCTTCGAGCGGGTGGCCGACGCGATGCTGGCCCAGGGCGTCATCTGACGGCCTTCCCCCGGGTGCTCCGGCGGACGATCGCGGGCGGTGGTGTGGACGCGGAGCCGCCGCGGGTGTGCCGGGGCCGGTTTCATCCGGCCCCGACGGTCAGCGGGTGGTCCCGGGTGTGTCCAGCAGCCGTTCGACGTCGAGTGCGCCGCCGGCCGCGGTGAAATCGCGGGCCACCTCGGCGCGCAGTTCGGGGTCGGACAGGAAGTCCGCGGCGGTGCGGGCGAGGGCGGCGGCGCCGTCCAGCACCGTGCGGTCGGCCTCGGCGCCCGCCGTGCACGCGGCGAAGTCCGCGGTGTGCAGGGCCGTTCCGGCCGGTGCCACCGACAGCATCGGGTGGATGGCGGGGATCCGTACGCTGACGTTGCCGAGGTCGGTGGATCCGGATCCGGTGTCCGGTGCGGCGTTGCCGGGCAGGACGGTGCGGCCTCGCCCGGTGAGGTGCAGGGCGAAGTGGGTGGCCAGAGCCTCGTTGCTGCGCACCGGCATACAGGGCGGGCAGTCGTCCCAGCGCACGGTGACCTCGGTCCCGGTCATCGAGGCGGCGCCCTCGAAGACCCGCTGGGCCCGCTCGGAGAGCTCCGCGAGCGCCTCGACGGTGCGGGCCCGCAGATAGAAGTGTGCGGCCGTCCGGTCGGGCACCACGTTGGGACGTGTCCCGCCGTCCGTGATCACACCGTGGATCCGGTCGGTGGGCGGGATGTGCTGCCGCAGCGCGGCGATTCCCTGGTACGCGGCGACGACCGCGTCCAGCGCGTTGACGCCCATGAACGGTGTGGCGGAGGCGTGCGCGGCAAGGCCGCGGTATTCCACGACGACCTCCCGCAGGCCCAGGTAGGGCGAGTCCGTCAGGTCGCCGCCGGCGAACGGGTGGATCATGACCGCGGCGTCCACGCCGTCGAACGCCCCGGCGCGGGCCATGGTCTCCTTTCCGGTGCCGTTCTCCTCCGCGGGGGTGCCCAGCAGCACCACCGTGCCGCCGAGCGCGGGTATCACCCGGGCCAGCGCCAGGAAGGCGCCGACGGCGGCCGCGCAGATGACGTTGTGGCCGCAGGCGTGCCCGATGCCCGGCAGGGCGTCGTACTCCGCCAGCACCGCCACGGTGGGCCCCTGCCCGGTGCCCGCGGTGGCGCGCAGCGCGGTGGGCAGGCCGTACACGCCGGTCTCGACCTCGATGCCGTGCGACCGCAGCAGTTCGGCGACGCGCGCCACCGCGCGGTGCTCCTCGAAGCCGGGCTCCGGGTCCTGGTGCAGGGCGTGGCTCAGGGCGAGCAGGGACTCCCGGTCCTCGGCGACGGCGGCGTCGATCCGGGCGTGCAGCTTCTCGTCGGCACCGGTGTGCGGGGACTTCCACGCGGTGGCCTGCTCGGCCGCGCGAGCGGCCTTGCGGGCCAGTTCCTCCAGGTGCGCGCGGCCCGCGGTACTCGCCGCTGGGGCGACGGCTGTCGCTGACATCAGGCCTCCATCAGGGTGGGTGTGGCGGTGAGCTCGGCGCCCTCGGACTCCTCGGGCGCCCGGTGCAGCAGGACGCAGACCACGCTGACCACCGCCATGCCGAGGAAGAGCAGGGCCACCGGCGTCCAGTCGGTGCCGGAGGGGCCGGCCAGCCACTGGGCGAGGGCCGGGGTGGTGCCGCCGCCGATCAGCCCGGCGAGCTGGTAGCTGAGGGAGAGCCCGGTGTAGCGGATCCGGGGCGCGAACCACGTGGTGATCATGGTGCCGATGGTGGCGTAGGCCACGGTGCTGGCCAGCATGGCCAGACCCATGCCTGCCCAGAGGCCCGGGATGGTGCCGATGTCGGCGAGCCAGAACATCGGGAACGCCACCAGCAGGTGCGAGAGGAGTCCGATCAAGGTGAGCCGGCGGACCCCGAACCGGTCCGCCAGCATCGCCGAGACCGGCGTGAAGACGATCACCACGAGCGAGCAGAAGATCCCGGCGGTGGAGACCTGCGCCTCACTGAAGTGCAGATGGTCGAGGGCGTAGACGGACATGAAGGTGACGATGACGTAGTAGCCGCCGACGGTGACAAGGAAGGCTCCGGAGGCCAGGAGCCAGGGGCGCCACGCGGTGCGGATCACGCCGACCAGCGGGATCTGCCGGGCGGACTCCTTCTCCTGATCGGCGCGCTTCTGCGCCTCGCCGAACTCCGGGGACTCCTCCAACTGGCTGCGGATCAGCAGGCCGGTGATCACCAGCAGGCTGGAGAGGAGGAATGGGATTCGCCACGTCCAGCTGATGAGCGCGTCATGGCCCGGCAGGGAGGCCAGCGCGAAGACGCCGGTGGCGAGGAAGAAGCCGACACCGTCGCCGATCTGCGGGAAGGAGCCGTACAGGGCCCGGCGCCTGGGCGGTGCGCTCTCGACCGCGTACAGCACGGCGCCGCCCCACTCGCCGCCGACCGCCAGCGACTGCAGGATGCGGACGACCAGCAGCAGCGCGGGGGCGAGGGCGCCGGCGGAGGCGTAGCCGGGGAGCAGACCGATGAGGAAGGTGGAGACGCCCATCAGCAGCAGGGAGCCGATCAGTGCCTTCTTGCGCCCGTAGCGGTCGCCGATGTGGCCGAAGAGGATCGCGCCGAGCGGCCGTCCCAGGGAGCCGACGGCCAGGGTGGCGAACGAGCTGAGCACGGCCAGTGCGTGGTTCATCTCGGGGAAGAACAGCTTGGGGAAGACCAGGGCCGCCGCCGTGCTGTAGATGCCGAAGTCGTACCACTCCACGCTGGTGCCGATGAGGGTGGCGGTGGCGATCCGCAGCGGGCTGCGACGCTTGCTGGGACCGTCGGTCCCGGGTGGTCTGCGGAGGGCTGTGCTCATGGACCGGCTCCTTTGCGAGAAGGGGGCGGCCCGTCCGACGCGGGGAGGGGGTACGAGCGACGCCCGGCTGGGTGGGAGGGTGCACCCGCCAATGGGTCCGTCCGAACCCATGGCCCGGGACGCTATTGTCGCCGCCGAGGGGTGTCAATAGGGTCTGAGTCGATTCCATTTCTTTGAACGGGGATTTACCCGAGGACGGAGTTGGCGCGATGGCCAAGGAGACCCGGGCGGGGCAGCCGGTGCTCGCCGAGCAGACCCAGCGGCCTCCGTCCTGGGAGGTGGTCACCGACATCCTGCGCAAGCGCATCGCGCTCGGCGGCTTCGAACCCGGCAGCAGGCTGCCCACCGAACGCGACCTCGCCACCGCCCTCGGCGTGGGGCGCAACACCGTGCGCCAGGCCGTGCGGCAGCTTGCCGAAGAGGGTCTGGTGGTCACCACCCACGGACGCTCCGGTGGCACCAGAGTGCGACCCGCCTCGTCGTCCGGCGCCGTCCAGGAGCGGGCGGCCGTCGCCGCGGACTTCCGCGCGACCATCCGTGACTACATGGAGTACCGGCAGGCGATCGAGCCGGCCGCGGCCTCGTTCGCCGCGCTGCGCGGCTCCACCGCCGACCGTCGCGCGCTGGTGCGGATGCTCGACGAGGAGGTCGCCGACCTCGGGGCCTACCACCGGGTCGACTCGCGCTTCCATCTGGCCATCGCCGCCGCCGGGGGCAACGAGGTGCTGTGCGAGGCGGTCGAGCGGGCCCGCACGGAGATGTTCGTCCGGGCCAATTCGCTGTGGCTGGACTCGGACTGGTCCGTGGTCTACCGGGGCGGCCAGGACCTGGCCCAGGTCTTCCGGGACGAGCACCGCGCCATCGCGCTGGCGATCCTGGCCGGCGACGCCGAGGCGGCCGAGGCCCGTATGCGCGAGCATCTGGCGGACTCCCGCGACCAGTTCCTGGCCCTCCTGACGCACTACGAAGAGGGCGACGGCTGACCGGACGGCCGACCGGGCGGACGGCTGAGCGCGTGTTGACCCGGAATGCGGTGCGGGCTTAGCTTCGGTAATGGGTCCGATGGGATCCATTACTGTTTTCGTTCCCTCGGAGGCACCGTGCACAGCCATGACAAAGCGCTCACCAAGGTGGTCATCGACCACGTCCAGCACCGCCTGGCCCTCGACCCGGTGCCGCTGGGCAGACTCGGCGATGCCGCGGAACTCGAGACCGCCCTCAAGGAGGCCATCGGCAGCGGCCCCGTGGCCGCCGACGACGTGCTGCGCCTGTACGCCGAGCACATCGAGCCCACCGTGGTCTCCTGTGACAGCCCGCGCTTCCTCTCCTTCATCCCCGGCGCCCCCACCAAGGCCGCCGCCCTGTTCGACATGGTGCTTTCGGCCTCCTCCCTGCACGGCGTGTCCTGGCTGGAGGCCTCGGGCGCCATTGCCGCCGAGAACCAGGTGCTCCGGCTGCTCGCCGACCTCGCCGGCCTGCCCGCCCAGGCGGGCGGCTGCTTCGTGAGCGGCGGCTCGGCGGGCAACCTCTCCGGCCTCGTCGTCGCCCGCGACACCGCCCGCACCGCCGCCGGCGACCCGGTGGCCCGCCCCCGGATCGCGGTCAGCTCCCAGGCACACTCCTCGATCGGCAACACCCTGCGCATCATCGGCGTGGAGGCACTGGTCGTCCCGGTCGACGGTCACCGCCTCACCGGAGAGGCCGTGCGCGCCGCTCTCGCCGCCGACCCTGCCCCCGAGGACGTCATCGCCGTCGTCGCCACGGCCGGCACCACCAACGCCGGCATCATCGACGACCTCGCCGGCATCGGCGAGGTCGCCCGTGAGTACGGCCTCTGGTTCCACATCGACGCGGCCTACGGCGGCGGCGCGCTGTTCTCCCAGGAGCTCCGCGAGAAGTTCGCCGGCATCGAGCGCGCCGACTCCCTGGTCATCGACCCGCACAAGTGGATGTACGCGCCCTTCGACTGCGGTGCCCTCCTCTACCGAGACCCCACCCTGGCCCGCGCCGTGCACACCCAGGACGCCTCCTACCTGGACTGCATCCACACCGACGCCCCGCAGGAGTGGAACCCCAGCGACTACGCCTACCACCTCACCCGGCGCCCCCGCGGCCTGCCACTGTGGTTCTCCCTGGCCGTCAACGGCACCGACGCCTACCGTGACGCCGTCGACGCGACCCGCCGCATCGCCCTGGAGTCGGCCGTCCTGATACGGGCCGCCGACGACCTCGAACTGATCCGCGACCCCGAGCTCTCCGTCGTCCTGTTCCGCCGCACCGGCTGGACCCAGGACGACTACTACGCCTGGTCGAAGGAGCTGCTGGAACGCCAGATCGCCTTCGTGACGCCCACCGTCTGGGAAGGCGAGACGGTGGCCCGCTTCGCCTTCCTCCACCCCGACATCACCCTCGACGCGGTCCGCGAGATCCTCGCCACCATGACCGACTCCGCCAACTGACGACGACGGCGGACCGGGCCCACTGCCGGCCCGGCCCGAGGCGGTCGGAGACACAGCCACCTGCCTGAGCAGGGGAACATGCTCGGCGGCAGTGGCCGGTCACGTTCCGCCCTGCACCCCCGGTCGCTCCTGGGCTGTCAGCAGGGAGTCGTTCGCCGAGCGGATGACTTCCAACGTGATCTGGACCTCGGGGAGCCGTTCACTGCGCGTGCCGGTGACCTCGATCCGGAGGGTGCCGCCGATCGCGTAGAGCGTCAGGCGGAAGTCGCGGACCGGTACGCGCCCTTGAGTCGCGGCGTTGGCCGCTGGCTCGGCCACGATGTGGCTCGCCGTCTCCGTCCGCAACCTCCAACGGCGCAGTTGCGCCTCGGCGAGCAGGCGGGCGAGGCGGGCGCCTCGCGGTGTGGAAGACGGCAACACGGTGAAGTCGGGGAGCTGGGAGGCCAGTTCGTCCGTGGTCTCGGTCTCGGCGATTTCCTGCTTCACGTCACTCAGAGTGGCCGGATATGCCTACCGTGGTGCGTGACGGAGCGGTTGCGTACGGTCACTGTCCGGAGATTGTCCGGTGCTGTCTTGGCTGTCCGCGCGGTTCCTACGGGTAGGGCGCCGAGGTGCGGCGCGGTACGACGAAGGGGCGCGATGTCGGTGGACGGCGAGGCGGTACGGCTCAGGGAAGAGGCGGACGAGCCGGGGTGGGAGGTGGACCCCGACGACGAGTGGGGTGTGGCCGTGATCACTACGGTGGGGCGGCAGCTGAAGCTGCGACGCGAAGCGGTCGGGATGCGGGCGGCTGAGTTCGGCAAGGCCGTGGGCTACGGCGAGGACATGGTCTACAAGATCGAGGGCGGGAAGCGGATCCCTCGGCAGGACTACCTGAACACGGCCGACGAGGTGTTGAGGGCCGGCGGGCTCATCTCGGCGACGTGGGAGGACGTGAAGAAGGTCCGGTACCCGAGGAAGGTTCGGGAGCTGGGCAAGCTGGAGGCCAAGGCGGTCGAGATCGCCCTGTATGAGTGCCACATCATCCCTGGGTTGTTGCAGACGCCAGAGCACGCACGAGCCGTGATCGGAGCGGCACAGCCGCCGTACTCGCCGGACGATGTGGAACGCATGGCAGCCGCTCGTCTGGCCCGGCAGTCGGTCTTCGAACGCTCACCCGCTCCGGCGCTCAGCTTCGTCCTGGAAGAGGGGGTCCTGCGGCGTCCCATCGGGGGCACAATGGCTTGGCGTCAGCAGTTGGAACGTCTGCTGGAGGTGGGGCGGTTGCATAACGTCGTGCTTCAGGTGATGCCGATGAACTGCGACACTCACTCCGGCCTGGACGGCCGAATCGAACTGCTGAAGTTCCCGGACGGCACGGCGGTGGGCCGCTCCGACGGCGCGTTCAACGGTCGGCCGATCTCCGACCCCAAACATCTGCGCATCCTTGAGCTGCGGTATGGCACCATCCGGGCTCAGGCGCTCTCACCAGGGGAGTCGCTGGCCTTCATCGAGCAACTGCTGGGAGAAACATGATCCGCAAGACCACTGCCGGGGACGCCTCCGAGCTGGCGTGGTTCAAGAGCAGCTACAGCGGCGGCAACGACGGCAACTCCTGCGTTGAGCTTGCCATCACCCCCGGCACCGTGCATGTCCGCGACTCCAAGAACGTCGAAGGTCCCCGCCTCGCGGTCACGCCCGGCGCTTGGTCGGACTTCGTGACGTACACCGTGGAAAGCTGACGCCGCAACGGCGGGCCCCGCGCCCGCGGGCTCAGGCTGTCTCGTAGTTCTTTTCGCCGTCCGTCTCGCCGAGCGTCATGGCCAGGCGGGACAGGAGCTTGGTGTGGACGGTGACCGCCGCAGCGATGATCGTCGGGATGACCGCCAGGGCCAGGAAGCCGAGGAGGGCCGGCCACTGGCGCAGTTCGCTGTGGCAGACGGAGCTGTCCCGCTGGAAGGGGGCGAGCAGTGGCCCCTTGCAGCGCGGCTCGGCGGCGGAGTCCCAGGAGGAGGCGTCGGGGCCGTACGAGGAGAGCATCAGGACTGCGAGGACGCCCCACATCACCATTGCGACCAGCACCCAGCCGATCGACCACTTGTCCATGCGCTCCGCGTCCCGGAGCATCCTGCCGTGCGCGTCGCCCTTCGGTGTCTCCGCGTCCCCGTCGGCTGCCGTCACCCTGGCCCCCTGTATTGGTGTGCGCGTGTTCCGTCGCCGCCCGACCCTGGCCGGGCGGCCCCTGGTTTGACCTGCGTCACCTGCGGGGTAATATCCCCGGCTCGATTGGCCAGGGTGCCGCCCACTGTGGCAGACTGTCCGAGTTGCTCGGTCGAGCGTTGATGTCGCGCGCCTCCCGCCGGGAGGACCGGAAGCGAGTCCCACGGTACTCGTCGCCCTAACTGCCTCACGGCAGCGCTGGGGCGGACGTACGGGAATCTTCCGGGAAGCGTGGGTGCGGCGCCGACCAGGCACCCGGTGGGCCTTCGCCCCCGACTGCGGTACCGGTAGGGACCGTGTCAATCCCGACGGGATGTTCGAACAAGGGGCATCCATGTCAGCGGGAGCGCGACACGCCCGACCGCGTGGGTCGGAGAAGGTCAAGGGAACACCGGGTTCCAGAGCGTAAGAAGAGACAGGACTACGAAGTAGCCATGGCGGGACAGAAGATCCGCATCCGGCTCAAGGCCTACGACCACGAGGTCATCGACTCTTCGGCGAAGAAGATCGTCGAGACGGTGACCCGTACTGGTGCGTCGGTCGCGGGCCCGGTGCCGCTGCCCACAGAGAAGAACGTGTACTGCGTCATCAAGTCGCCGCACAAGTACAAGGACTCGCGCGAGCACTTCGAGATGCGCACGCACAAGCGCCTGATCGACATCCTCGACCCGACCCCCAAGACCGTTGACTCTCTGATGCGACTCGACCTCCCGGCCGGTGTCGACATCGAGATCAAGCTCTGAGGCCGGTGATCTGAGAGATGAAGCAGATCAAGGGCATCCTGGGCGAGAAGCTCGGCATGACGCAGGTCTGGGACGAGAACAACCGTGTCGTCCCGGTGACCGTCGTCAAGGCCGGCCCCAACGTCGTCACCCAGGTTCGTACGAACGACGTCGACGGCTACGAGTCGGTCCAGATCGCCTTCGGCGAGATCGACCCGCGCAAGGTGAACAAGCCCCTCAAGGGCCACTTCGCGAAGGCCGACGTCACCCCCCGTCGCCACCTCGTCGAGATCCGCACCGCGGACGCCGCCGAGTACACCCTCGGCCAGCAGATCACCGCTGAGGTGTTCGAGGCCGGCGTGAAGGTCGACGTCACCGGCAAGAGCAAGGGCAAGGGCTTCGCCGGTGTCATGAAGCGCCACAACTTCCGTGGCCTCGGCGCCGGGCACGGCACCCAGCGCAAGCACCGCTCCCCTGGCTCCATCGGTGGCTGCGCCACCCCGGGCCGTGTGTTCAAGGGCCTCCGCATGGCGGGTCGCATGGGCAACGAGCGGGTCACCACCCAGAACCTGACCGTCCACGCCGTTGACGCGGAGAAGGGTCTGCTGCTCATCAAGGGCGCGGTTCCCGGTCCGAACGGCGGCCTCGTCCTGGTCCGCACCGCGGCCAAGGGGGCCTGAGGTAACCGATGAGCACTGTTGACATCCTTTCGCCGGCGGGCGAGAAGGCCGGTACCGTCGAGCTCCCCGCGGAGATCTTCGGCGTTGAGAAGGTCAGCGTCCCGCTGATCCACCAGGTCGTCGTCGCGCAGCTGGCCGCGGCCCGTCAGGGCACGCACAAGACCAAGACCCGTGGCGAGGTCCGCGGCGGTGGCAAGAAGCCGTACCGCCAGAAGGGCACCGGTCGCGCCCGTCAGGGTTCGACCCGCGCGCCGCAGTTCGCCGGTGGTGGCGTCGTCCACGGCCCGCAGCCGCGTGACTACTCCCAGCGGACCCCGAAGAAGATGAAGGCCGCGGCCCTGCGCCACGCCCTCACCGACCGGGCCCGCCACAACCGCATCCACGTCGTCTCCGGCGTGGTCGAGGGTGAGACCGCCTCCACCAAGGCCGCCCGGACGCTGTTCGGCAAGATCTCGGAGCGCAAGAACCTGCTCCTGGTCGTCGACCGCGCCGACGAGGCCGCGTGGCTGTCCGCCCGCAACCTGCCCCAGGTCCACATCCTGGAGCCGGGCCAGCTGAACACGTACGACGTTCTCGTCTCGGACGACGTGGTCTTCACCAAGGCCGCTTTCGAGTCCTTCGTCGCCGGCCCGCAGGCCAACGACACCGAAGGGAGCGAGGTCTGATGGCCATCCGTCACCCCGCTATCGCCTCGAAGGCCGCCAAGGCCGCCAAGGCCGCGCGCGTCGCCAAGGCGCGTCGCCACGCCACCGAGGGCAAGAACACCGTCGAGACCCCGCTGAGCAAGTCGTACACGGACCCCCGTGACGTCCTGATCAAGCCGGTCGTCTCGGAGAAGAGCTACGCGCTCCTCGACGAGAACAAGTACACGTTCATCGTCGACACGAGCGCCAACAAGACCCAGATCAAGCAGGCCGTGCAGGCGGTCTTCGAGGTCAAGGTCACCGGGGTCAACACGATCAACCGCCAGGGCAAGCGCAAGCGGACCAAGACCGGTTTCGGCCAGCGTGCCGCCACCAAGCGGGCGATCGTGACCCTTGCCGAGGGCGACCGTATCGACATCTTCGGCGGTCCGACCGCCTGACGGCGGTCCGGAACGTCCAGATAATCGGAATCTTCCGAGGACTGAGAGACAATGGGTATCCGCAAGTACAAGCCGACGACTCCTGGCCGTCGTGGCGCCAGCGTCGCCGACTTCGTCGAGGTCACGCGGTCCACGCCGGAGAAGTCGCTGGTCCGTCCCCTGCACAGCAAGGGCGGCCGTAACAATTCCGGTCGTGTGACCGTTCGCCACCAGGGTGGCGGACACAAGCGCGCCTTCCGCGTGATCGACTTCCGTCGTCACGACAAGGACGGCGTGCCGGCGAAGGTCGCGCACATCGAGTACGACCCCAACCGCACCGCGCGTATCGCGCTGCTGCACTACGCCGACGGCGAGAAGCGCTACATCCTCGCTCCGCGCAACCTGCAGCAGGGCGACCGCGTCGAGAACGGCCCCGGGGCCGACATCAAGCCGGGCAACAACCTGGCGCTGCGCAACATCCCGGTCGGTACCACGATCCACGCGATCGAGCTCCGTCCCGGTGGCGGCGCCAAGTTCGCCCGCTCCGCCGGCGCCTCCGTGCAGCTGCTCGCGAAGGAGGGCTCGATGGCCCACCTCCGCATGCCCTCCGGTGAGATCCGCCTGGTCGACCAGCGCTGCCGCGCCACGGTCGGCGAGGTCGGCAACGCCGAGCAGAGCAACATCAACTGGGGCAAGGCAGGCCGCAAGCGGTGGCTGGGCGTCCGCCCGACCGTCCGTGGTGTGGTCATGAACCCGGTGGACCACCCGCACGGTGGTGGTGAGGGCCGGACCTCCGGTGGCCGTCACCCGGTGTCCCCGTGGGGCAAGAAGGAAGGCCGTACTCGTTCGCCCAAGAAGGCGTCGAACAAGTACATCGTCCGCCGCCGCAAGACGAACAAGAAGCGCTAAGGACGGGTTGAGATGCCGCGTAGCTTGAAGAAGGGGCCCTTCGTCGACGACCACCTGAGCAAGAAGGTGGACTCGCAGAACGAAGCCGGCACCAAGAACGTCATCAAGACCTGGTCCCGCCGCTCGATGATCGTCCCGGCCATGCTCGGCCACACGATCGCGGTGCACAACGGCAAGACCCACATTCCGGTGTTCGTCACCGAGTCGATGGTCGGCCACAAGCTCGGCGAGTTCTCGCCGACGCGCACCTTCCGGGGTCACGTCAAGGACGATCGGAAGTCGAAGCGCCGCTAGTCAGCGGGGTGAAAGACCATGACGAACGTGTCAAACACTGAAGGGACAACCATGGAAGCCAGGGCCCAGGCGCGGTACATCCGCGTCACGCCCATGAAGGCCCGCCGTGTGGTGGACCTCATCCGTGGCATGGATGCCACGGAGGCTCAGGCGGTCCTGCGTTTCGCCCCGCAGGCCGCGAGCGTGCCGGTCGGCAAGGTGCTGGACAGCGCCATCGCCAACGCCGCGCACAACTACGACCACACCGACGTCGACAGCCTCTACATCGCCGAGGCATACGTCGACGAGGGTCCGACCCTGAAGCGGTTCCGTCCGCGTGCCCAGGGCCGTGCCTACCGGATCCGCAAGCGGACCAGCCACATCACCGTGGTCGTCAGCAGCAAGGAAGGAACCCGGTAATGGGCCAGAAGGTAAACCCGCACGGGTTCCGGCTCGGTGTCACGACCGACTTCAAGTCGCGTTGGTACGCCGACAAGCTGTACAAGGACTACGTCAAGGAAGACGTCGCCATCCGTCGGATGATGACGTCCGGCATGGAGCGCGCCGGCATCTCCAAGGTCGAGATCGAGCGCACCCGTGACCGTGTCCGCGTGGACATCCACACCGCGCGTCCGGGCATCGTCATCGGCCGCCGTGGCGCCGAGGCCGACCGCATCCGCGGCGACCTCGAGAAGCTCACGGGCAAGCAGGTCCAGCTGAACATCCTCGAGGTCAAGAACCCCGAGACGGACGCTCAGCTGGTGGCCCAGGCCGTTGCCGAGCAGCTCTCCTCCCGCGTCTCCTTCCGCCGTGCCATGCGCAAGAGCATGCAGTCGGCGATGAAGGCCGGCGCCAAGGGCATCAAGATCCAGTGCGGTGGCCGCCTCGGCGGCGCCGAGATGTCCCGCTCGGAGTTCTACCGCGAGGGCCGTGTGCCCCTGCACACGCTCCGCGCGAACGTGGACTACGGCTTCTTCGAGGCCAAGACGACCTTCGGCCGCATCGGTGTGAAGGTCTGGATCTACAAGGGCGACGTCAAGAACATCGCCGAGGTCCGCGCCGAGAACGCCGCCGCCCGTGCGGGCAACCGCCCGGCCCGTGGTGGCGCCGACCGCCCGGCCCGTGGTGGCCGCGGTGGCGAGCGGCGCGGTCGCAAGCCGCAGCAGCAGTCGGCTCCGGCCGCCGAGGCCCCCAAGGCCGACGCTCCGGCCGCTGCCGCTCCGGCTGAGAGCACCGGAACGGAGGCCTGACCGACATGCTGATCCCCCGTAGGGTCAAGCACCGCAAGCAGCACCACCCGAAGCGCAACGGTATGTCCAAGGGTGGAACGCAGGTTGCGTTCGGCGAGTACGGCATCCAGGCGCTGACCCCGGCCTACGTGACGAACCGCCAGATCGAGGCGGCTCGTATCGCGATGACCCGCCACATCAAGCGTGGCGGCAAGGTCTGGATCAACATCTACCCGGACCGTCCCCTCACCAAGAAGCCCGCCGAGACCCGCATGGGTTCCGGTAAGGGTTCGCCGGAGTGGTGGATCGCGAACGTCAAGCCCGGACGCGTGATGTTCGAGCTGTCGTACCCCAATGAGAAGATCGCCCGTGAGGCGCTGACCCGCGCGGCCCACAAGCTGCCGATGAAGTGCCGGATCGTCAAGCGCGAGGCAGGTGAAGCGTGATGTCGGCCGGTACCAAGGCGTCCGAGCTGCGCGAGCTGGGCAACGAGGAGCTTCTGGGCAAGCTCCGCGAGGCCAAGGAAGAGCTGTTCAACCTCCGTTTCCAGGCGGCGACCGGGCAGCTCGAGAACCACGGCCGTCTCAAGGCGGTCCGCAAGGACATCGCGCGGATCTACACCCTGATGCGCGAGCGTGAGCTGGGCATCGAAACGGTGGAGAACGCCTGATGAGCGAGAAGAACGTGACTGAGAACGCAGAGGCGCGCGGCTTCCGCAAGACCCGTGAGGGTCTCGTCGTCAGCGACAAGATGGACAAGACCGTCGTCGTCGCCGTCGAGGACCGTGTCAAGCACGCGCTGTACGGCAAGGTCATCCGCCGTACCGAGAAGCTCAAGGCGCACGACGAGCAGAACGCCGCGGGTGTCGGCGACCGCGTCCTCCTGATGGAGACCCGGCCGCTGTCCGCGACGAAGCGCTGGCGCGTCGTCGAGATCCTCGAGAAGGCGAAGTAAGAAGCGGGGGCACCGCCCCCGCTGACCCCCGCTGGGGTCTCCGCCCCGGGCCACGGCCCGGACCCGGCGAAGTCCCCGGCGTGGGTTCCCGCCTCCCGAGACACCAGTAATTTCCTGCGGGAGCTACCCGCAGGACGGTTCCGCCAGGCTCGGCCGAGCTCCGTAAGTCACTTACGGAGCTCGCCGGGAACCGGCAGACAATCAGGAGATAGACGTGATCCAGCAGGAGTCGCGACTGCGTGTCGCCGACAACACTGGTGCGAAGGAGATCCTTTGCATCCGTGTGCTCGGTGGCTCCGGTCGCCGCTACGCGGGCATCGGTGACGTCATCGTCGCCACCGTCAAGGACGCGATCCCCGGTGGCAACGTGAAGAAGGGTGACGTCGTCAAGGCGGTCATCGTTCGCACCGTCAAGGAGCGCCGCCGTCCGGACGGCTCGTACATCCGCTTCGACGAGAACGCCGCCGTCATTCTGAAGAACGACGGCGACCCTCGCGGCACCCGCATCTTCGGCCCGGTCGGCCGTGAGCTGCGCGAGAAGAAGTTCATGAAGATCATCTCGCTCGCGCCGGAGGTGCTGTAAGCATGAAGATCAAGAAGGGCGACCTGGTCCAGGTCATCACCGGTAAGGACAAGGGCAAGCAGGGCAAGGTCATCGCGGCCTACCCCCGCGAGGACCGGGTCCTGGTCGAGGGTGTCAACCGGGTCAAGAAGCACACCAAGGCCGGCCCGACCGCTCGCGGTTCGCAGGCCGGCGGCATCGTCACGACCGAGGCGCCCGTCCACGTCTCCAACGTCCAGCTGGTCGTTGAGAAGGACGGCAACAAGGTCGTCACGCGTGTCGGTTACCGCTTCGACGACGAAGGCAACAAGATCCGCGTTGCCAAGCGGACGGGTGAGGACATCTGATGGCTACCACCACCACTCCGCGTCTGAAGCAGAAGTACCGCGAGGAGATCGCGGGCAAGCTGCGTGACGAGTTCAAGTACGAGAACGTCATGCAGGTCCCCGGTCTCGTCAAGATCGTGGTCAACATGGGTGTCGGCGACGCCGCCCGTGACTCGAAGCTGATCGATGGCGCGATCCGCGACCTGACCACCATCACCGGTCAGAAGCCGGCCGTCACCAAGGCCCGCAAGTCCATCGCGCAGTTCAAGCTGCGTGAGGGCCAGCCGATCGGTGCTCACGTCACGCTCCGTGGCGACCGCATGTGGGAGTTCCTGGACCGCACCCTGTCGCTCGCGCTGCCGCGCATCCGCGACTTCCGCGGTCTGTCCCCCAAGCAGTTCGACGGCCGTGGCAACTACACCTTCGGTCTCACGGAGCAGGTCATGTTCCACGAGATCGACCAGGACAAGATCGACCGTACCCGGGGCATGGACATCACCGTGGTCACCACGGCGACCAACGACGCTGAGGGCCGCGCGCTCCTTCGTCACCTCGGCTTCCCGTTCAAGGAGGCGTGAGCGAGATGGCGAAGAAGGCTCTGATTGCCAAGGCTGCTCGCAAGCCCAAGTTCGGTGTGCGTGGCTACACCCGCTGCCAGCGCTGCGGCCGTCCGCACTCCGTGTACCGCAAGTTCGGCCTGTGCCGCGTGTGCCTTCGTGAGATGGCTCACCGTGGCGAGCTGCCGGGCGTGACCAAGAGCTCCTGGTAACAACCCACTTGGGTTGAACCAGGACTCTCGGTAAGCAACTGGGGTCGGCAGGAGGCCCACCTCACATGCCTTAGGCTTGTGGGGTTGGGCGCCTGCCGTGCCCTTACGACTTACTACGCCGTAGGTCCACCGCGCCGCACCCGTCCCGTCTCGGATCGGGGAGAGGGATGGCGCACCAGGAAACCCCGGCGAGAGAGGCCGAAGGCCAATTCATGACCATGACTGATCCGATCGCAGACATGCTCACGCGTCTGCGGAACGCGAACTCGGCATACCACGACAGCGTGTCGATGCCGCACTCGAAGATCAAGTCGCACATCGCGGAGATCCTCCAGCAGGAGGGCTTCATCACGGGCTGGAAGGTCGAGGACGCCGAGGTCGGCAAGAACCTCGTCCTGGAGCTGAAGTTCGGCCCCAGCCGTGAGCGCTCCATCGCGGGCATCAAGCGGATCTCCAAGCCCGGTCTCCGGGTGTACGCGAAGTCCACCAACCTGCCGAAGGTGCTCGGCGGCCTCGGCGTGGCGATCATCTCCACGTCCTACGGGCTCCTCACCGACAAGCAGGCCGGCAAGAAGGGCGTGGGTGGGGAAGTCCTCGCCTACGTCTGGTAGCGGAAGGGAACGGAGGAAACAGCTATGTCGCGCATCGGCAAGCTCCCCATCGCGGTTCCCGCCGGCGTGGACGTCACCATCGACGGCCGTACGGTCTCGGTCAAGGGCCCCAAGGGCTCGCTGACCCACACCGTCGTGGCGCCGATCGAGATCGCCAAGGGCGAGGACGGCACCCTGCAGGTGGCCCGCCCCAACGACGAGCGTCAGAACAAGGCCCTGCACGGCCTGTCCCGCACGCTGGTGGCGAACATGATCACCGGCGTGACCCAGGGTTACGTGAAGAAGCTCGAGATCAGCGGTGTCGGTTACCGCGTGACGGCCAAGGGTCCGAACCTCGAGTTCGCGCTCGGCTACAGCCACCCGATCACCATCGAGGCGCCCGAGGGCATCACCTTCAAGGTGGAGGCCCCGACCCGCTTCTCGGTCGAGGGCATCGACAAGCAGAAGGTCGGCGAGGTTGCGGCCAACATCCGCAAGCTGCGCAAGCCCGACCCGTACAAGGCCAAGGGCGTCAAGTACGAGGGCGAAGTCATCCGCCGCAAGGTCGGAAAGGCGGGTAAGTAAGCCATGGCATACGGGCAGAAGATCCTCAAGGGCGACGCCTACAAGCGCGCCGCGATCAAGCGCCGCCACATCCGGATCCGCAAGCGGATCTCCGGTACGGCGGAGCGTCCCCGTCTGGTCGTGACCCGCTCGAACCGCCACATCGTGGCGCAGGTGATCGACGACCTGAAGGGCCACACCCTGGCATCGGCGTCCACGCTGGACAACTCGATCCGCGGTGGCGAAAACGACAAGTCGGCGCAGGCCAAGCAGGTCGGCGCCCTGGTCGCCGAGCGTGCCAAGGCCGCCGGTGTCGAGGCCGTCGTGTTCGACCGTGGTGGCAACCAGTACGCCGGGCGCATCGCCGCCCTGGCGGACGCCGCCCGCGAAGCCGGCCTGAAGTTCTGAGCCGGTTCCGAGCTAGCGGAAACAGAGAGAGGTAATTCCAATGGCTGGACCCCAGCGCCGCGGTGGCGGTGCCGGTGGCGGCGAGCGGCGGGACCGGAAGGGCCGTGACGGCGGCGCAGCTGCCGCCGAGAAGACCGCGTACGTTGAGCGCGTCGTCGCGATCAACCGCGTCGCCAAGGTTGTGAAGGGTGGTCGTCGCTTCAGCTTCACCGCGCTGGTCGTGGTGGGCGACGGTGACGGCACCGTGGGTGTCGGATACGGCAAGGCCAAGGAGGTGCCGGCCGCCATCGCCAAGGGCGTTGAGGAGGCCAAGAAGCACTTCTTCAAGGTTCCCCGGATCCAGGGCACCATCCCGCACCCGATCCAGGGTGAGAAGGCTGCCGGCGTCGTGCTGCTCAAGCCCGCTTCCCCGGGTACCGGCGTTATCGCCGGTGGTCCGGTGCGCGCCGTGCTCGAGTGCGCCGGTATCCACGACATCCTGTCGAAGTCGCTCGGCTCCGACAACCAGATCAACATCGTGCACGCGACGGTGGAGGCCCTCAAGGGCCTGCAGCGTCCCGAGGAGGTCGCGGCCCGCCGTGGTCTGCCGCTCGAGGACGTCGCTCCCGCGGCTCTGCTGCGTGCGCGTGCAGGGGCGGGTGCGTGATGGCGCAGCTCAAGATCACGCAGACGAAGTCCTACATCGGCAGCAAGCAGAACCACCGTGACACCCTGCGTACCCTGGGCCTGAAGCGCCTGGGCGACGTGGTCGTCAAGGAGGACCGCCCCGAGTTCCGCGGCATGGTGCACACCGTCCGCCACCTCGTGACGGTCGAGGAGGTCGACTGATCATGGCGGAGCAGAACCCGCTGAAGATCCACAACCTCCGTCCCGCCCCGGGCGCCAAGACCGCGAAGACCCGTGTCGGTCGTGGTGAAGCGTCCAAGGGTAAGACGGCCGGTCGTGGTACCAAGGGCACCAAGGCCCGCTACCAGGTTCCGGAGCGCTTCGAGGGCGGCCAGATGCCGCTGCACATGCGCCTCCCGAAGCTGAAGGGCTTCAAGAACCCGTTCAAGACCGAGTTCCAGGTCGTGAACCTCGACAAGCTGGCCGCGCTCTACCCCGAGGGTGGCGAGGTCACGGTCGAGGACCTGGTGGCCAAGGGTGCCGTTCGCAAGAACAGCCTGGTCAAGGTCCTCGGCCAGGGCGAGGTCTCCGTGGCGCTGCAGGTGACGGTGGACGCCGTCTCCGGCTCCGCCAAGGAGAAGATCACCGCCGCCGGCGGTTCTGTCACCGAGCTCGTCTGAGCCCGATGACGTAAAGCGGTCCCGACCGGGGGTACCTCACAATGAGGTATCCCCGGTTGGTCGTTCCACGGGAGGCAGTATCGCCGGTAAGGTGGCCTGCACCGTTATTTATCGTCGAACCTCACCACCGTCACCCTGACGCACTTGCGCGGGGTCGCAGGAGGCACCGTGCTCACCGGCTTCGCCCGGGCGTTCAGGACGCCCGACCTGCGCAAGAAGCTGCTCTTCACGCTCGGCATCATCGTGGTGTACCGCGTCGGTACCCACATCCCGATCCCGGGTGTCAACTACAAGGCCGTTCAGCAGTGCGTCAGCGAGGCCTCGGGCAACCAGGGTCTCTTCGGCCTGGTGAACATGTTCAGCGGCGGTGCGCTGCTGCAGATCACGATCTTTGCCCTGGGCATCATGCCGTACATCACGGCGAGCATCATCCTTCAGCTGCTGACCGTGGTGATCCCGCGGTTGGAGGCCCTCAAGAAGGAGGGCCAGTCCGGCACCGCGAAGATCACCCAGTACACCCGTTACCTGACGGTGGCGCTGGCCATCCTCCAGGGCACCGGTCTGGTGGCCACCGCCCGCAGCGGCGCCCTGTTCTCCGGGTGCTCGGCGGCCGGGAACATCGTCCCGAACCAGGCGATCTTCAACACGATCGTCATGGTGATCGTCATGACCGCCGGTACGGCCACGGTCATGTGGCTCGGTGAGCTCATCACCGACCGCGGTATCGGCAACGGCATGTCGATCCTGATGTTCATCTCGATCGCCGCCACTTTCCCGTCCGCTCTGTGGGCGATCAAGAAGCAGGGCAAGCTCGCCGAGGGCTGGATCGAATTCGGCACCGTCATCCTCGTCGGCCTGGTCATGGTCGGCCTGGTCGTCTTCGTCGAACAGGCCCAGCGCCGAATTCCGGTGCAGTACGCCAAGCGCATGATCGGCCGCCGTTCCTACGGCGGTACGTCGACGTACATCCCGCTGAAGGTCAACCAGGCGGGTGTGATCCCCGTCATCTTCGCTTCTTCGCTGCTCTACATTCCAGCACTCATCGCGCAGTTCTCCGGGGGCAACTCCGGATGGAAGACCTGGGTTCAGCAGAACCTGACCAAGGGCGATCACCCGATCTACATCACCATGTACTTCCTGCTGATCGTGTTCTTCGCGTTCTTCTATGTGGCGATCTCCTTCAACCCCGAAGAAGTCGCCGACAACATGAAGAAGTATGGTGGCTTCATCCCGGGCATCCGGGCTGGCCGACCGACCGCTGAGTACCTTTCGTACGTGCTCAACCGGATCACCTGGCCGGGTTCGCTGTATCTGGGCCTGATCGCTCTCGTACCGACAATGGCGTTGGTCGGCTTCGGGGCGAACCAGAACTTCCCCTTCGGCGGGACCAGCATCCTCATCATCGTGGGTGTCGGACTCGAGACGGTGAAGCAGATCGAGAGCCAGCTCCAGCAGCGCAATTACGAAGGGTTCCTCCGCTGATGCGAATCGTCCTCGTCGGACCGCCGGGTGCCGGCAAAGGAACACAGGCCACGCGCCTGGCCGGGAAGCTGAGCATTCCGCACATCTCCACCGGTGACCTGTTCCGCGCCAACATCAGCCGACAGACGGAGCTCGGCAAGCTCGCGAAGTCCTACATGGATGCCGGAAACCTGGTACCCGACGAGGTCACCATCGCGATGGCCAAGGACCGCATGGAGCAGCCCGACGCCGAGGGCGGTTTCCTGCTGGACGGTTTTCCGCGCAATGTGTCGCAGGCCGAGGCGCTGGACAAGCTGCTCCAGGGCGAGGGCATGAAGCTGGACGCGGTCCTCGATCTCGAGGTCCCCGAGGACGAGGTCGTCAAGCGCATCGCGGGTCGCCGCACCTGCCGCAACGACTCGGCGCACGTCTTCCACGAGACGTACAGCCCGCCGAAGAAGGAAGGCGTCTGCGACGTCTGCGGCGGTGAGCTGTACCAGCGGGACGACGACTCCGAGGAGACCGTGCGCAAGCGCCTGGAGGTCTACCACACGCAGACCGAGCCGATCATCGACTACTACCGGGCGCAGGGCCTGGTCGTGACGATCTCCTCGCTCGGTCCGGTGGACGAGATCACGCAGCGCGCGCTGGAGGCGCTGAAGCGCGACTAGCCGCGCTGCTCGGCCGCGGTTCCCTCTGGGGGCCGCGGCCGACGTGTGCACGGCGCCGGTGCGGCCGTCCCCGGGGGCCACGCCCCCGGACCCCCGCATCGGCCTGAACGGCTTCGTCCCCGCACGCCGGACGGGCCCGGTTCTGCTTCCCCGTATTGTTGAAGGCGTCCGCCTTCCTTCCGGTCCTAGAAAGGCCGTAGCCCCCATGGTGCAGATCAAGTCCCCCGAGCAGATCGCCAAGATGCGTGCGGCGGGGCTGGTCGTCGCCGCCATCCACGCGGCCACCCGGGAGGCGGCCGTGCCCGGGGCGACCACCAAGGACCTGGACCAGGTGGCCCGCAAGGTGCTCGCCGAACACAACGCCAAGCCGAACTTCCTCGGCTACGGCGGCTTCCCCGCTACGATCTGCACCTCCGTGAACGAGGTCGTCGTCCACGGCATCCCCTCCGACGACGTCGTCCTCAAGGACGGGGACGTCATCTCCATCGACTGCGGCGCGATCATCGACGGCTGGCACGGCGACGCGGCGTTCACCGCGTTCGTCGGCTCCGGTCACTCCCCGGAGCTGATCGAGCTCTCCCGGGTGACCGAGGAGTCGATGTGGGCCGGCATCGCCGCCATGAAGCAGGGCAACCGGCTGGTCGACATCTCCCGGGCCGTCGAGACGTACATCCGCCGCCAGCCGAAGCCGGGCGGCGGCCGCTACGGGATCATCGAGGACTACGGCGGCCACGGCATCGGCACCGAGATGCACATGGACCCGCACCTGCTGAACTACGTCGACCGGCGGCGCGGCAAGGGCCCGAAGCTGGTCCCCGGCTTCTGCCTGGCCATCGAGCCCATGGTCTCCCTGGGCACCCCGAAGACCCACGTCCTCGAGGACGACTGGACGGTCATCACCACGGACGGCACCTGGTCCTCCCACTGGGAGCACTCGGTGGCCCTGACCGAGCAGGGCCCCCTGGTCCTGACGGCCCCGGACGGCGGCAGGGCGAAGCTGGCCGAGTACGGCATCACGGCCGCGCCGGACCCGCTGGCCTGAAAAGGCACCGCCCGCCGTACGGCCGCCGGTCCGGGTCGGACCCGGCCGCATGATGATCTCGGAGCTGGGGCAGACTTTCTCGATTCGTCTTTCGCAGGGGGCTGGCGTAGACTGACTCGTCGGCTCTCATGTATTCGCATGTCCGCATGCGGGACATGGAGTCGATCAAGGTAGTCGATTCGAAGGGCGAAGCGTGGCCAAGAAGCAAGGTGCCATCGAGATCGAGGGCACTGTCGTCGAGTCTCTGCCGAACGCCATGTTCAGGGTCGAGCTCCAGAACGGCCACCAGGTCCTGGCACACATCAGCGGCAAGATGCGCATGCACTACATCCGCATCCTCCCTGACGACCGGGTCGTGGTGGAGCTTTCTCCGTACGACCTGACGCGTGGCCGGATCGTCTACCGGTACAAGTAGATCTTGCCCAGGCCCCGCGTTCCACCGGGGGGCCGCCGGCAACTGACCCGGAGAACCTCACATCCCATGAAGGTCAAGCCGAGCGTCAAGAAGATCTGCGACAAGTGCAGGGTGATCCGCCGTCACGGCAGGGTCATGGTCATCTGCGACAACCCGCGCCACAAGCAGCGCCAGGGCTGACGCACTTCCGACCGCACCCTCTGCACGCTCATCGCAGAGATTCGCGCGACGCGAGCTGAATATGTTCATACGCAGGACCCGAGCCGCAGTGCGGCTCGACACCCCCGGTTCGGAGGCCGGGGACCCGGTTCGTACCTGGTACGGCGGCCGGGGGTCGGTCCTGCGGAAGACCTCCGAAGATCAACTGGAGCCATTGAATGGCACGCGTTTCCGGTGTTGACATCCCGCGCGAAAAGCGCGTGGAGGTCGCCCTCACCTATGTGTTCGGCATCGGCCGGACCCTCGCCCAGCAGACGCTGGTCGCCACCGAGATCGACCCGAACACCCGCGTTCGCGACCTCTCCGAGGAGCAGCTCGTCGCGATCCGCGAGTACGTCGACAGCAACATCAAGACCGAGGGTGACCTCCGTCGCGAGATCCAGGCCGACATCCGCCGCAAGGTCGAGATCGGCTGCTACCAGGGTCTGCGTCACCGCCGCGGTCTGCCCGTCCGCGGTCAGCGCACCAGCACCAACGCCCGCACCCGCAAGGGCCCGCGTCGCGCCATCGCCGGCAAGAAGAAGCCGGGCAAGAAGTAGTCCGCAGCGACACTCGCCGTCCAGCGGTCTTCGCTGTAGGACCGACCACCTCCCGTAGGAGTTTTCGACATGCCCCCCAAGGGACGTCAGGGCGCTGCCAAGAAGGTGCGCCGCAAGGAAAAGAAGAACGTCGCTCACGGCCACGCGCACATCAAGAGCACGTTCAACAACACCATCGTTTCGATCACCGACCCGTCCGGCAACGTGATCTCCTGGGCCTCCGCCGGCCACGTCGGCTTCAAGGGCTCCCGGAAGTCCACGCCGTTCGCCGCGCAGATGGCCGCCGAGTCGGCTGCCCGCCGCGCCCAGGAGCACGGCATGCGCAAGGTCGACGTGTTCGTCAAGGGTCCGGGCTCCGGCCGTGAGACCGCGATCCGTTCCCTGCAGGCCACCGGTCTCGAGGTCGGCTCCATCCAGGACGTCACCCCGACCCCGCACAACGGCTGCCGCCCGCCGAAGCGCCGCCGCGTCTGACGCACGGCTGCTTCGCGCCGGTTTCCGGGCGGTACGACCCTTATGGGTCGTGCCGCCCGTACCCTTGCAGTACCCGCACCTTTTCGGTGCGGCCCGGTCGGGCGTCAAATAGCGGGCGCCCACGACTGAAGGATCTGATCCACACATGCTGATCGCTCAGCGACCCTCGTTGACCGAAGAGGTCGTCGACGAGTTCCGTTCCCGGTTCGTGATCGAGCCGTTGGAGCCGGGCTTCGGCTACACCCTCGGCAACTCGCTCCGCCGC
>NZ_JBIVPK010000046.1:0-61573 GCF_044754605.1 Streptomyces sp. NPDC093064
TCAGGCGAGTACTTCGACGTCCCCAACGGGAACTCCTGTCCTATGGATCTTCACGATCCAATGATCAGGGTGTCCACGATCAAGGGGTAGGGCCCCCAGAAGCCGCCGTGGGCTACCAGGGCACCGCCTGCTGCGGTCGCGGCACTCCGGATCACGCAGAGGCCGGTTACCGGATCTCGCCATCCGTGTCCCGGTGTCGGCCACGGGACTTGATGGAGGGCTGCAGAGACCGCGGCTATCTTTGCCTGCATGATGCATGGCAACGACGTTCTGGCCGGCGGGACTGCCGTGACAGCGGCGTGGGACCGCATAGAGACGTGGTTGCAGGCGCGCGCCCCCATGTCGCGCACGACGCTCCGACCGCCCGCGACCTGCGAACAGTTGAACAGTGCCGAGCGGGTCGTCGGCTGCCCCCTGCCGGACCAACTGAAAGCACTGTGGCTGCTGCACGACGGCACCTACGAGACGCCCGGGTACACCTGACGGCGTGTCAGGTCATGGTCGGATACCAAGAGATGCTGGCCTTGCCTCTGCCCACCAGGTTGCGATGGCTGTGGGACAGGGGGCGGAGAGCGAGCTGTACCGGGAGCCGCCAGCTCCAGCTGACTTCGCCCAGGAGCCGGATTACGCGGAGATGCTCGGATCCTCGCTGTCACAACAGATCCAGTGGTTGTGGGAACGGGGTGGTCGGCCGCTGCCGGCGCTGCTGGTCGGGGATGGGGAGGAGTGGGAGGACGTGAACGCCTTCCTCGACGGCGAAGGGCTGCTCCAGATTGACCAGGCCCTCGCCGTGCACGCCACGATGACCTCGTCCGGTAAGTGGCCCCGTACCTGGATACCTTTCACGGCGGACAATCCGGAGGACGCGTTCGCCGGGCTCTTCCTCGACAGCGAGACAGGGAGGGTCGGCCGCTGGGGCTTGATGGACGTGTCCACGCCGGGAGGGGAAACCGTCGCCGGTTACCTTGCACGCGTGTCTGACGGGCTGGCGGCCCGCGGCTGACGGCAGCGCCGTATCCGACATGCGGGAACCCCCGCCACCGGCTTGGCGCCGGCGGCGAGGCTCCTCGTCAGATGCGTGGCCTCGTCACTCCATGGGTGCCGGAGGTCAGGGCATCTTGCACTTGACCACGTCCTGGGAGGCGTTGCAGTTCTTGAACCGATCGCGGTCTACGTCCGCCCGGGCCCACGAGACGGCACGGGGGTTGAGGATGGAAAGCGCAGCGTCTACGTGACCGGGGAGGCGTATCCGACCGTGCGTGCCTCGCGGTGCGGGACGTCCCGATCAGGCATCGGGAGACTGCGCAACGTTGCGACCCGGCACTGGCGCTTTCGCGGCCCAGCATGGTGAAGTTCGTGCCGATCGCCTTCCGGATCGCGGTCCGAGCAGACCGGGCCGCCGCTCGTCGCCCGCACAAATACCAGGAGCTGTCACGGAGTTGACCACTGGGCGGGGCGATGCGCGACGGTGTTCTGTTCACTGTCGATCGCGGTCTTGTCAGTGGGCTGTGTGGCGGACAAGACTGCGGATGTGAGTGATCACAGGGAGGTCTGTGTCTGCTGCTGTGGTGTTGCATCACATGTGGTTGCTGCCGTTGCGGTGGTCGGGCTGCGGTCCACCGGTGCGAGTGTCCGTTGTGGAGGGGCGGCGCTGCAGTGATGTGGCGCGTGTGCGCGCCGACGGCCGAAGGCGTAGTCGACCCCGCGCGTGGACCACCTTCCTTGCGAGTGTGTGAACTGCACGATCCGTTGATTTTTCGGATGGAAGGTGGAGCAGCTCGTGGGTGATGTGCGCAAGACGGGAGTGAGTCGGCGGCGTGTGCTGGGCACGGCAGCCGGACTGGCCGCGGTCGCGGCGGGAGTGCCGTCCGCGGTCGCGGCAGCGGCACCGCCGCAGACGCTGCCCGAAAAGGCCCGCTGGAACAGACACGCCGCCCACGTGACGATCACGCGGGACGACTGGGGCATTCCGCACATCGTGGGCAAAACCGATGCCGACGCGGTGTTCGGAATGATGTACGCGCAGGCAGAGGACGACTTCAACCGGATCGAACGGAACTACCTCGTCGCCCTGGGCCGCCTCGCCGAGGCCGAGGGAGAGAGCGCCATCTGGCAGGACCTGCGCCAGCGGCTCTTCCTCGACCCGGAGGCGCTGAAGAAGGACTATGCGAAGTCTCCCGCGTGGCTGCGTACATTGATGCAGGCCTGGGCGGATGGGCTCAACTACTACCTCGCGACACACCCCGAGGTCCGTCCGCGCGTGCTCGACCGGTTCGAGCCGTGGATGCCGCTGAGCTTCTCGGAGGGCAGCATCGGCGGCGACATCGAGTCGGTGCTGCTCACCCAGCTCGAAGCCTTCTACGACAAGCGGCACGTGCCGATGACCGACGAGGAACGCGGTCTGGTGCTGCGCGAACCCACGGGGTCGAACGGCTTCGCGATCGCGCCGAGCCACACGCGTGACGGCCACGCGTTGCTCCTGATCAACCCGCACACCAGCTTCTTCTTCCGCTCGGAACAGCATGTGACGAGCGGCGAGGGGCTCAACGTCTACGGTGCCGCCACCTGGGGCCAGTTCTTCATCTACCAGGGCTTCAACGCGCACACGGGGTGGATGCACACGACGAGCGGCGTCGACAACATCGACGAGTTCACCGAGACGATCGTGACGGGGGCCGACGGAATCCGCTACTACCGCTACGGCGACGAGCTGCGCCCTGTCACAACGACGACGATCACCCTGTCCTTCCGTACCGAGGAGGGCGGACAGGACAAACGCAGCTTCACCACGTTCGCCACCCATCACGGCCCCATCGTGCGCGAGGCGGACGGCAAGTGGATCGCGTGTGCGCTGATGAACAAGCCCGTCGAGGCGCTCCAGCAGAGCTTCCTGCGCACCACGACGGGGAACTACGCGGACTACCTCCGGGTGGCGGGCCTGAAGGCGAACAGCTCGAACAACACGCTCTTCGCGGACTCCAAGGGTGAGATCGCCTTCCTGATGCCGCAGTTCATGCCGGTGAGAGACGATCGCTTCGACTATCGCAGGCCCGTCGACGGCAGCGATCCGGCGACCGACTGGCACGGACTGCACAGCCTGGACAGCATGCCGCACGTCGTGAACCCGAAGAACGGCTGGGCGTTCAACACGAACAACTGGCCGTGGACCGCCGCCGGTGCGGACAGTCCCAACGCGGCAGACTGCCCACGGTACTTCGACAGGGTCGGCGAGAACCCGCGCGGACCACAAGCGGAGCGGGTGCTGTCCGCGCGGGACGACTTCACCCCGCAGATATTGATCGAGGCCGCGTTCGATCCGTACCTGACGGCTTTCGCGCGGCTGGTTCCCCGGCTCGTCGCAGCGTGGAACCAACTGCCCGAGGACAACGGACAGAAGGCGGCGCTGGCCGGCCCGGTCGGTCTGCTGCGTGACTGGGACCACCGGTGGGCCGCGGAGTCGACCGCGACGTCGATGGCCGTGTTCTGGGGTGAAGACCTGTGGGCGCTCACGTCCCAGGCGGCGGCGGACGCAGGAATGTCGGTGTGGGACTACATGGCCGACCGCGCCAGTGACGCGCAGCGACTCGACGCGCTCGAGACCGCGACACGGCGACTGGCACGGGACTTCGGCAGCTGGAAGGTGCCCTGGGGCGACATCAACCGCTACCAACGCAACGACGCAGCGATCGTTCAGCAGTTCAGCGACACCAAGCCGAGCATCCCGGTGCCCTTCGCCTCATCGCGCTGGGGCTCCCTCGCCTCCTTCGGAGCGAAGGCCTACCCGGGAACGAAGCGTTACTACGGCACCAGCGGCAACAGCTTCGTGGCGGTGGTGGAGTTCGGGCCGCGACTGCGCGCCTGGGCGGTGACGGCGGGCGGCGCGAGCGGACACCCCGATTCACCGCACTTCGACGACCAGGCCGAACGCTACGCCAAGGGTGACCTGCGGCCGGTCTACTTCTATGCGGACGACCTCAAGGGTCACATCGAACGGAGGTACCGTCCAGGCAGTTAGGGTCGGTCCATGCGCCGACGACGCGGAATCGAGCCGCAGACGGCTTTCGGCTGAAGCCTTGCAATGCCTTTTGCCGCGCAGACGACCGATCTTTTCGGCCCCCATGCTGACCAGCCCCGCCAGGAGCACATTGCCGGGCGGGGCTGGTGTGTTGACAGGGGATGGGGCCGGGGAGTTGCGAAGCCTTCGCCGTTGCTGACACCCGCCCACGGACCGAGGAGAACCGGAGCCTGCGCGACCAACTCGCCAGCGCACCGGGCGAGGGATTCCTCGACTCTGGAGGGACGGAGTCCTCGATGCCGTAACGGCGGCCGCCGAACACATGGGCGACCAGCCGGCACTCCACCGCTACCGCACTCAACAGCAGGCCGCGGCCCGCGAACGCGATCAGGAAGCCAAGCAGCCCCGTCACTCCGCGTCAGGACCCGCACCCTCGTGAACCCCGGCACCAGCCGCACGGAGTGGACACTGCTGGCAGGCCAATCTGCCGCCACTGCGCGGGCATCACCGCGACTTCTTCTGCGACCGCTGCGGCTTCGAGGGGCTGCTGCTCGGCGGGCGCCTATGCGAACGCTGCACCCTCGCCGACGCCCTCGCCCGACTCCTCGACGACGGCACCGGGCGGGGGAGGTCGCCGTGTGCGACGCATCGGGCCGCACTCGGGTTGATTGTTCGCGCCCCTTCGGGCACCCGGGCAGCCCTGTCCTCGGGCGCCAGAGCTGCTGGTCGCCCGTGGCTCAGGGCCGAGTCTGCGTGTGTGCATGCCGCTGGGCCGCGCGCAACGCGACAGCCACCGACGCGCATCTCCCTCCCGCGGTAGGTGTTCTCGCCTTCGGCTCCGTACGTGCGACCGTGGGGGATCAGAAGACCGCTGCAAAGTGCAACGTTAGAGAGGCCGGCGTGGAGCACACAACGTCCGTCTCTCGGTACCACAGCGGTGTGTCGCCCTATGAGGTTTACGACATGGTGGGCAACGTGTGGGAATGGCTCGCAACGGCGGTCGCACGCGGGCGCTACGAACTACGAGGCAGCGCCTTTACGAGCCCTCTCTTCCGGGGGGCTCACGCTATTTCCAACGACGCCAACGAGATGATGCATGACGACGACACTGGGTTCCGCTGTGTGGCGACGCCGGAGCAGATGGAGCCCCGAAAGCGGTGACGAGTAGGGCTTTCCTCGTCCAGTCTCAGATCCCGCGCCATCCCTGCTGGCCCGCCCAGGAAGTGTGCCCGGCTATGAGCCCGCGCTCACGCGGCAGGCTCCGCCAGCCGAGCGGCGGAGCCTGGTCTTTGGGGCTTGGGACATCCGGCGCATCCTGCCGGACTTCGCGAAGTCCCTTTTCTACTCCTCAGTGCAGAGCTTGTCGTAGTTCCTTTCGTAAGCGGCCGTGTAAGCCTGCATGTACTTCGAGTTCTTCGTCTTCGGCGCCCAGGACTGCTTGTATGCGCAGTCTGGGCCGTCGGCCTGCCCGGCTATCCGTCCATCGCGATTGCCCTCCTTCGCCCCCAGGGGCGGCTTCGGGGCCTCAGTCACAGACACGGGCGCGGCGTGGGTGGTGTTGGTCGAGCCCTGTGCCATGGTTGCGGGCGAGAACGCCAGGGCCACGGCTGCGACGAGGGGGCTCGCCACGAGTGCGACGGTTCGCTTCGCGCGCATAGTTAGCCTCTTCCTTGAAGCGGTACGACATATGGTGCCTCGACCTGGCCAAGCACATCCTTCGCGCGGTTGCTGATCAGGGAGCGGCATCTACACTCTCTGGCACCATGAGGCCGGTGGATTCCGGCTTCCGACGCCAACTTCCCTGCGGACCGACTACTACTCGCAGTTGTGGCGTCTCTAATTCGACCGTAGCGAGCGCCGGCCAGTATGTCCACTTATGGCCTAATCCCCGTGATTGACGTGCCAACTGCCGCCGATTCCGCGGTGACTAGTTGTGCTTCGTTACCTCGGCCGATCTTGCCTGTTCCGGGGCATGGTGGCGAGTATGTGTGAGCGGTCATAAAATTCCCCACGATCTCCATGATCAGCATCGCGTAATTCCCCACCTGGGTTGAGGCTGTGACGGGCCGCCCGACGGCTGAGTGTGCGACTGGTCAGGTCGGTGAAGGGCGCCTTCGGCGGCGCTCCGCGCTGGCCTTGACACGGGCCGTCCACCTCGCGTCCCATGCGGGACGCCAGCATGATGATCAACGAGAAGATGGTCGCCCGCGTGATGCGGAAGTTCCGCATCGTCGGGGTGCAGCGCGCAAGAAGGTCACCACGACGATGCCGGAGCCATCGGACACGGGTCTGTTCCAGCGGGACTTCACCGCCGACGCGCCGATCGCGCAGGTGACGATACTATGGACTGCGAAACCATAGTGTCGAGATCTACAGTGTTGCAAACCATGGTCTGCGGTGTCATGATGCGAAGCATGTCGGCGATGCAGAACAAGGACGACCAGGACCCCGACGTCCAGAAGGTCCGCAATACCCGCGCCGAGATCACCCGCGCGGAAATGCAGCTCGCCCAGCTCCGCAAACAACTCGAAGACGACGTTCGTGCCGCCGTCACCGCCCCCGTCGGCGGAAAGCTGCCGTACGGACGCGTCGTGAGACTTGCCCGCATGCTGGGCTACAAGGACTCCAGCATGATCTACACCCTGCGTGACAACAGCCTCGCCCGGGCCAGGCAGCGGTTCACAGAAGGCGCCACCAAGGACAACCAGAAACCAGCTGCCGAAGAGCCTGACGGCAGTGTCCCAGGCCGGATGAAGCCAACTGCCGCCTGACCGACCGCCAAGTAGGGGAACTGCCGTTCATGACTACCGCCACCCTGGGCTCTGGGGCCGTGCCACCCATGCCCGACAGGACACCGAAGGCGCTCCGCGCCGCCATCGCCCAGCATGCGCCGCAACTCCTCGTCGACTTCGATCGACACTGGCGCCGAGACATCGCCGACGCTTACGACCTCGCGCCGGTCCCCGCTTTCATGGCCCGCTGGTGGGGCGAATTCGCCCTCGCCCGCGACCCCCAACTGGAAGCGAAGGTGCACGGTCTGGAGGACGAGGCCGGCAGGGAACCTGACTACGCCCGCGCCAAGTCACTCATTGAAGAAGCCGGACGCATCCGCCGCACGGCAGCGAAGGCAGAGCCCGGCCAGTGACCGACGACTTCATGGGGCCGCCCTGGCAAGCCGACTGGACCAAGAACGCCGAGGACAACAGAAACGCCCTCCCCGAAGAGGCCCGTGTCTTGGTCAACGAGGCCCGCGCCGAACTCGTCACCTCCGCTGACCCGTACTTCCGGAGCATCGACAGCGACCGCGACCTCCCGGGCGGAATGAGTGTCGAACCCGTCCAGTCCACTCGCCCCGGTGGCGAGCACGTCATCTACTTCGATCACGGCCGGGGGTGGCTCCGGTACCACTTCACCCGGAGGGCCACCGATCCTCAGATCGTGATCGATGAGTGTTTCTGGCAGTGAGTCAGCCACCCTGAGCCTGGATCCATCCATGCAGGGGTGCGGGGGCACCGGCGTAGCCCGGGCCGGCGCTGCCGTGCCGAGATCCACTGGACACCACCATCGAGAAGCCGTTGCTCCGTCGGTCATGGTCGGCGGCGATACGCGGCGAACTCGTGCTGGTGGTGTACCGGATGCTCGAAGCTGACGACTCCGTCCCGCACGGCGGTGGGAGTACGGGGATTTGGGTCGGCCGCATCCTGGTCAGGGGAAGGGTGCATGCCCGGTGGGTGCTTGCGGCCTGCCAGAGGCACCACAACGTGCATCGGCTCCGCCAGGCGCGCAACCAGCTACCACCCGATGCCCGGAAACAGGCCACCGCGATAGACAGCGGCGCCCACAAGCTGCTGCGCACCCGGATCCTCGGCGGTCTCATCAGCGAGTACAGATACGCCGTGACCTGAGCAGGCGTCGAACAGGCGGCGGTCCTTGGTCGAGGTCAGGCTGTCTGAGGCGCCGTGGTCGGCGACCGGGAGATGAGGACGTCATCGCCGCACAGGTCCTGTACCCAGGTGGGCTGGTAGACGGTCTCCAGGTACCGCTCACCCAGATCCGGGGCGATGGCCACAGCGGTCAGCTCCGGTCCCTCCTGTCGAGCCAGCCAAGCCATCGCGCCGCTGACCACCGTCCCGGTGGAACCCCCGAACAGAAACCCGCGCCTGGCCAGCCGGTGGCAGGCCCGGATGGTGTCGGCCTCTTCGACGCGCACCACATCGTCGACATAGGACTCGTCCAGCAGCGGGGGGCGCATGCTGGTGCCCAGCCCGGGAATCATCCGGCGGCCGGGGACGCCTCCGAAGGTCACCGAGCCGATGGTGTCGATGGCCACGATGCGTACTGGCCGGTGCCATGTGCGGAAGTAGCGTGCGCAGCCCATCAGGGTTCCGGTGGTGCCGGCCCCGACGAACAGCACGTCCAGGTGCGGGAACTGTCGGGCGATGGCCGGGGCGGTGTGTTGGTAGTGGGCCGTGCTGTTGCTGGGGTTGACGTACTGGTTGAGCCATACATAGCGCTCGTCGCAGGCGCACAGCGCCTGGACGTGGTCGATGCGCGCGCCGAGGAGCCCGCCGACGGGGTCGGGTTCGGTGATGACGTGGACCTGGCTGCCCAAGGCCTCCATCATCATCCTGGTCGCCGGGTTGCAGCGGGAGTCGGTCACGCACAGAAACCGGTATCCCTTGTTGGCCGCGATCACGCTCAGGGCCACGCCCAGGTTGCCCGAGGATGATTCGACCAGTACCGAGTCCGGCGTCAGCAGTCCGTCGCGTTCGGCAGTCTCGACCATTTCGATGGCGGCCTTGAGCTTGATCGAGCCGGCGAAATTGAATCCCTCGCACTTGAGGAACAACGGGTACTCGAAGATTTTCTCAAGGTCGACGTAGAGATCGTCCTCGTTGAAGGCCTGGGGGGCGGATATGACAGGCATGTTGTCTCCTCGCGGCTACAGGAGGTCTTCCTGTAGTCGATCCGTCTCTGTGCCGTACAGGGAGAAATTCGGCGGCGCGTGGCGTCTCGCCGGAATGCCTCCAGTGCGCCCAAATCGGAGCAGCCGTGTCATGCCACCGAAATTCGGGACTTGACAGGCGCCCTGTGCGCGCATATATGGCGCGACGGGGTCCGGTTGTTGCGGTACCGGATCAATGGCCGCTTTCCAGGCCCGGTCGCCATCGGTTGGCGCCCTGTGTCCTGCCCCGCAGTCCCTGCCCGTAAAGCGCCGTGCGGGACGGTGGCGTGCGATGCAATTGCCGGGCGATTCACCCGTGGATTGATCGGGTGCCGTGCAACGCGGTCGCGAGCAGCGCGACGTGCGCAGAGATCAAGGGGCCACAGCGCGGCGAGCATAAAGCGGCTCACTATCAATGCCAGGCTTCGATGTCAAGTCCCGACATTCAGGGGCAGGACAGGAGCTCTCCGGACGGGCCTACTGAAGAGGCCGGGCGTCACGAATCCGTACACGCTCAGGAAACGTCCTCGAGGAGTTCTCGTGCTAGACAAAAAGGCGGACGCGACTGCGGCTGATCCGGCTGACATCTCGGCCTTCCAGGACGACGGGGCGGCCGGTTCGGCGGCCGGCACCGAGAGGCGTCTGGCCGAGGTGCTGGCCGGCGTCGTCGGTGTGGAGCAGGTGCCGCCCCACAGTCACTTCTTCAACGACCTGGGCGCAGATTCCCTGGTGATGGCGCAGTTCTGTGCGCGGGTGAGGAAGCGGGAGGACCTGTCGGCGGTGTCGATGAAGGACATCTACCGGTATCCCACCATCCGGAGCCTGGCCGTCGCGCTCTTGGGCTCCGCGCCTGCTCCCGTCCCGTCCCCGGATTCGCTCGTGGAGGCGTCGGCACCGGCGCAGACGCTGGTCACGCGGACACCGGCCGGTGCAAGGGCCCCGGCCGCCACAGTGCGATACATCTCCTGCGGAATGCTGCAATCCCTGTTCTTCCTGGGCTATTGCCTGCTGACCGCCTTTGCCGCCGCCGCAGGCTACGCATGGATCTGTGCAGGCTCGGGTCTGTTCGACCTCTACCTGCGGTCGGCTCTGTGCGCCGGCGGGGGTTTCCTGGGGCTGTGCGCCTTTCCGATCGTGGCGAAATGGACACTCATCGGCCGCTGGCGGGCAGGCGAGTTCCCCCTGTGGGGGATGAAGTATCTGCGCTTTTGGGTCGTCAAGACCCTGATCCGCACAAGTCCCCTGCGGCTGCTTGTCGGTTCACCGCTGTATGTGCTCTACCTCAGGGCGCTCGGCGCGCGGATCGGCACCGGCGTCACGATCCTCACCCGCACGATCCCCGTCTGCGCCGACCTGCTCACCATCGGTGACGGTACGGTCATCCGCAAGGACGTGCTGCTGTCCTGCTACCGCGCCCACGGCGGGCTGATCCAGACCGGCCGGGTCACGCTCGGCAGCAATGTGCTCATCAGCGAGCACACGGTCCTCGACATCGGAACCGAGATGGGCGACGGCGCCCAGCTGGGCCACGCCTCCTGCCTGCACGGCGGCCAGGTGGTGCCCGCCGGCGAACGCTGGCACGGCTCGCCGGCGCAGCCGACCGACGTGGACTACGGGAGGGTCGGCCCAGCCCACTGCGCCACCCGCACGAGGGCCGCGTACGGTGTTCTGCAACTGCTGAGTCTGCTGGTGATATGGCTGCCGTTGACGATGGGCGCCGTGAGCGCCCTGCTGGCCCGCGTCCCGCTGCTTCACCCGCTTGTGAACCCCCGGCCGGTGGCCGGCCCGGCGTTCTTCGTCGATGCCCTGATCATCTCCTTGACCATGTTCTGCGGCTCGACACTCGCCGGCCTCCTGGTTCTGGGCACCGTGCCGCGTGTCCTCAACAGGGCCATCAAGCCCGGCAAGGTCTATCCGTTGTACGGCTTCCAATACGGCATCCAGCGGGTGATCGCGCTGATGACCAACAGGAAGTTCTTCACCACGCTCTTCGGCGACAGCTCCAGCATCGTCCACTACCTGCGCTACCTCGGATACGACCTGTCCCGCATCGAGCAGACCGGGTCGAACTTCGGCACCGAGGTACAGCACGACAACCCGTACCTGAGCTCTGTCGGCACCGGCACCATGATCGCCGACGGTCTGTCCCTCATGAACGCCGACTTCTCCAGCACGTCCTTTTGCCTGTCCCGCGCGTCGATCGGGCCCCGGAACTTCCTCGGGAACCGCGTCGCCTACCCCTCACAGGGCAAGACCGGCGACAACTGCCTGCTCGCCACGAAAGTCATGGTCCCCACCGATGGCCCGGTGCGTGAAGGCGTGGGCCTGCTGGGCTCACCCAGCTTCGAGATACCGCGCACAGTGCTGCGGGACAACAGGTTCAACCATCTGCGGACCGGCGATGAGCTGCGCCGCCGCCTGGCCGCCAAGAACAGGCACAATGCCGCAACCGCCGGGCTGTACCTGTTGGCGAGGTGGAGCCACCTCTTCGTGATCACCCTTGTCACCATGGGCGCGGCCAACCTCTACCCCTCGCTCGGTGCACCGGCGATCGCCCTGGCCACCGTCCTCACCTTCACGTACACCGTCGTCCACTTCGCGCTGATCGAACGGGCCTCCACCGGCTTCAAAGCGCAGCAGCCGCTGTACTGCTCCATCTACGAGCCCGGCTTCTGGCACCACGAACGCTTTTGGAAGATGGCGTCGGTCGACTACATCCAGGTCTTCAACGGCACCCCCTTCAAGAACGTCATCTGGCGGCTTTTGGGGGCCCGGATCGGCAAACGGGTCTTCGACGACGGCTGCTTCCTCCCGGAGCGCACCCTCGTCACCATCGGCGACGACAGCACGCTCAACGCCGGGACCGTGATCCAGTGCCACTCACAGGAGGACGGCGCCTTCAAGTCCGACCGCAGCGCCCTCGGCAGCGGCTGCACCCTCGGGGTCGGCGCCTTCGTCCACTACGGCGTGACGATCGGCGACGGCGCCGTACTTGCCCCTGACTCCTTCCTCATGAAGGGCGAGGAAATCCCCCCGCACGCCCAGTGGGCGGGCAACCCGGCCCAGGACATGCCGGGAGGCGAAATCCCCCTCAAGGACCGCCCGCAAGCCGACGCCGCCCGAGCCCATCGCAACTGACACCGCGACACCAGCCACAAGGACAGGAAACGAACCGATGGCAACACACCCGAACTCCACCCGAAACGGCCTGGAGTACTGGCGCGACGTACTGACAACCGGCGGATTCACCCCCGTCCCACGCTGGACCCTCCACCCGGCGCCCGGCGTGAGCCACTACGAGACACACGTCCCCGAAGACATCGTCACCGGGCTGTGCCGACTGGCCGACGAACTGGCGATACCGCTTGACTCGCTTGTGCTGGCGACGCACGCCAAGGTGCTCGCGGCCATGTCCGCCGAGCAGCAGATCACCACCGGCTACGTCACCCACGCCGGCAACCTGCTGCCCTGCCGGCTCACCACCGCACCCGCCTCATGGAGGCAACTGCTGCACACCACCCACCAGGCGAGGGCTGAACTGCTCACGCACCAGGACGTCCCGGCCTCGGACATCGACCATCTCAAGCGCGAACTGGGCCTGACCGGACCGTTGTTCGAGACCGTTCTCGATCCCACCACGACCGACGGCGACCTCACCGGGGACACCACGCTGCGGGTGGGCATCCGGCCCCACAACGCCCGACTCGTGCTGCGACTGCGTTACCGCACCGACACACTCGACGCCGACAGCGCCGCCCGCATCGCCGACTACCACGTGAGGGCGCTTGCGCTGATCACCGCCAACCCCGACGCAGAACACGCGCGCCAGAGCCTTCTGTCCGATGAGGAACTGCGCTTCCAGCTCGACCGAGGGGCCGGACCGACAAGGCAGTTGCCGAGCGCGAGGGTACATGAACTCTTCGAGGACCGGGTGCGGATGCACCCCGATGCCATCGCCGCCGTTCACGCCGACCGGCAGTGGACCTATGCGGAACTCAACGCCCGGGCAAACCGGCTGGCCCACGCCCTCACAGGCCGCCAACTCGCCCCCGAGGACGTCGTCGCGGTGGTGACCGAACGCAACTTGGACTGGCTCGCCGCCGTCCTCGCGGTCTTCAAATCCGGAGGCGCCTACCTCCCCATCGAGCCGCACTTCCCGGCCGAACGCATCGCTGCCATTCTCGCCCGCGCCGACTGCACCCTGGTGCTGACCGAACCCGGCAGCACCACCACCCTCGACCAGGCACTCAAGTCCCGGCCCGGCACCGAGAAGCTCTTCGTCGAGGCGGCCTGCGAAGAAACCCACGCAGACGACGATCCCGGCATCCACGTCACGCCCGACCAACTGGCATACATCTACTTCACCTCCGGCTCGACCGGTGAGCCGAAAGGCGCAATGTGCGAACACGCCGGCCTGCTCAACCACCTCTACGCCAAGATCGACGACCTCCGCATCGGCGAGGGACAGGTGGTCGCCCAGACCGCGCCACAGTGCTTCGACATCTCCCTGTGGCAGCTGCTGTGCGCCCTGCTGACCGGCGGGCGAACCCTGCTGGTCGAACAGGACGCCATCCTCGACGTCCCCCGATTCCTCGACACCGTCACCGACGGCAGGGCCACCGTCTTGCAGCTCGTGCCCTCCTACCTCGAAGCCGTCCTGACCGAGCTCGAACAGCGCCCCCGGGCACTGCCCGACCTGCGATACCTGTCGGTCACCGGAGAGGCACTGAAGCAGGAGATCGCCGAGCGCTGGTTCACCGCCCAGCCCAAAATCGCGCTGGTCAACGCCTACGGGCTCACCGAGACCTCGGACGACACCAATCACGACGTCATGCACCGAACACCGGAACGCATCCTGCTCGGCCGCCCGGTCAACAACGTGCACATCTACATCGTTGACGAACACCTCGCACCCGTGCCACTGGGCGCCCCGGGCCTGATCGCGTTCTCCGGGGTCTGCGTCGGCCGTGGATACATCAACGATCCCGAACGCACGCGAGCGGCCTACCTGCCCGATCCGCTACGCGCCGGCACACGGCTCTATCTCGGCGGCGACTACGGGCGCTGGCATCCTTCGGGGAAACTGGAGTTCCTCGGCCGCCGCGACGACCAGGTCAAGATCCGCGGGTTCCGGATCGAGATCGGCGAGATCGAGAACGCGCTACTTTGCCTCCCCGGTATCCGCGACGGCGCGGTGGTGGTGGCCGAACGCGCCGATCAGAGCAAGCATCTGGTCGCCTTCTACTCCGCCGAGAAGCCCGCCGACCCCGGGACCCTCAACGACCTGCTGGGTGCCTCTCTGCCCACCTACATGATCCCGGCGGCCTTCCACTGGCGCGCGAGCCTGCCGCTGACCGCCAACAGCAAGATCGACAAGAAGGCACTGACGGCGCTCGCCACACAACTCGCCACCAGCGAGGACGATCACGAGGCGCCGGCCACACCCACCGAGCAGCGGCTGGCGGCCGCCTGGGGACACGTCCTCGGCATGCCCCAGGACCACATCGGACGCCGCGACCACTTCTTCGACCGCGGCGGCACCTCCCTATCGGCGGTGAAACTCGCCGTGGCTCTGGACCGCGCCGTGGCCCCCAAAGACGTCATCGCACACCCGGTCCTCACCGACCTCGCCGCCCTGGTCGACCACCGACGCGAGCGCCATACAACCGCACCAATGACCTCTCCTTGAACCGCATCGAAAGGAACAGCACCATGCCATACCCGACACCCGTGTCCCTCCTCAACGTGGAGCTGAATCCAGGCAAACCCCCGATCCTGCACGTGGACACCGCCGATGACGCACCCGCCTGGGCAGCGGAACACCACCGCGCACTGCGCACCCTGGTCACCGAACACGGCGCGCTCCTCATCCGCGGCCTGCACCTGCGCGACGCACAGCAAGCCGGCGACGCCCTCCACCGCCTGGCCCCGGCCCTGATGACCGACAAGGAATCCTTCGCCCCCCGCCGGACCTACACCCCGGGCCTGTACTCCTCCTCCGCATGGCCGCCGAACCAGCCGATGTGCATGCACCACGAACTCAGCTACACACTTCAGCCCCCCGGCCTCATGCTGTTCGCGTGTCTGACCGCACCCACGACCGGCGGAGCCACCGCCGTCGCCGACGCCGCCACCATCCTTCAGGCACTGCCCACCGATCTCGTCCACCGCTTCGAACAAGAAGGCTGGCTGCTCTCCCGCACCTACAACGACGAGATCGGCGCCCCCTACAGCGAGGCCTTCGGCACCGATGACCGCAGGGCCATCGAGGACTACTGCCGCACAGCCGGTATCGAATTCGACTGGCAACCCGACGGCAGCCTGCGCACCCGCCAGCGCCGCCCCGCCGTGACGGCCCACCCGGTCACCGGCCGCCGCTGCTGGTTCAACCAGATCGCCTTCCTCAACGAATGGACGATCGATCCCGAGATCCGCGAATACCTCATCGATGTCCACGGCGCCGAGGCGCTGCCGTTCAACACCCGCTTCGGAGACGGCGACACCATCGGCCCGGACATCATTCAGCTCCTCAACGACACCTACGCCGCCCACACCGCCCGCGAACCGTGGCGGGCCGGCGACCTCATGCTCCTCGACAACGTGCGCACCGCACACAGCAGGGAGGCTTTCCACGGACCACGCGAGGTGCTTGTCGCCATGGCCGAGCCGCTGAGCCTGCTTGCGTGCCCGCCGACCGGCGAGAAGAGCGCCCCATGACCACCGTCCCTTCCCCGGCCATGGAGCCCGTCATGCCCCAGCCGCACACCGTGCCCCCGTTCGCAGTGATCTCCGGCGCCCAGGTCCAGCACGCCCTGCAGGACAGGGAAACGCAGATCGTGGACCTCATCGAGGCCACCTACCAGCTGCACGCCGCGGGGGAGTCGGTCAATCCTCCCTCCTACTTCCTGCGCTTCCCCGACCGGCCCACCTCCCGGATCATCGCGCTGCCCGCCTCGATCGGCGGACAGGCGCAGGTGGACGGCCTCAAATGGATCTCCAGCTTCCCCGACAACGTCCAGGCCGGCATCCCCAGGGCGTCCGCCGTCCTGATCCTCAACGATCACGACACCGGCTACCCCTTCGCCTGTCTGGAAAGCTCCATCATCAGCGCCACCCGAACCGCCGCATCCGCAGCACTGGCCGCCGACCACCTCACCCGCAACCGGCAACGCCCCACCCGCATCGGGTTCTTCGGTACGGGCCTGATCGCCCGCTACATCCACACCTTCCTGACTGCCGTGGGCTGGTCCTTCGACGAGATCGGCGCCTACGACCTGTCCCACCGCAGCGCAGCCGGATTCCGCGACCACCTCCAACAGACCGGCAGCGCCGCACGGATCACCGCACATGACAGCCCCGAGGACCTCGTCCGTTCCAGCGACCTCGTCGTGTTCGCCACCGTTGCGGGCGAGCCACACGTCAGCGACCCGGCCTGGTTCCACCACAACCCACTGGTTCTGCATGTGTCCCTGCGCGACCTGGCACCGGAGATCATCCTCGCCTCGACCAACATCGTCGACGACGTCGAACACTGCCTCAAAGCCGACACCTCCCCACACCTGGCCGAACAACTCATCGGCAACCGCGGCTTCCTGCACGGCACACTCGCCGACGTCATGAGCGGACGAGTAACGCCCCCCACCGGCCGGCCCGTGGTCTTCTCACCGTTCGGCCTCGGAGTACTCGACCTAGCTGTCGGCAAATACGTCTACGACGAGACGGCCCGCTCCGGAGAGCTCAACGTGATCGAGGACTTCTTCCACGACCTGCGCCGGCACGGGTGACCGGCCCACAGCACCCCGTGGGTCCGCCGGGACGAATGGCCCTGTCTCGCTCGAGCACGCGGATCAGGCAAGGCAGCAGTCAGGTTCTGTTCTGAGCTTGACGTTTAACGTGGGCGGGCTTGGTGCTCCTTGATCGATTCGGCACGTTTGACGGTCTTGCCGACGTCGTGATGCCTGGCTCGGTGCTTGTTTTTCGAGCCGGGTGGCCGTCCGGGGCCTGGTCGGGACGGTTTTGGTGCGGCCGCCGGGCGGGCTGCTGTCGCGTGGACGTCGCGAAACCCCCGGCGGACCCGGGCGGGGGTGAGCCGGCGCGGTGCGGCGGGCCGTTCCCAGGGGCGTCCCGCACCCGGCGTCCGGCCCAGGCCCGCAGCCGGGTGGTGATCCGTGCACGGGCTGGTATCTGCGGGATCTGTTCGGTGAACGACCGGCGCGGGCAGGCGGGTTCGCGGCAGAACCAGCGTCGCTTGTGCCAGCGGAACTCCAGCCCGCTCTCGCCGTAGGGCAGGTCGCGGGGCCGGGTGGTCGTGGAGCCCTTGACTCGGGTGGCGAAGACCCCGCAGGCCGGGCAGGCCCGGGCGGTCTCGTCGGACGTGATCAGGTGGACCCGGCGTCTGCCGTCGGCCAGTCGCTCGACCCGAACGACGGACGCCCCGTCGAGGTCGAGGAGCAACGTCGTATCGTTGAGCAAGCCCGTGGCTCCTGCTTGATCGTTCTGCGTAGAGAACAGAAATGATCACTCAGGACCGCAGGCATCTTTGTACCTGGGTCACCGGCTCCATCGCCGTCCGTGACTGTGTCGTCGGCGTAGCGGGCCTGGGACGGTGCGCGTCAGGGGGTCAGAACAACCTTGCCGCTGACGGTGCCCGACTCCGCCAGGCGCAGGGCCTCGGCGGCCTTGGCGAGCGGGAGTTGGGCGGCGATGCGGGCGGTGACGTCGCCGCGGCGGACGGCGGCGAAGACCTCGGTGAGGTCAGCGCGCAGGCAGGCGCGGAAGCGATTCTTGTTCAGTGCCCGGCCCGCCCAGATGTTGTAGAAGTGGGCGTGGCGCCCGTTGGGCAGGGTGTTCCAGAGCCAGGTGCGGGCGAGGATCTTCATGACCGGCCACTGCTTGGAGCCGGTGTCGTCGCGGGTGGAGGCGCTGCCGTAGGCGACCAGGGTGCCGCCGGGGGCGAGCAGGTGCCAGGAGTCGATGACGCTCCGTCCGCCGACGTGGTCGAAGACCGCGTCCACCCCGGCGGGCGCCAACTCGCGGACCCGGGAGGGCACGTCGCCGTCACGGTAGTCGACCGGGATGACGTCCAGCTCCCGCAGGGCCTCATGGTGCCGGGGCGACGCGGTGCCGATCACCTTGACGCCTGCCGCGCGGGCGAGTTGGACCAGGACGGAGCCGACGCCGCCGCCGGCGCCGTGCACCAGGACGGTCTGCCCCGCGCGCACCCGGGCCCTGCTGTGCAGCATCTGCCGGGCCGTGATGCCGTTGACCACGACGGTCTCGGCCTCAGTGGCCGAGAGGCCGTCGGGGACCAGGACCGCGTCCTCGGCGTCGACCACCACATGGCTGGCCCACGCGCCGACCTTGACCAGCGCGGCCACCCGTCGGCCGGCCAGGTTCGGGTCGACGCCCGGACCGGTCGCCAGCACCCGGCCCACCAGGTCGTAGCCCGGCACGAACGGGAACGGCGGCTGGTCGTAGTACCGCCCGCGGCGCATCTGCTGCTCGGCGAACGAAACCCCGGTCGCCTCCATGGCGATCACGATCTGTCCCGGGCCGGCGTCCGGTACGGCTGCCTGGCGGATCTGCAGGCCTTCCGGGTCCACGATGCCCGGCAGAACGACCTGAACGAGGTGGGCGCTTTCCATGATCGACTCCTCTGGTTGGTAGATGTATTTGCGTTCGTTAGAAGTTATAACTCCCATCGAGAGTGAGAGTCAAGAGCGTTGGTGATAGCCTCTAACTGAGCAGGTGATGGTGCGGCTTCGGGAGAGTGGGAGGCGAGTCGTGATCGAGGCGGACGCGAGGACTCCGAGGGAGCGGTACCGCACCCAGGTACGCGAGGAGATCAAGCAGCACGCATGGGCCCAGATCGCCGCCGCCGGGGCATCCGCCCTGTCCCTCAACGCCATCGCCAAGCAGATGGGCATGAGCGGCCCGGCCCTCTACCGGTACTTCGCCAACCGCAACGAGCTGATCAGCGAACTCGTCAAGGACGCCTACCGCAGCCTGGCCGACACCCTCCGCGCTCGCGCCGAGACGGGCGCCGGCCTCGGCGACCTTGCGCAGGCTCTACGCCGGTGGGCTCTGGACGACCCCCAGCGGTACTTCCTGATCTACGGCACCCCCGTGCCCGGGTACCAGGCGCCTGACGACACCACGCGCATCGCCTCCGAGATCATGGCCCGCCTCCTCGACGCCTGCGCCGCCGAGCAACCGCCAGCCACCCCGCCGTCCGCGCTCGAGGCGCACCTCGCCGAGCACCGGTCCTGGGCCGGAGAGCACCCGGCCTCGCCGTCGGCGCTATGCCGAGCCCTCGCCTTTTGGACCCGCCTCCACGGCGTGCTCTCGCTCGAACTCGCGGGCCACTTCACCGGCATGGGATTCGACCCCGCCCAGCTCTACGCCTCCGAAACGGAAGCCATCGGGGGTTGTTGACGACATGGGTTGATGGAGGGCGTGATGCCGTGGACATGGCCGAGAACGCCAGCAGCCGTTCCTCGACGAGTTCAAGGAACGGCTGCGGGCGTTCTACGCCGCCACCACGCCGAGGCGGACGACCGATCAGTGGCCTGGTGGATCCCCGCTGTCGAGCGGGCTCAAACGGACGGTGCGAGCGAGGACCACACGCCGAACCACTGATCGTTCTGCGTAGAGAACAGAAATGATCACTCACGACCGCCGACATCTTTGTACCCGGGTCACCGGCTCCATCGCCGCCCGTGACGGATCATCAGCGGGCCAGTCGAGGCGCACCGCTCAACTTCGAAGACCCGCTTATGCTCGCTCAACTGCTCGGCATCCGCCTGCTGTTCGAGGGCGTCGGCGACGTGCTCGGCCGCGCCCTGCAGGATGGCGAGCGCGTGCCCGCCGACCCGCGGTTCGGCCCAGGGGTCGAACCGCGGCGAAGAAGCACCAGGCCGCACCCCACACATATTCGAGCACATGAACGAAGTCGACGAGGACGTGCACTTCCAGACCGCGGGCATCGCACTGCTCGTGGATCGCCACTCCCGTCGCAGGCTTCGCCGCCGCCGACCTGGCCCATACGGGGAGGGCGGCCGCCTCGGAACACGCAATTAATCTGACGCTGCCTGGCCGGAACACCACCCTGACCGTTCAGGTACCCTCCAGTCTCACCGCCACTTCCCCTCCGCGTTTTGGTGGCATCCCGGAGGGGGTGAAGCCGTGCCCATTCCACCGGTGTTCGATCGTGACCGCGGGCAGGGAGGGACAGCACAATCCATCATCGGGCCCGTAATGGGCGTAGGTGACTCGGATGGTACCCGGTTTTCCGGGAGTAATGGCTTGAATGGCCAGGCTTTCGCTGCTGCTGTCCCAGCCGACAAACGTCGTGCCGTGCCAGAAAAAGACCAGTTGTCCGTACCCGTCTACGCTCGGAGAACGGGTGCCGATCACCGCGGTCAGATAACCGCCGGACCCGTCCGCTACCGTGACCGGGGCACTGGACGGCGCGAAATGTTCCGAGGGGTCGCCTGTCTCGAGGGTCGTGGTCATCACCCGCGAGATCGCGCTGGGACTGGGCACGTCGGCCCGGGAGGAGCCAGGCAGCGCCCCGATCGTCGCAACGCTCGGACCGGGCCGGGACCCTACGGAGGGGGCAAGCCCCCCGGAGGGGGGCGCGGCTAGTGCCGTTGCGGGGGCCAGGGTCAAGACGACGGCGGTGGCAGCGAGGGCGGTGTGCAAGAACCGGGAACGGAGTGCCGGCCTGGGCTGTCTCGGGGGCAAGCCCTGCGCAGGTGCGACCGCCGCGGGCACCGGGTGATGTGTGCATGGGTGAGTGCTCATGGGCTTTTCTTTCCGGGGTGCAGGGTTTTCGGCCCGGGCACACGGGTCGGTGAATTTTCGTCGTGCGCCGGGGCGGCCGCATCGCGAGGGATGAGGAAAAGCACTGCGGTGGGGTTCGTGTCCATCGGGGTTTTGCATCGAGTCGGCCCGGCCGAAAAATCGCCAGGGGGAATGAGGAATCACGGCTCGACAAGTTCGGTGGTCCAGGTTGTTGGGGCTGCCCTGTCCGGTGCCGTCACTGCTGGTGCCCCGCTGGTGTTGCCAGGGCTGCTGTGGTCGTGGCCTTCCTGGTGGCGCTGCCCTTGCTGAGGGCTGTCTCCCCGCGCCGCAGTGCCAGATACTTCCGCAGGCCCCTGCCGGCTTCCCGTCGTACCCGGCGCAGGACTGGGACCTGGGTGGCCCTGTGCAGCTGGTAGTGCCACGGCGCCTGGGACCCCTGCCGTACCGACATCGCGTAGGCGAAGTCCACCAGATCCTGCTCAAGGTAATGGTCGAGATGCTCGAACCAGGCCATGCTCGTGCGGGCCGCGGCCTGCACGGGATGGAGCGCGGCCCGGCGGCGCTTGTCGTAGGTCTGCAAAGCGGCAGGCAGCTCTGCCTCCGTATACAGGCTGTGCGCGAGTTCGATCGCATCCAGCAGCGCCAGCCGGGTGCCCGAGCCCAGGGTGTAGTGGGTGGTGTGGGCGGCATCCCCCAGCAGCACCACGTTGTCGTGGCACCAGGTGGCGTTGCGTACCTCGGTGAAGTGCTGCCAGCGTGCCGGTTCCCCCCGGGACTGGCCAAGCAGCGCGTGGCCGTCCAGAGCGGAGGCGAAGATCTGTTCCAACAGCCGCACACCGTCGGCGGTGTCGAGCGTATCGAGCCCCAGCCCCCGCCAGGTCTCTGGGGCGCACTCGACGACGCAGGTGCTGATTTCCGCGCTCGAGGGGTAGGCGTAAAACCAGATCCACCCGGCCGGGGTCGGTTCGAAGGCGAAGGTGAAGCGGGGGAACACCTTGTCGGTGCCCAGCCATATGTAGGGGTTGCGGCCGGCTTCCAGGCGGGTGCCGAAGTGGTCGCCGTGCAACTGGCGCACTCGGCTGTTGGCCCCGTCGCAGGCGACGATCAAGTCGGCGTCGGCGAGCTCGGCCAGGTCGTCGACCTTGCGGTGGTGCTGGACATCCACCCCCAGCTCGGTTGCGCGTCGGGTGAGGATGTCGAGCAGGGTGGCGCGGGCGATGCTGTAGCCGTACCGGCCCAGATACGCGGTCTGTTTTCCGCGGCGGACCTCCTGGTCTTGCCACAGGGCCGAGGCCGCACGCACTGCCTGGGCGCTGTCGGGGTCGTTGCGGTAGAGGTGGTCGAGCAGGTCGTCCCCATACCCCACGCCCCAGCCGTAGGTGGCCCCCGGCGGGTCGCGTTCGATGACGGTGATGTCATGGCCGGCATCGCGGCGCTTGGCCGCGATCGCGAAGTACAACGCGCCCGGTCCACCGCCGACGCACACGGTCTTCATGGCGTGTCCCGTTTTGGCTGCACGGCCGGGCGGCCGCATCGCGGCTGTGGCACCCTGGTGCGCGGTCGGTGTCGGGTTGGGGCCGCCCAGCGTGGGAAGGGCGGTCCCGGCCGGCGTCCCCTGCCGGTCGGGTCCTTGGAGTAGTGGTCGCATGGGTTCCTCTTGCCTGGGTTGAGTCTCTGGGTTGACTCGGTGGGTTGGGTTTTGGTGCCTGTGGGCCGGTGCGCGCCCGAGGGCACAGAGGGGGGCTGGGCCTGTGCCCGGCACCGGGCGCGTGGGTGCGGCGATCTCACACCTGAGGTGTGTCTGCCGCACCCGCGCCCGGGCCTTGGCGATCTGACCGGTGGTTCCTCGTGGCCGCGGGGGTCAGGGCAGCGTCGGTGCCGCCTGCCCCGGGTCGGCTACCCCCAGCTGTCGGAGCTGCCCCAGCTGCTCGAGCTGCCCCAGCTACTGTCGGAGCTGCCCCAGCTGCTGCCCCAGCTGTTACCCCAGCTGCTGTCGGAGCTGCCCCAGCTACTCGAACTGCCCCAGCTACTGGAGCTGCCCCAACTGTCGCTGTCGTCGCCCCCGCCGCCCCAGCTGCTGGCGCTTGCCACGGTGGTGGCGTGTGTCGTGGCGGGTGCGGCCTGGGCGGCGGCGCCGCCGCCCAGGAGCGCCCCTGCGGCGGTTACGGTGATGGCCGCGACCTTGACGATCCTCTTACGTGTTCGAAACACGACCTGTCCTTCTTTCGGTGGATGAGCCTCACTCCGGATCGGTGAGGTCGTGTTTCGAGTAAGCCCGAACGGGTCATGCATCGTCACGCCACTGAATACCGTGACTTGACACCCGCACATGATCTTGATACAAGGCCGCGTCCCGCCCAGGCCAGCCCGGTGCCCAGCCCCGTGACAGCCCTGCCGCCCCTGGAACGGGCCCCTTGAGGCGCCGGCCCCGTAGACCAGCCGGACGGTCCCCGCGACCCCGCCTCCGCACCGGCCCCGGCGTCTTCGCGGTCTACCTGTACGCGGCCAGACCGAAGCTCGTGAAGCGGATCATGAACCTGGTGCTCACGGGCGTGACCCTGGCGATCTCCAGCTTCTGGTGGACGGCGGCCGCGTCCACTGGTGCCCGCCTCGGAACGGCCGTACACCGGCGGCTCCACGGACGGCACCGCCTGAGACCTGATCATGGGCTGCAACGGCCTCGGCCGGGTCTTCGGCGGCAAGGGCAACGGCGGCGGCGGTGGCGGAGGCGGCGGCTTCTCCGGCGGCCGGCAGGGCAACGGCAAGACGGGCGGTACGCCCCCGAACGGCACCGGCGACAACGGCCGTACTGGCGGCCCGGCGGCCGGCCCGGCGGTGCTCGCACAGGCGGCCTCCGTTCAGTCCAGCGGCGAGGCCGGCGACGGGATCCTGATCGCGGACGAGACGGGGGACGCGAAGTCCTCGACCGACGCGGTGGCCGCGGCCCGCGGAGCGCCCTGGCAGCCTGCCTGGCGGAGCAGGATGAACGCGAACACGTGTACTGGTGTTCGCTGATCGGGGTGATTGCATCGGAAGGGGGGTGCGGGCGTTCGGGTGTCGTGCGTACGGTCGCATGATGGGTGCCGGGTGATCGGGACAAGTGCCGGGGGGTGGGTGTGGCGGGGGTGCGGGAGGCCGACGGGGGCGGACATGCCCGGTACACGTACCGGCTGCGGGTGTCGGCCACGGCCCGTACTGCGCTGGAGGGGGAGTGGGGGCGGTGCCGGTGGGTGTGGAACGAGTGCGTGGCCCGTTCCAGGAAGGCACACGCCGAGGGTGAGGGGTGTGGTCCTGCCCGGCTGGACCGGATGTTGACCCGGGCCCGCGCGGTGACACCGTGGCTGGCCGCGGGCTCCTGTGTGCCGCAGCAGCAGATCATCCGCGACTTCGCCGCATCCCGCACGAAGGCACTCAGGGGCATCAAGGAGCGGCTGCCGCTGAAGCGGCGGGCCGGGATGCCTCGGCGCAAGAGGAAACGCGGGGCCGATCCGACGCTGAACTACACCCGGCGCGGCTTCCGGCTCAAGGACGGGCGGCTGCACCTGGCGGGCGGGATCGTCCTGACCGTGGTGTGGTCCCGTCCTCTCCCGGCCGAACCCTCCTCGGTGCGCGTCTACCGCGACCACGTCGGCCACTGGTACGCCTCGTTCGTCGTCCCCGCCCTGCTGGAGCCGCTGCCTTCGACCGGTGCGGTGATCGGAATCGACTGGGGCGTCAAGGAGACAGCCACCACCACCTCCGACGCCCACGACCTCCCCCACGCCCAGCACGGCCAGAGGTCCCAGGCCGAGCTGGGCCGGTACGACCGGATGATGGCCCGGCGCAGGCCGAAGAAGGGGCAGGCCGCGTCGAAGGGATATCGGGAGGCGAAGAGGTGGCGGGCCAAGGCCTACGCGAAGATCGCCCGGCAGCGCCAGGACACCGCCCGCAAGTGGGCGAAAAAGGTCGTGCGCGACCACGACGTGATCGCGGTGGAGGACTTCCGGCCCAAGTTCCTCGCCCGGACGTCGATGGCCCGCAAGGCGGCCGACGCCGCGATCGGCGCCACCAAGCAGGCGTTGATCGAGATGGGCCGCAAGCACGCGCGGGACGTGCGTCTGGTGCATCCTGCGCACACCACTATGGACTGCCCGCGGTGCGGGGCGAGAACCAAGCACGCACTGCCGCTGTCGGAACGCACCTATACCTGCACCGCGTGCGGAGCCGTCTGTCCCAGGGACAAGAACTCCGCCCGCGTGATGCTCGTCCGGGCAGGTCTGGACCCGGCTGGTGTCGAGGGCACAAGACCTCCTGGAGCGCTGCTCCAGGAGGCGGCCTGAGCCAGGAATCCCCTCCCTCAGGGAGGGGAGCAGTCAAGGCATTGCATGCCCGACGACCCGGAGCGGTCGGTCACGTCCCGCTCACAACCAGCCACCGGCAGCTTCTAACAGCCCGGCGGGTTCTGGGGGCCCGCGCAGCCCGCGCTCAACGATTCCGCCGTGGCGTTCGTTGTCTGAGGCATTGCCTCAGCACTTGTCACGCCCACCGCTCCGGCGAGCAGCGCAGCAACGCAAAACGCACCGACGAGGTGTCGGATGCGCTTCCGGACGGTCGCCATGATGATCTCCCTTGGCTTGGGGCGATGGATTACTCCTGATTTGTCAGTTTAGTGCTGCAGCTTGGTGCTACAGCCGGACCACTGTCAACGGCCTGGAGGTGGGGAGTGCAGTGGGGCGGGTGCGGCAGTGGGGCGGTCTTTACGGGGCCGTCCCGCGATCGTGTGTCCCTGCCGCATGTAGTGGCGACAGTCCGGACAGCCCACCCACGTGATCGATGACATCTGGACCCCTTACACGCGACGGTCCCACAGACAGAGAAGAGGAAGATCCACAAGGAAAACACCTCGTCCCTGCCCGCCTACGACCTGAGGATCCTTGGAGAACCCGACCCGAGCGTCGGGCCGCAGCCATGCCCGCCCGGCGGCCAACAGCCGAAAACCGCCGGCCCACCGCGACCCACTCGACTCCGCCGCCCCAAGCGAAAGGGGGAGGCTAGAACTTGATCACCGACACCGAGGCCGAGCCCTCGTTGGCCGTGTAGGCCCGGCGTCCGTCCGGGGAGACCGCCACCCACACCGGGTACCCGCCGACATGGATGGGGTTGCCCACGGTGCGGTTGGATGCGGTGTCGATCACCGACACCGAATCCGGGCCGGAGTTGGCCGTGTACGCCCGGCGTCCGTCCGGGGAGACCGCCACCCCGACTGGCTTCTGGCCGACATGGATGGGGTTGCCCACGGTGTGGTTGGTGGCGGTGTCGATCACCGAGACCGAATCCGAGCCGGCGTTGGCCGTGTAGGCCCGGCGTCCGTCCGGGGAGACCGTCACCCCGGCTGGCTTCTTGCCGACATGGATGGGGTTGCCCACGGTGTGGTTGGTGGCGGTGTCGATCACCGAGACCGAATCCGAGCCGGCGTTGGCCGTGTAGGCCCGGCCTCCGTCCTGGGAGACCGCCACCCCGTACGGCTTGTCGCCGACGTGTATGGGGTTGCCCACGGTGTGGTTGGTGGCGGTGTCGATCACCGACACCGAATCCGAGCCGGAGTTGGCCACGTAGACCCAGCGTCCGTCCGGGGACACAGTCACCCCGACTGGGTCCTTGCCGACATGGATGGGGTTGCCCACGGTGTGGTTGGTGGCGGTGTCGATCACCGACACCGAGGCCGAGCCGTAGTTGGCCGTGTAGGCCCGGCTTCCGTCCGGGGAGATCGCCACACCCTGCGGCTTGTCGCCGACGGGAATGGGGTTGCCCACGGTGTGGTGGGCGGCGGTGTCGATCATCGACACCGAAGCCGGGCCGAAGTAGTTGGTTGCGTAGGCCCGGCGTCCGTCCGGCGACACCGCCACCCCGCCCGGGGATTTGCCGACCTGGATCGAGGACACGGACGGTGCGGTGGGACCCGAGGAACGGGACTGTGCCAGGTAGATGCCGCCGCCCGCCGCGGCAAGCGCCATCAGCGCCACCCCCGCAATGAGCCTGGCCCGGCGGTTTCCGGGCCGCGGCGGGCGGGGCCGCAGCCGGGCCTCGTCCCCTTTGTGCGGCAGCGGTTGTAGGGGCGGGCCGGTCGGTTCCTCCGGCTCGGCCGGCGACAGGATCTCGGTCGGCGGGGCCGATTCCTGGGGGCGCGGCGGCTTCGAGGCGGGGGGCTGCTCGGGCGGCGGCACCTTTGGTGAGGGAGCCGGTTGCCGCAAAGGGGACGGGTGGGGCTGGTCGGCGATGGAGGCGAGCCGCCGGGCGGCCTCCTCACCGTCCATCCTGTCCGCGGGGTCCTTGGCCAGCAGCCCGAGGAGGACCGGGGTCAGCTCCGTCGCCCGGCGCGGCGGGCTCGGGGACTCGAACAGCAGGGCGCTCAGCGTGGCGAGGGCGGTGTCGCGGTCGAAGGGGCCGGCCCCCTCGAGGGCGTAGTACAGGGTGGCCCCGAGCGAGAACAGGTCGGCGGCAGGGGTGGGCGGCTGACTGTTGGCCCGCTCCGGGGCCATGAAGCGCGGCGTCCCGAGGATCTCCAGGGTGGCGGTCAGGCGGTCCTCCCCGGAGCTCGGCTCCAGCGCGATGCCGTAGTCGGTGAGCATCACCTGGCCGCCGCTCTCCGTCGGATAGGAGGGCTGGGGCCCCGGATGGGTCAGCAGGATGTTGGCCGGTTTGACGTCCCGGTGCAGGACGCCGAGCCGGTGTCCCTCCAGCAGGGCGTCGAGGATCGCCAGACCGATCCGGGCGACGTTGCCGGGCGGCAGCGGCCCCCGCTCGCGCACCACCGCCTCCAGATCCATGGCACCGGGCACGAACTCCATGACGATCCACGGCAGGCCGCCCTCCTCCACGATGTCGTGCACGGTGACGACATGCGGATGGTTGCGCAGCCGGGCGGCGTGCCGGGCCTCGCCGCGGGCCCTCGCGATCCGGGAGCTCACCTCGCATTCGGGGACGTCCGGCGGCAGAATGATCTCCTTGAGCGCGACCTCGCACGCCAGTTCCTGGTCGTACGCCAGCCACACACGTCCCATGCCGCCGGTACCGAGCCGACGCAGAAGCCGGTAACGTCCGGTGATCACGCGCCCGGCGGCCTCTTGCGCTCCTGTCATGGCACTCCTCTTCCAGGACGGCCAGCAGGGGTTCCTCGGCGAGCGCTGAAGGGGCTCTCTCCACGTATCGCATATCGCTCGAAGAACGGCAAGTCACCCAGAACGGGTGTAGCCCGCGTATGTCCCGCGCGGCGGTGTCGGGATCAGGAGCGGGAAAGCGCGAGCGCCGAGAAATTGGGCATGCCGTGAGAGGGCGCAGGCCTTCGATGAGCTGACCGCATTCGAAGCGGGTTCCGGCGTGGACGAGGGCGACGCGGTGCGGCGCGTTCACAGCCCGCCACCGGCCCGCAGATGGTCGCAGCCGGCCGGCACTACGGCTGCCAGGTCATGACGTGTGTGCTCTACGACCCCAGGCCCTCGCAGGCAAGGGAGTGGTCCCCTTGAACTGACCCCTGAGACCGGAAACACCGTGGCCACCAGCATGGATTTCTGATGGCCACGGACCGGGATAACCGCTGGCCGCCCACCTGGGCATCTCAATGGCCGCTGATAGCCGTGTGCCCGCACGTTCTGCCGAGCCGAGGACACCCCGGTGGGGAAGAGTGGGCGCGTCAACGGCGCCGGATGCCGCCGAGGGCAGGGTGCAACTCCGAAAACCGGTTGGGCGCGCGCCCATACCGCCGGCCTGCTTCCCCCACACCCTCCTTGATCCACGATGTGGTGCCCGCGGGCACGCCGACCGGATGCCCGCAACCCACGCTGGAAGCGGAGGGCGGCTTGACCATCCGCCCCTAGGCGGACAAGGACGCCCCCGCCGCGCTCATGGCGTTCCAGAACCCGGCCATTCAGCCTGGATCCACCGCGTAAGGCCTGATCACGTGACGTGATCGGTTTCCAGATGGATATCCCGCATCCGGGCAGGGAGCATTTCCGGATGGCCGTTCCGGTGGCGGGTTCTCCAAGGTCCTTCACGTCACCGGCAGGCAGGGTGCGCGGTCGGTCAGGTGCGCAGGCGGTGACCGGCTGCCGTCCACAGCCGTCCCAGCGCGTCGCGCCAGGGCCACCGAGCCGGGAAGTGCCAGGTCAAGGTCCGTGCCCCAGCGGCCAGCCGGGCCGGGACGCCCCGATGCAACCGCGGAGACCCTCGTGGAGAGCTGGCTCCGCACCGGCGACGACGGCTACTTCTCCACCGTCGACCGCAAGAAGGACCTCATCATCCGCGACGGCTTCGATGTCCACCCGCAGGAGATCGAGGCGGTTCTGTACGAGCACCCCTCCGTTACCGAGGAGTTGAGGGTATCCGTCCGCGACCCGGTCGCGCGCCGTACGAATACCCGCGCGAGGCCCGGCTCGTCGACGCCCTCCCGAAGGGGCCCACCGGCACGATCCTCAAGAGGCGGATCGCCGTTCCCACGTCGCCCTGACACGCTGTGCACCCCTCCCCGGAGGGAAGGGTCGGTGGGTCGGGAATGTTTGTCAAGCCCCGAATTCCAGGGACATGACGCGGTGCGCCGGGCCGATGTCAATTGAGGCATGGGTTCACGCAGAGCAGGTGGCCCACCGGGATGGTCCGGACGGTGTTGACGGGACGTATGTCCCGCGGCCGCCCCGCCGGAGAACCGGCAGGTCCGTTTCGACACATTCCTTTCCCATCATTTCTCACCAAGGAGATTGAGCATGGCCCGCACACCTCGTACACGACGTCTGGCGATCCTCACCGCTTCCGCTGCCCTGGCCGCGGGAGGCGCGCTGATCCCCACCGCCGCGTTCGCCGCTCCGGCCCCGGCCCAGACCAGCGCCGTGGTCACGCAAGTGCCCCAGCAGGAGGCCAAGACCGTCAGCGGTTACGCCAATGATGTTGACGTCACGACGGACTCGTCGGACGCGTCGTCCACGTCGTACGTGGCTACGCCGGACTCCATCGCCTACTCGTCCGCGCAGTCCTCGTCGTCCTCGCAGACCGTGGTGTACTCCTAGACGAGCTTGTCCACATGCCTGCGGCCACGAAGAGAGGGTGCTCAGGATCCGTCTGCGACGACGGACCTGAACACCCTCGTGACCGCACCGTACGTGAAGATCGACGACGAGTGGGCTGGGATCGGCGCGTCTGCCTGGGCGGCCCCCGAAGCTCAGCCACTCGGAGATGCTGTGCCTGGCGGTGATACAGGCGATGCCCGGTTTCCACCGCGAGGCCCGCCGGTTGCGGCACGTGCGCAAGCACTACCGGGACATGCTCCCGTACGCATTCCGTCTCATCCCGTCCCCTTCCTCAAGCCACCACATGGGGGGTACCCGCGCATGTCCACGCCTTCTCGGGGCCAGCAGCCCGGCCGGCCGCAGCAGTCGTTCCAGCCGCAGGCCCCGGAACCTCACAAGAAGAAGAGCAAGGGCAAGACCTGTGCCGGAGTCGGCTGCCTGGGTGTCGTCGGCATCCTGGTCATCGCCGGCGCGATCTCCGCTGCTACCGGCGGCCAGTCCAGCAGCGGTACTGCCAAGAGCCCGGCCGCCGCACCCTCGGACGCCGGCAACGCCTCCAAGGCCTCCGCCTCGCAGTCTGCCCCCCAGAAGGAGGCACCGCAGACCGTCACTTACGTCGTCACCGGCACCAGCGGCGCCGACGTGCAGTACGGCCCGGCCGGGTCCTCCACCCAGGGCAAGGTGCCGATGAGCGTGACCAGGCCGCTCGAGAACTCGCAACACTACGCGATCACCGCGCAGCTTCAGGGGGGCGGCCATGTCACCTGCCAGTTGAAGGTCAATGGCAGGGTCATCTCGCAGTCCACCGCGTCGGGCGGCTACACCATCGCCTCCTGCGAGATCAGCAAGGACACCTTCAGCGACAAGTGGACCCGGTTTTGAAGTGACTCTCGCTGTAGGGATTGTCGTTGCTGGTATTGGGGCGTGAGTGGCTCCTGGTCGCAAGATGCCGACCGAAGCCCGCAGCAAGCTGCCGTGGCTGCGGGACGGCGCGAGCGTCCCGCAGCAGCAGATGATCCGGGATTTCGCCAAGTCCCGCTCCAGAGCGCTGAAGGACATTGAGCACCGTCTGCCGGTGAGGCAGCGCGCAGGCATGCCCCGGCACAAGCGGAAGCGTGATGCCGAGCCGACGCTGAACTACACCACCCGAGGGTTCCGGCTGAAGGACGGCCGCCTGCACCTTGTGGGCGGCATCGCCGTGACCGTGGTGTGGTCGCGTGAACTGCCGTCCGCTCCGTCGTCGGTGCGGGTGTACCGGGACAGCCTCGGCCACTGGTACGCGTCGTTCGTCGTGGCCACCGAGGTGCAACCGATCCCCGAAACCGGCGCCGTTCTCGGTATCGACTGGGGCGTCAAGGAGACCGCCACCACCACATCGGACGCGCACGACCTCCCGCACGCCGAACACGGCAGGCGGGCCGCGCAGCGTCTGGCCCGGTATCAGCGGATGATGGCCCGCCGCCGGCCCGCCAAGGGGCAGGCCGCGTCCAAGGGCTACAGGAAGGCGCAGCGGCAGGCCGCGCAGGTCTCCAAGAAGGTTGCACGGCAGCGGCAGGACACCGCCCGCAAGTGGGCCAAGCGCGTCGTCCGCGACCACGACGCCATCGCCGTGGAGGACTTCCGGCCGAAGTTCCTCGCCAAGACCACCATGGCCCGCAAGGCGGCCGACGCCACCATCGGCGCCACCAAGATGGCCCTGATCGAGATGGGCCGCAAGCACGGGCGGGACGTCCGCCTCGTACATCCCGCGCATACCACTATGGATTGCGCATCGTGCGGAGCGAGAACCAAGCACGCACTTCCTCTTTCGGAACGTACCTACACCTGCACCGCATGCGGAGTCGTGTCCCTCAGGGACAAGAACTCCGCCCGCGTGATGCTGGTCCGGGCTGGTCTCATCCTGGCTGGTGTTGAGGGTGCAAGGCCTCTGGGGGCGCTGCTCCCGGAGGCAGCCTGAGCCAGGAATCCCCCTCCCTTCAGGGAGGGGAGGATGTCACAGGCCCAGGGAGACGGCCAGGCGCGTGAGCTCGGCGGTGTTGCTGATGCCGAGCTTGGTTCGGATCCGGCGCAGATACGCATCGACGGTGTGTTTCGAGAGCCCCATGCGCCGGGCCGTCTGCACGTAGGTGAGCCCGGCGGCGATGTGCTGCAGTGCCTCCCGCTCACGCGGGGCCAGCGCGGCCGGCCCGCACGCAAAGGCAGAGGCGGGGGTGGGGGTTTTGGCGTACAGGGCGGGTGCGAGGTTCATGGCGGCTTTCCTTCGGCGCATCGGTCCGGTCGTCCCGGCCTACATCTTCGGAGCAGTACACGGATGCCTAAATGTGGGCATTTGCCCCTAACGGACACGGGCAGGCCCAGGTCGGTTCCACGCCGTCGCACATTTCTTGAAATTTCCGTTATCTGCCCATATCGGTGACGTGCAGAACCACTCTCGGCACCCGGCCCCGCACACAGCGGACCGCCCACGGCGGGCGGTCCGCGCCCCCGCTGGCCCGGGCACGTCGCCGAGCGCCGTGTTGGTGCTTCCCGCCCCGCAGGATCATGCTTGTCAGTAGGGCCCTGGCCGCGGAGGTTCCCCCAGGAACAGCGGTCGCGGAACGAGCGAGGCGAGATGAGCGCCGATGGAGCACCTTCCCACTCCTCCTGGTGAACGGCCGGGCGAGGCGGACGCCCCGCTCGAGCCGCCCCGCACCGCCACCGTCACGGCCACGGCCACCGTCGACGAACACGGCATCGTGACGGGGTGGGGCGAGGGCGCCCGGCGCCTGCTCGGCTACGAGCCCTCACAGATCATCGGCCGCCCTGCCACCCGCCTGCTCGCCGACGACACCGGCGAGGCCGCCCGCCGGGCGGCCGGGCACCAGGCGGCCGGCAAGGACCGGTGGAACGGCACCGTGGTGCTGCGCCACCAGGACGGCCGCCGCCTCGAACAGCACCTGCTCGCCCACCGCCGCACCCCCACCGGCGGTGCGGCCACCGAGTGGCTCCTTCTCTGCGCCGTGACCAGCCCGCCGCCGCACCCCGAAAACCGCCCGCAAGGCACACCGGGCGAGCGGGGGCAGGCGGAGGAGCCGGGCGGGCTGAGGGAGCTGAAGGAGTGGGCGTTCGCCCAGTCCCTCTGCATCCTGGCCGTCTTCGGCACGGATCTGCGGCTCATCGCGGCGAACACCGGCATGGAGCGCGCCCTCTCGCTCACCGAGGCCGAGATGCGCGGGCTGCGCCTGGTGGACATCACGCCGCACCCCGCGGGCGAGGAGATCCAGGCGCGGATGCGCCGGGTGCTCCAGGACGGTGAGCCGCAGTGGACCGAGGCCTTCCTCCCCGCCGCCCATGCCGGATGCGCTGACGGCCCGGAAAGTGGCCGGCTGGTGTCGCTGACCGCGCTGCGCGACGGAACGGGCCGGCTGCGGGGCGTGTGCCTGAGCGCGTACCAGGGGCACGAGGAGCACGCGGAGAGGGAGCGGATGCTGCTGAACGAGGCCGGCGCCCGTATCGGCACCACCCTGGACGTCGCCCGTACAGCCCAGGAACTCACCGACGTCGCCGTCCCCCGCCTCGCGGACTTCGCCGCCCTCGACCTGCTCCCTGCGCGCGGTGAGGAGACGGGCGCCACCGCTTTGGCCGGGTCGGTCACCATGCGCCGCGCCGCCGTGCGCTCGGTCCTGGAAGGAAGCCCCGAGTCCCCGGTCGCCGTCGGCGAGTCCAGCACCTACCCGGCGCTGTCCCCGGTGGCCCAATGCTTGGCAAAGGACCGCGGGGCGCTCTACGAGATGACCGGCCCCACCCTTGCCCGGTGGGCCGGCGAGGACCCAGGAGCGGCCCGGATGAGCGAGTGGGGCACACACTCGCTCATGGTGGTGCCGCTGCGCGCCCGAGGCACCACCCTGGGCGCCGCCCTCTTCAGCCGCCACCACAACCCCGCCCCCTTCACCCCCCAGGACCTGCAGCTGGCCGAGGAGCTCACCGCCCGGGCCGCCCTGAGCATCCACAACGCCCGGCGCCACACCCGCCAACGCACCACCGCCATGACCCTGCAGCGCAGCCTGCTCCCGCGGACCCTGCCCCAGCAGGCCGCTCTCGAGATCGCCTCCCGCTACCTGCCCGCCGACCCCCTGACCGGCGTCAGCGGCGACTGGTTCGACGTGATCCCGCTGTCAGGCGCACGCGTCGCCCTCGTCGTCGGCGACGTCGTCGGCCACGGCATCCGCGCCTCCGCCACCATGGGCCGGCTGCGCACCGCGGTAAGCACCCTGGCCGACGTCGACCTGCCGCCCGACGAACTGCTCACCCACCTCGACGACCTCGTCATCCGCCTCTCCGCCGACGAAGCCACCCCCGAAGGCGCCCCCGAAGGCGCCGGCGGCATCGGCGTCACCTGCCTCTACGCCGTCTACGACCCCGTCACCCGCCGTTGCACCCTCGCCCGGGCCGGCCACCCCCCACCCGCCGTCGTCACTCCCGACGCCGCCGCCTACCTTCTCGACGTCCCCGCCGGCCCCCCGCTCGGCCTGGGCGGCCTACCGTTCGAGACCACCGAGACCGAACTACCCGAAGGCAGCCTGCTCGCCCTCTACACCGACGGCCTCCTCGAACCCCGAGACCACGACATCGACGAAGCCCTCGACAACATGTTCGCCGCCCTCGTCCGCCCCGCCCACACCCTCGACACCGTCTGCGACCACGTCCTCACCGCCACCCTCACCCACCGCCCCGACGACGACATCGTCCTGCTCCTCGCCCGCACCCACGCCCTCAGCGCCGACCGCGTCGCCGCCTGGGACCTGCAACCCCACCCCGCGGCAGTCGCCCACGCCCGCCAAAACGCCACCACCCAGCTCACCACGTGGGGACTGACCCACACCGCCTTCATCACCGAACTCATCGTCAGCGAACTCGTCACCAACGCCATCCGCTACGGCAAACCCCCCATCCAGCTCCGCATGATCCACCACAACACCACCCTCATCTGCGAGGTCTCCGACACCAGCAGCACCACCCCCCACATGCGCCGCGCCCGCGTCTACGACGAAGGCGGACGGGGCCTCCTCCTCGTCGCCCAACTCGCCGACCGCTGGGGCACCCGCCATACCCCCACCGGCAAGACCATCTGGGCCGAACAAACCGTCACACCTGACAGTGAGGATGTGATGCGGTGACGCTGCGGGCGGGACTGTAAATCGTTCGGCTCTGTCCCGTAATCGGTGGTGACGAAGGGTGACGGCCGTCGTTGTTCTGGTGTGCGTGATGTCAACGAGCTTGTGAGTGTGGTGTTTTCAGGGCTGTCAGCCCTCGTTGTCGAGGGTGTACAGGACGAGGACGAGGTCATCCGGGTGTCTGCGCGGACCCGGGACGATCCGGTGCCGTGCCCGGCATGCGGGGCACCGACGGCCAAGGTGCACGGCCTGCACGGCCCGACGCTCGTGGACGTGCCGGTGGACGGGCGGCGGGTCGTGGTGTCGCTGCGGGTTCGGCGTCTGGTCTGCCCGGTGCTGGGATGTCCGCGGCAGACCTTCCGCGAACAGGTGCCAGGCCTGGTGGAGCGCTACCAGCGCCGCACCCCACGCTTGGCCCGCCAACTCGGCTTCGTAGTCAAGGAGTTAGCGGGCCGAGCGGGTGCCCGCCTGTCCCGCGCCTGGGGCTGCGGCATCTCTCGTTCGACGGCTCTGCGCCTGCTCACGCGCCTGCGGACACCACCGCCATGTGTGCCGCGGGTGATCGGCGTCGACGACTTCGCCCTCAAGCGCCGGCACCGCTACGCCACCGTGATCATCGACGCCGAGACCGGCGAGCGGATCGACGTCCTGCCCGACCGCACCGCCCCGACCCTGGTCACCTGGCTGCGCGAGCATCCCGGGGTCGAGTACGTGTGCCGAGACGGCTCCGCCACCTACGCTGAGGCGATCCGCCAGGCTCTGCCCGAAGCGGTGCAGGTCAGCGACCGGTGGCACCTCTGGTCCAACCTGTGCGGCAAGGTCCTGGCCGAAGTCCGCTCCCACGCGGCCTGCTGGGCAACCGCCGTGAACCCCGCCCGGCCCGGAGGTGTACGCGAACAGACCACCCGCGAGCGGTGGCAGCGCGTCCACGACCTGCTCGACCAAGGCGTCGGCCTGCTCGAATGCGCCCGCCGCCTCGACGTCGCCCTGAACACCGTCAAGCGGTACTCCCGCATGAAGGAGCCCACCGGGGACCGCCGCGCACCCCGCTACAAGCCCACGCTCGTCGACCCCTACCGCGACCACCTGCGCACCCGCCGCGCCGCGGACCCGGCCGTCCCCGTCCTCCAGCTCTTCCGGGAGATCAGGGAGTTGGGCTACACCGGCAGCCTCAACCTGCTCCACCGCTACATCACCCAGGGCCGCGCCGAGGGCGACAAGCCGGTCACCACCCCGCAGCGCTTCGCCCGTCTCCTGCTCACACGCCCGGAGAACCTGCGTGACAAGGACACCGCGCTACTGCGAGAACTCACCGGAACCTGCCCCGAGATGAACGAACTGGCCTCCCTCGCCGGCAAGTTCGCCCAGCTACTGGCCCCGGCGGAGGGCAACGACGCCAAGCTCACCGACTGGATCACTACGGTTCGCACCGCCGACCTGCCCCACCTGCACTCCTTCGCGAACGGCCTCGAGCTCGACCGCGCCGCCGTCGACGCCGGCCTCACCCTCCCGTACCACAACGGCCGCACCGAGGGCGTCAACACACGAACCAAACGGATCATGAGGCAGATGCATGGCCGAGCCGGGTTCCCCCTACTCCGCCACCGCATCCTCCTCCAGTGATCACTACACAGCGTCACCACCGATTACGGGACAGAGCCAATCGTTCGGTGTAACTCCCGATCATGGAAGATGCATCGATGAACCGGTGAGAATGTGGCCGAGCACGAGGCTGTCGAGTCGGCAGCGGCTGTGTCGGCGAAGGCCGTGGACGACCAGCTGATCGACTGGTTGGTGAGCCGGGCCCAGGCCGGGGGCCTGTAGTTGACCGGCGAGGGCGGGCTGCTCCAGCACAACGACACCATGGGCCACCCGGCTGGGGACACCGACCTCGCCGCATTCGGCGCCCGGCTCACCGCCTGGGACGGCCCGCGCGCCGCCGTCGGCAGGCTCGGAGGCGATGAGTTCGCCGTGGTCCTGGACCTGCCCGCCGACCGCACCGAGCAGCGCCTGGAGCAGTTGGTCCGGATGCTGCACACCCCGGTCACCCTGGACGACGGCCGTACCGACGACGTCGCCGCCTTGGTCGGCGCCGCGACCCCCGACGTCCTCGGCACCCGCGACCTGCCCGCGCTGCAGAGGGCTGCCGACGCCGCCCTGCACGACGGCAAGCACTCCGGCCGCGCGGTCGCCGCCACCGCCGCGCACACCACGGTCCCGTCCCTCAACGGACGCCGGGAGGGCAGGCCGGGCACGGCCGTGTGGGGGCGAGCGGCATGACCACCGCGACGCTTTTGCCGGCGGGCGACTGGATCCGCGGCATCAGCATCAGGCAGCCGTGGACAACGGCCATCCTGACCGGAGCCAAGACGATCGAGAACAGGCCCCAGCCCTGATTTATGGCCAGCTGAAGCGGCGTTTACCGGCTTGACCAGGTTGGTTGCGTGATGGATATGTCCTCCACGTGGCAGAGGGAGGGCGAGATTCCTCCCTCTGCCTTGGGGACGTCGAGATTGGCTTCGTCTGCTACGAACGGGGCGCCCTGTCCCACAGTTCGGTGCTGTGGGCATCGATGAGGGGGCTGATGTGGGTCAGCACGTCGCTGACCGGCTGCGGGCCGAGTCGTCGCCCGTCACGCAGACGTAGTGCGACGAGGTTGTCAGCGGCTTCCTTGGCGCCGATGACGGCTTGGTAGGGAACCAGGCGGGCCTCTCGGATGCGGGCGCCCAGACTGCCGCGTTCCGGACCGGCGATTTCAGCACGCAGCCCGAGGTTGGTGCATCGTTCGGTGAGCGCTTCGGCGTTCGGCAGTTCGGTGTCGGAGACCGGGAGGATCGCAAGTTGAGTGGGGGCGAGCCAAGCGGGGAAGGCACCGCCGTGCTGCTCGATGAGATGAGCGACGGCTCGCTCCACACTGCCGATGATGCTGCGGTGGACCATGACCGGGCGGTGTTTGGCGCCGTCCGCGCCGATGTAGCGCAGGTCGAACTGCTCGGGCTGGTGGAAGTCGACCTGGACGGTGGAGAGAGTGGACTCCCGGCCGGCGCCGTCGGTGACCTGGACGTCGATCTTGGGGCCGTAGAACGCGGCCTCTCCCTGGGCCGCCTCGTAAGGCAGGCCGGAGCGGTCGAGGACGTTGGTCAGCAGGGCGGTGGACCGTCGCCACTCCTCGGGTGCGGCGACGTACTTGCCTCCGGGGCCCGGGAGGGAAAGCCGGTAGCGGGTCGCGTTGATGCCGAGCGCCTCATATGCGCGGCGGATCATCTCCAGCGCCGCCTGCGCCTCCTCGGCAACCTGGTCCAGAGTGCAGAAGATGTGCGCGTCGTTGAGCTGGATGGCCCGGACGCGGGTCAGTCCGCCGAGCACACCGGAGAGTTCGGAGCGGTACATACCACCGAGTTCGGCCATACGCAGGGGCAGTTCGCGGTAGCTGTGGGAGCGGGAACGGTAGATGACCGCATGGTGAGGACACAGGCTCGGCCGCAGAACGACTTGCTCGCCGCCGATGTCCATCGGGGGGAACATGTCGTCGCTGTAGTGCCACCAGTGCCCGGAGATCTCGTACAGCTCCCGCTTGCCGATCACGGGCGAGTACACGTGCTGGTAGCCCGCTCGCCGCTCAGCGGAACGAATGTACTCCTCCAGGGTGTGCCTCACGGCCGCGCCGTCGGGCAGCCAGTAGGGCAGTCCGGCGCCGATCAGCGGGTCGGTGTCGAACAGGTTCAGTTCCCGGCCGAGTTTGCGGTGGTCGTGCACGGTGGTCATCGCGGTCTCCTTGCTGTTTGCGGAGCAAGTGACCGGGCCTACGGCGAAGCCCCGGGGCACTTGCCCCGGGGCTTCGGATCAGGTCGTCTGTCAGCGCGCCGGGACACTCTCCGGCGTCGTCGTCATGGCAGCGCGCTTCATGCCGATCACCGTAGCAGGGGCCCCGGTCTCCTGACGGTCATTTTTCGGCTGTGGTGCGAGGAGTGAGGGAAGGGACGTTGTTCTCTTGCTTTTCCGGCTCTACTAGTCCGCCGGAGTGGCCGGCCGCCAGGGCGAGGACGTGGTCTGCAGGTACGAGACCACCCGCGCGGCGATGCACCTCGCGCTCGGCGGCATCCTCAACGCCTTCGGCTATCGCGCCAGGTCGCACGCCCTCGGTTTCGGGCACATCATCGCCCCGGACCAGCCCTGACCAACTCGCCCAGGCGTCGACCGGCGCTCGCACGGGGAAGGAAAACAGGCATGGCCGCTCCCGCCGCCCCGCACCGCGCGTACGGTGGCGATACGACCCGCCAGGAGGTGCTGATGAGCGCGCAGCCCGAGGAGGCCCCCGCCCCGCCGGCCCCGGCCGCCGCCCACCTGCGCGAGGACCGCCGCGCCGACACGTGGGTGCCGGCCTTCGAGCGGGACTGGGCCAAGGCTCTGGAGGACTCCCGCCACACCTACAGCCTCACGCCCCTGCACGACGTCGTCCGCACCTGGCAGGTCCGCTTCGCCGCGGCTCCGGCCGTCGACGCCTACATGGACTCCCGCCGCGACGAGTGCGGCTTCGTGGACCTGCCCGACGTCCTCGGTGCCCGCCGGTGACCGGTGAAGCCTGGGCGGTGCGCCTGTCCCCGCAGGCCGCGAAGACGCTCACCCCGCTCCCCGAGCACGCGAAGGAGACGGTCCGCGACGTCCTGGACATCGCACTGCGCTCCCCGTGGGGCTGGCCCCAGTGGAACACCGGCGACCCAGAGGGCGAGGACGTCCGCGCCGCCTCCATAGGGCAGCTGTCCGTCGTCTACGTGATCAACCGGCTCACCCGGCACCTGTCCGTCCTGGACATCATCTGGATCGGGTAGCCACCCGCGCAGGCGGCCCGACCCCGGCGGGTCTTCAGGTGAAGGGTGAGGACGGCTTGACGCTTGGGCTTCGCTCCAGACGACGGTGCTGCCGGGGTCCTGGGCGGCCCGCTATACGGGCCGGAATGGACCGGCGTGCTTGTCGTCGAACTGGCGCTTCGATGGCTGAATGGACGGGTCAGGCCTCGTGGCGGGGTGGCGATGTTCTGGCTCGGAGGGCTGGGTCGTTGCGTAGTTGTAGGAAGGTGACGAGCAGGGTGAGTGCCTGCAGCAGGGCGCATGCTCCGATGAGGCTGTTCAGGTAGGGCGGCGGGGTGAGGGCGAGCAGGATGCCTGCGAGGGGGAAGGGCAGGAGCAGGAGCAGGATGGTCAGGGAGAGGGTCGTGCCGAAGGCCGCGGGTGGGATGACCTGCGAGGGGAGGGTGCGCAGGACGATGGCGAGTCCTCCGTCGGCGGCCATGAAGAGGGCTATGAGGGTGACGTAGCCGGTGTAGGAGGGGGCCTGGGGCACGGCGAGGCAGGCGGCGGCCGCGATGGTTGCGCTGATGACGCCGACCCCCCACAGGCCGAGCCGGTCAAGGCCGGCGCGGCAGCAGGCGACCGCGACCAGGGTGGCGGCCGCGGCGATGGACCAGAGTGCGCCGGCGGCGGCCGGGGAGTGGCCGAAGCGGTCCTCCACGAGGATGGGGCTGGCCGATTGCAGCAGCCCGAGCATGAGGTTGGAGCAGGCCAGTCCGGCCGCCAGCCGGCGCAGGGACGGCAGGGAGCGCAGGGTCTGCCATCCATCCCGCAGGCCACCGCCCGGCGCCGGTCCGCCACGGCGGGCGGCGCGCAGGGGAGTGGGCGGGGTCTGCAGGGCGAGTGCGCCGGAGGCGAAGGACAGCACGCTCAAGCACACGAGCATGCGCGTCGGGCCGGTGAGCAGCAGGACGCCGCCCAGCGCGGGGCCTATGAGGGTGGCCGTCTGGTCGATGCCGATCAGCACCGACTGCACTTTGTGGGACTGCCCTTGGGATTGCCGGCTCACGACGGCGCCGACCGCTTCGTTGGCGATGAAGCTGAACTGTGTCAACGCCCCGGTCACCGCAGCCAGTGCCATGACGGTGACGGTCTCGGCCGCGCCCGGCGGCACCAGGTGAAGCGCCACACCGGCGCCCGCCACCAGCAGGGCGCGGGTCAGTGAGGCGATGAAGCAGACGATCGCCGCGCCGCTGCGGTCCACCAGGGTGCCGGCGAAGCCGAACGCGGCCACCCGGGGTATCCATTCCAGTGCGAAGGCCAGGCCCGTCAGGGAGGCGGAGCCGGTGGTGGCCAGCACGACGAGCGGCATGGCATAGGTCGCCATGGAGTAGGCGAGTGCGTCGCACGCGCGGGGTGCGTAGACCCGCCGGAACAGGCTGCCCGAGGGGAGGGCAGCATGCCGGCCGGCTGGCTGGACCTCAGGTAAGGAGACGGTCACGAAGTGGGGGTCTTTCGTTGAGCGGGGGAGGGGAGGGCCAAGGTGTTGCCGGCCGCTCACGCGGAGGAGAACGTCACAGTCGCAAAAGTCACGGGCATGGCATAGCGCTACACGTGAACTCCGCTCGAATCGCTGCGAGGTGAACAGGGGGGCGGGCCCGCCACGGGGGATGAACGGGCCCGCCCCTGTCTTGGTGCCGCCCGCGTACCTCCCCCGGACTGCCGGCGGCGTGACCCGCTCAGGGGCCACTGTGTTCAGCGCGTTCCAGGTCCTGCGTGTCACAGGTGGCGGCCTGACCTTACAAGACCACCAAGCTTTTGAACTCGAGTCGCCGTGTGCCTGGTGCACGCGGGTGATCGGCTGGATGGCTGGCACCGGCGAGCTCGCCACGGCCTGCCGCCGCCTGCTCGCCGAGACCGCCGCCGACGCCGCACCGCCCGCCCCGGCGGCTCCCGGCCGGACCGAGCAGTCCGAGAAGCCGAAACGGCCCGGGCGGAAAGGGAAACGGATGAGCTTCACCTCCTGGACGATCCTCGCCTGTTTGGTCGGCGTCGTCGCCCTGTACGCCTACAGCACTGCGACGACAGGCACGCGCTGAGGAATGCCCGCAGACCCGGTCCCATCGTTGGCCCCTGTGTCGCCCTCGCCCAGCACGGCCGTGCCCCCGACCGATCCCGGGAAGGCCTCGGCCAGCGCCACGGGCCGCCGATGGGCCTCGATCTTTCTCGCCGGGCTGCCGGCGGAGTGGGCGGCCCGTTTCGCATTCCGTGACTGGTCGCGGGCAGGCTGGTCGCCCGAGTGTCGCGTCGAGTGGGCGCCGGGTTCCACTCTCCGGGCTGTGATGGTGCTGTTCGTAGGGACGGGAAAGTTGCGGGTCAGCCGGGGTTGGGGAGGAGGGCGAGCCGGGCCGGGGCTGCGGTGATTTCTCGTGTCCAGGGCCAGTGGTGGGCGAGACGGAGGATCCGCCGGCGGCCGGTGGTGACGAGTTGGGCAGCTGCGGTGATCAGGCGGAACCGCAGGCGGCGGGGTTCCCAGAGCCGGGCCTTGCCCGTCAGGGCGAGCATGGGCATCCAGGCGAGCAGGTCGAGGGCTATCTGGACGATCTCCAGCCAGACCTTGTTCTGGGCCATGTCGTGGAGGGGAAGGTTGCGCAGGCCGGTGGCCCGAGCGGCCCGGATGCGGTCTTCCGTGCGGGCTCGTAGCCGGTGACGGAGTTCGAGCTCGGTGATCGGCCGACTGGTGGTGTGGGTTGCGAAGCATGTGAGACGCATGCCGTCGGCGCGGGTGAACCTCAACTGGGCCCCGGGATGCGGTCGTTCTCTGCGGATGATCAACCGCATGCCCGGCGGCCAGTTTTCCAGCACGTCGCCGGTGAGCTCGGCGACCCAGGCACCGTCCCTTACCTCGGCGTCCGTCTCGACGGCCGGAGTCCAGGCCGGCTCGGGAATCTTCAGTGCGTGCTGGTGGATCGCCTCGGTGATCGTCATTCCGACGGAATGCGACAGCCATCGGCCCCGCCGCCGAGCGAGCCAGGACACGAACTCGTGGGTGCCGCCGGCGGAGTCCGTGCGGATCAGCGTCTGTCGTCCTCGCGGGCATTTCCGGGGCAGTCGGGCCAAGGCCAGGCGGGTGGCGGTGATGTGGTCGGCGGCGGTGTTGGATCCAGCGTTCCCGGGCCTGAGCAGGGCTGCGGCGGGTTCTCCGGTGCCGCCCGGGCCGTGGTCGACGAAGCCCATGAGCGGGTGGTGGCCGTAGGTCTTCTTCCAGGTCGCTGTCGCGTCCTGCTTGTCGGAGTGCGCGAGGACCAGGACGCCGGCGAGATCGACCGTCACCTCACGGCTCTGGTCGGGGGCGTTGTGTCCGGCCAACGACCAGACATGGGAGCGGACTTCGGCCCAGGCTCGGTGCATGGCCTGTAGCGCCTTGTCGCCGGAGGCCGCGAGGGTGTCGATCAGGCGCGAGACGGTCGGGTCGGAGGCGACCGGACCGAAGACGGCCGGCTCGGACCGCAGCATTGCGACGTCCGCAAGGCAGTCCCCGCCGAGGGCGACCGCCAGCGCAAGGTCCAGGAGAATCTTGCCGGGATCGTGGACGGCCCGCGGCTTCCGCCACGGCGCGAGCGCGGCGGATATTGCCTGGTAAAGCTCACTCTTGCGGACTGTTTCGACGAGCAAGACCGAACCGGCCTGCGAGACGACGTGGCGGCCGTCGCCTCGGACACGCAAACGCGGGCTTCTTCACCTGAGGAGTGCAGCTTTCCTGATGACGAACAGGACCCTAAGCTAAGCTGACCGCAAAGCGGCGGCGACGTCCGGCGTCCGGTCCGCGGACTGCGCCAGCACCCCCACCGCCGCCGGCGTGCGCGGGTCGACGGGGAGCCGGTCGCGGCCCCCTGGGTCACAGGCCCAGGGCGATGGCCACGCGGGTCAGTTCGGCGGTGGTGGTGATGTTGAGCTTGGCCCGGATACGGCGCAGGTAGGCGTCCACAGTGTGGGTGGAGAGGCCCATGTGGCGGGCGGTCTGGAGGTAGGTGCGGCCAGCGGCGATGTGCCGGAGCGTCTCGCGCTCGCGCGGAGCCAGCGCAGGGGCGGGGGCTTCGATGTGCGGAATGGCGAGGGTGACGCTCATGGTGCTGTCCTCCGGCGAGGGATCTGGCCGTTTAGGGCGATTTGCCCTTGTTTCTTCAGATTGCTCGCCGGACGTCATGACCGTGTCCGCCGACTGTCACAGGCGCGTCACAGGGAAAGGCGGAATGGTTTGAATCAGAAGCCGTATCTCTATCGATCATGAGGAAGGTTCTGATCGAACACGGTCCTTGGCCGGGTGATCTCGGCCGGGTGGATGCATGAGTACAGGGCCCCTTGTAGCTCGGGTTTGCGACCACTCGAGCGCCAGGAGGCCCTGTTGTTCCAGTCTTGGGTGACGGTCCCCGTCTCGTCCAACTCCCGCGTGTCGTCGTGCGACTGCCTCGTGCACAGGTTCGGGAACGCGGCCGATCGCCCGGAGCGGGTGCCGGTGTATCCGTCGGACATGACGGACGCGGAGTGGGCAGTGGTGCGGGACGCGATGCCGGTGCCGGCCTGGCTGGAGGGCCGGGGCGGGCAGCCGGAGGGCTACTGCCACCGTGTGATGCTGGATGCGATCCGGTACGTCACCGACAACGGCATCAAGTGGCGCTCCATGCCCGCCGACTTCCCTGCCTGGGACCGGGTGTAAGCCTTCTTCCGCAGGTGGCGGGAGCACGGCCTGGTCAAGGAGTTCCACGACCGGCTGCGCGGCCGGGCCCGCGAGGCCGAAGACCGGGATCAGGAGCCAACCGCGGCGGTCATCGACTCGCAGTCGGTCAAGGGCGCCGCCTCGGTGGCCGCCGCTTCACGCGGCTATGACGGCGGCAAGAAAATCAACGGAAGGTGCCGGCACGTCATCACGGACTGCCTGGGCCTGCTGCTGATGGTGCTGGTGTGTGCCGCCGACGTCACCGACCGCCAGGCCGCCCGCGTCATGCTGCCCCGCCTGCGAGCACGGTTCCACAAGATCACGCTGGTGTGGGCCGACGGCGGCTACACCGGCCGCCTGGTCACCTGGGCGAAGGAGAAACTCCAGCTCACGCTGCAGATCGTCAAACGCAGCGATGACATGAAGGGGTTCGTGGTACTCCCGAGAAGGTGGGTAGTAGAGCGCACGCTGGGGTGGCTGATGCGCTCGCGCCGCCTGGTGCGGGACTTCGAGACACTGCCCGCCAGCAGCGAGGCGTTCATCTACTTCTCGCAGGCCATGCTCATGAGCCGTCGCCTCGCCCGCCCGGCTTCCCGGCGGCGGCAGGAACAGGCACGGTGGGCTGCCGCGGCGTGAACCGTCCGGACGGCGACACGGCCAGCCAGCCCCGTTCGGCCAGGCGCCTCGTCTTGGACCGCACCCCCTCGATCTTCGCCGGCACCAACTCCAGCCCCAGCCCGGACGCGATCTCCCTCGCCGAAACCCCCTCACCGCCTTCCAGGCCGGACTCCACCAGATCCACGATCCGCCGGTAATCCGGCGCGAGCGCCTCGACTGTCATCCCCTCCCCGTAGTGCGGCACGATCGACCCCGCGACCGGGACCCTCACCGCTTTGGCCGCCGGCACCGGCTCCGGCGCCTCCTGCACGCCCGTATCCGCCGCAGCACCGGGGGCGGCCCGGGCCTCGGCCAGCTCCACCCGAGCGATCGCCCGGCGTTCCAACACCGCCTCGGCCACGGCGAGTTCGGACAGGATCCGGTCCGCCTCCGTCTGAAGCTCCTCCGCCCGCACCCGGGCAGCGGCCTCCCGCTCTTCCAGCAAACCCATCACCGACGCCACCGGCCACCTCCGCATCGTCGAGGACGAACTGATCGCCCGAACGCTCCCACGACGACACCGGAACCATGCCTGAACAGCGGAAACTCAGTGATCACATCCGGTAGGACAACGGCTTCTTACTTGATGAGCCATTGGACAGCCCACCTCAAGAAAGCGCGAGGTTAACTACTGGCCGGCGAGTAGACGGGCGATCTCGTCCTCCTCAGCCCGCTGCCTGGCGAACCGCTCCCTCAGCCTGTCCTCATTACGAGGCACCGGCGGCTCCTGCTTCCGCTGAGGCGTGAAAGCGACCGCATACGCTTCGAAACCCTTACTCGCGCCCCACTCTTCCCGCTCCATTGCCTCCTCGTGCCGCTCCCGCGAGTCTTCTCGCCCACGCGCCCAGACCCGGACGCGGTACACACGCGATGAGTCCAGATCAATGGCCGGCTCACCCGGCTTGATGCGCTGACCGAACACCTCAACCGGTTCGGGCGCAGGTGAGGCGGGGCCGTTCATGGTGTCGCACGCGAACATCCGACCTGCATAAACCAGGGCCCCGGCGTTTGCCTGACTCGTCCGAACTTGGGTCGGTTGATGTTGGCAGCGAACCCCAGAAGCAGGCGAACACGGCTCCTGTGGATCATGGAGTTCTCTACGCTTCAAGATCCACGAAGGTGCCGTGTTCGTCCCGCCATCATCCCCCATCACTGCTCCCGTGTGTCCCGCACCCCGTCTGGAAGCCCTGCGTGAGGGTGCCGCGCGGGATCAAGTCCGCAGCCTGGTCGCCGGGTTCGAATCGCTCACTGATCCGCGCGGAACCAGCGGGGTGCGCTACCGGCTTTCCTCCCTGTTGGCCCTGGTGGTCTGCGCGATGACTCCCGCGGGCCACGACTCGCTCACCGCGGCAGCGGAGTGGTGCCGGCGCGCAACCCCCGAGGAACTGGCCGCCTTCGGCCTGCCCTACCACCCACTCCTGGGCCGCTACCGGGTGCCGAGCGAGAAGACCTTGCGCAGCGTGTTGGGCCGCCTCGATCCAGCCGAGCTCAGCGCGGCCGGGTACGCCTACCTGACATCCTTGCTCCCCGACAAGTCCGCAACTCCCACACCGGTGATGCCCGACGGCGGCCCAGAGCGCGAACAGCGCCGGGCTCACCGGGCTGCCGCCCGGGCAGATCCGCCGCGCCGAAGGCGCCAGGCGATCGCGGTGGACGGCAAGTGCCTGCGTGGCGCCAGGCGCCCTGACGGCAGCCGGGTCTTCGTGCTCTCCGCGGTCCGCCACAGCGACGGCATCACCCTCGCCTCGCGTGAGATCGGCGCGAAGACGAACGAAATCCCCGAGTTCCAGCCCCTGCTCGACCAGATCGACAACGCCGACCTTGCCGGGGCGGTCATCACCGCCGATGCCCTCCACGCTCAGCACGCCCACGCCGCCTACCTGCACGAACGCGGCGCCCACTACCTCCTCACGATCAAGAACAACCAGCGCGGTCAGGCCCGCCAACTCCACCGGCTGCCCTGGAAAGAGGTCCCCGTGATCCACCGTGACGACACCCGTGGCCACGGCCGCAACGAACAGCGTCGCGTGCAGGTCGTCACCGTGGACGGCCTGCTCTTCCCGCACGCCCGTCAGGTCCTGCGCATCCAGCGCAGACGCCGCCTGTACGGGGCGAAGAAGTGGTCCAGCGAGACCGTCTACGCCATCACCGACCTGCCCGCCGAGCAGGCCGACGCGGCCGAGATCGCCGCCTGGGCTCGCGGGCACTGGACCGTGGAGAACACCGTGCACTGGGTGCGTGATGTCGTCTTCGGCGAGGACAAGTCCCAGGTCAGGACTCGCAATACGCCCGCCGTGCTCGCCGCCGTCCGCGACCTGATCCGCAGCACGCTCAAGCTCGCCGGGTACGTCAACACCGCCGCCGGACGCCGAGCCCACACCGAACGGCACCGCGTCCATGCCCTCTACGGCATCACATGATCAACCGGGACATCCGAGGCAAACGCCGGGGCCCTGGCATAAACGGGTGCATAGGACTTGGTAGCCACCATCTGCCAGCCATCGCCTGGCACCGGCTCCTCGCCTTCTGCTGCGACCGCCAGCACGACGGGTGCCCGGTGCGTCTGAACGCGCGAGACCACGATGATCTGGCCCGGTACCACAATGACGGGCTCGGGGGTGGAGAAATCCCCCTGCGTCTCTACCGGCTCGAAACCGGGGTCCTGCATCTCGCCGATGCTGAAATACGAGTATTCAATTTCCGCGATTCCCGCATGGCCGATCTCCACGAAGCTCATCCCTCCACCCGACGCGCCATACATCATGACTCTCCCGGCCAGGGCCCAGACATGTTCACGGACGTGGGCTCGGGCCTGGCGGATCGCGGTCAGCGCGCGCTTCCCACTCATGGCAAGCGTGCTGACCAGGCGAGAGACGGTTGAGCCGGAGGCCACTGGCCCGAATACCACCGGCTCGGCCCTCAGCATGGCGGACCGGCGGCTTCCGAAGCGGCAGGAGCACGCCGTGCGATCAAGCCGAGGAGCAGTGACCATGCCAGTGTGCACACGCGACTGGACCAGCATCGACCGGAACCGGATGACAGTTGCCCCCTCCAACCGACACGAACAACGCGATCACCGACTCTTCCGCGATGGGCGGAGCAGATGCGGCAGTGGTGGACCTGTGCCGGGGCAGCGGTGAGCCGGTTCGAAGCGGCGCTTGACAACGATGTCCTCGCTCCACACCTGTGCCGATCAGCGGGGTAAGACGCCGAGGTCTGACACCACTAACACTCATGAACCGTAGGCGCCGTGCGGGCGAGGACTGATACAGAGAGGTGTCCAAATGAAAGCGATCGCGGTGACGGACCAGGCCGCAGGAACGGCCGGGATGACGCTGACGGAGCGGCCCGAGCCGGAGCCGGCCATAAACGATGTCGTCGTTCAGATTCATGCGTCGGGATTCGTCCCGACCGAGATGGCGTGGCCCTCGACCTGGACCGATCGCCTTGACCGCGACCGAACACCGTCGATCCCAGGACATGAGCTGGCCGGAGTGGTCACCGCCCTCGGCTACGGCACGACGGGTCTCTCGGTGGGACAGCGCGTGTTCGGCCTCACCGACTGGCATCGCGACGGCACCCTCGCCGAGTACGCGGCCGTCGAGGCACGCAACCTCGCGCCACTGCCGGGCGACGTCGACTTCACCGTGGGCGCCAGCCTTCCGATCTCAGGCCTCACCGCGTGGCAGGGACTCTTCCAGCACGGCCACCTCCAGGCGGGGCAGAGCGTCCTCGCGCACGGCGCGGCCGGCGCAGTCGGGACGATGGTGACGCAACTCGCACGAGAGGCCGGCGCCTACGTCATCGGCACCGGACGTGCCGCTGACCGTCAGAAGGCACTCGGCTTCGGCGCAATGGAGTTCGTCGACCTCGACGACGACACCCTGAAAGACGTCGGCAAAGTCGACCTGGTCTTCGACGTCATCGGCGGCGACATCCAGAAGCGATCCGCAGGCCTGATCCGGGCTGGAGGAACACTGGTAACCGTCGTTGGGGCGCCTGAGGCGCGGCCCGCCCACGGCCTGGCGATCGACTTCGTTGTCGAGTCCGATCGTGCCCAACTGGGTGAGATCGTCCAGCGGGTGCGGGACGGACGATTGCGCACGAACATCGGCTACGTCGCGACCCTCGACGATGCCGTCGCCGCCCTCAACCCGACCGAGCGACGCCAGGGGAAGACGATCATCCGCGTTTGTCCGTGAGGACTCGGGCGGCGGGCCCGGCGAACGAGGGCGGCGCCTCCACGGCGATCTGGGTGTCGTCGCGGATCGCGTCCCAGGGAATGCGGCCCGAGCGGCGGGCCATGCCGACGTACTCGCACATTCGCTTGTAGTCGCGCTCGGTCTTGGCGAGCACGCCGTCGCTGAGGAGCACGTAGTAGAGCTGGCGCAGGGAGACGGGAAGGTGGTCTCGGTAGCGGTCCAGGACGGCGTCAACCGCGGTGATCACGCGGAGGCACGATGAACCGGTCGCGGGCGTTGCGCGCCGCCAGGAACAGCTCCACGATCTCCCGGTCCGAAGCCCGCTCGCCCTTCCTGCGCGGGACCTTCACCCGGTGACGCGGCCGCATCCGGTACCCCGTCGCCTCCACGCCGCGGGCCTCGGGCGGCAACTCCCAGTCCCCGGCCACCTCGTAGAGCTGGGACATCGCGCGCGCGGGCACGGCCTTCACGCTGATGCCGTGCAGCAGGAACTGCCGCACCCCAGTCAGGACGTTCTCGATCCGGGCCGGCTGCCGGACGGCCTCCGCACCCGGTCCCGGCAGCACCAACCCCCACCCCGACGGCTGGTCGACGCCGGTCGCCTCCTTTGAGCCGAACTTCAACCAGACCAGGAACAGCCCAAGGTCCTCCGCCGTCACCCGCCAATCGCGGCCGGTCCGCTCGCACCAGCACAGGTACAGGGCGACATGCCCGGCGTACGTACGCGTCGTCAGCTCCGCCTGGTCTCGGCCGAACCGCATGTGCCGCAAGAACACGTCCGCCTCCGGCACCACCACGAAGTCCTCGTCCACCACCGTCCAGTACCGAACGCCGGACGGCAGCCTCACAGGAAAGGCCCGCAAGGGTCTCCTCCGATCTCATCTGCAACGTGTCGCAACGATCACGACAGCCCCGGAGATGCGGGGAAGATCCCGGTCTCACCCCATGCAATGCATCGTCACACCACGCTCGCGGACGCCCAGGAGAACGACGTACAGCACGGGTCTCGTCGTGCCTGGCCCCCCTCGTCGAGGGCTCGTGGCCGGAGAACAGCCTGTCCGTCACCAAGTTCAGGCAGTGGCGTCATTCGAGAAACGCTGCTGCTTGAAGTGAACGAAGCCAGGGACGCGTGCGAAAGATGGGCCGTGCCGCATTCGCACGACGTCGTCAGGCGTCGCTGCTGTGGAGTGGCGGCATCGTCTCCTTCCACTGCACGGGGATGACACATGTTCACGTCATCACGCTCCCGGCGGGTCGACCTTGATCCGCTCTCCCTCCGTGCGACCGTGGGGCATGCGCGCATTTCCCCCCACCGAGCACCACCCAATTATCGGAGGCACGTCATGCCCGTGCACAGATCCGGAACGGCCCGCGTAGGTCGGCTGACCGTCACGGGAGCCCTGCTCGCAGCGTTCTCGGTCCTCTGCACCGCACCCTCCTCGGCCGACACCACCCCCGCCCGTGGCTCCGCCTACATGGGCATGGGTGTCCTGGCGCACGACGGCCGCAGCGGCACGCCCGCCACCAGGAAGGCCACCAAGACCGAAGGCGTCGACGTCAGCTCCTACGAGGGCAACGTCGCCTGGTCGACGCTGTGGAACAGCGGCGTGAAGTGGGCGTACACGAAGGCCACCGAGGGGACGTACTACACGAACTCCTCCTTCAAGCAGCAGTACAACGGCTCGTACAACGTCGGCATGATCCGCGGCGCGTACCACTTCGCCACCCCGGACACCAGCAGCGGTGCCACGCAGGCCAATTACTTCGTCGACCACGGCGGCAGCTGGTCCCGCAACAGCAAGACCCTGCCGGGCGTCCTCGACATCGAGTGGAACCCCTACGGCGCCACCTGCTACGGCAAGTCGGCGAGCTCGATGGTCAGCTGGATCGCCGACTTCCTCAAGACCTACAAGGCCCGCACGGGCCGGGAAGCCGTGATCTACACGGCCACCAGCTGGTGGACCCAGTGCACCGGCAACTACGGCGGCTTCGCCAGCAAGAATCCCCTGTGGATCGCCCGCTACGCCTCGACCGCCGGCACGCTGCCGGCCGGCTGGGGTTACTACACCATGTGGCAGTACACCTCGTCCGGCCCGACCGTCGGCGACCACGACAGGTTCAACGGGGCGCTGGACCGGGTGAAGGCGCTCGCCAACGGCTGATTCGTCCTTGCCGGCCGCCGGTAGGACCTTTCGCGCCCCCCTTCACCGCGGATGGGACTGTGAGGCTGCGGGGTGTCCGGGTCTCGAACAACCTGACCTTCGAAGGAGCCGTCCTGAACGCAGCACCCGGCGGTGACGGCACGGTCCTGGCCGGCCTCTTGATGCAGGTGGCCGACTTCGACTTCACCCTCGCCCGACCGCCGTCCAGCACCGTGGACGTGCGGGGCGCGCAGGAGTCGTACCTCCACGACAACGAGCACAGCTGACCGGACGTGGTGGAGCCGGACGGCTTCGTCTACGGCTCCATCAAGGCGGTCGAGGTGGGCGAACGACGGGAGGCGATGGGGCGTCGACACTCTGTGGCATACCGAGTGGAGTGGATACGACGCAGCCCCGGCTACAACCCACAGCCCTATGAGCAGTTGACGAGCTGGTACCGGAAGGCCGGCCACGACGACGATGCCCGCCGGGTGCTCTTGGCCAAGCAGCGTCACCGCCGCAGCACGCTGCATCCGGCGGCGCGGGCGTGGGGGGCACCTGCTCGACGTCACCGTCGGCTACGGCTACCGCCCCTGGCTTGCCGGCGTTCGGCTCCTCGCGCTGACTTTGCTGGGCACGCTGTCCTTCGGCGCTCACTCACCCAACCCGGTCCAACGAGGGCAAGGCGCCCCCTTCCAGCCCCTCGTCCACACACTCGACCTCTTGATCCCCATTGGTGGCCTGGGGCAGCGCGCGGCCTGGTACTGGTCGAACGTCAGCCTCCAGTGGCTGGCTTACCTGCTGATCGCCTTCGGCTGGGTGCTGACGACCGCCGTCATCGCGGGTGTCACCCGCACTCTGCAACTAGCGGGCGACAGCTGAGTTCAGGCGTCGCCAGCAGATGAGTGCGCATCCGAGGGTGAGGAAGGCTTCGTGGATGTCGTCGCGTATCTCCCAGCGGATCCGCAGGCGGCGGAACCAGTGCATGTGGGCGAACGCGCGCTCCACGACCCAGCGTTAGGTTCCAAGCCCGGAGCCGTGGTCGGTGCCCCGGCGGGCGATCAGCGGCTTCACACCGAGGTTCCGGACCAGACGACGGTACTTGTCGTGGTCGTAGCCACGGTCGCCCAGCACCACGTCCGGACGTCGCCGGGGTCGGCCACGCTTGCCCCGCACCGGCGGAACGGCTTCAAGCAGCGGGACGAGCTCGGTGACGAGTTCCTCGTTCACTACACCGCGCTCGACGTGGGGCTGGCCGATCGTCAGCGGCATGGAGGATGGCATCTGCCGCCACCTCATGGCGGCCGCCTCGCCATCACCGGCGCCTGATGGGCCTCTCAGGGGCCTGAGCCGTCCTCAAACTCCGTGCCCTGTACAGCCACGGCAACATCGACGCCTACGGGGCATTCCATCTCGGACAGGAGCGCCGACGCGTCCACCAGGCCCGCTACTGACAGCTTCACACTCGGCGCTGATCAACAAGTTCCTGTGAAGCAACTACCCATGTTTGAGCGCAAGTTGATTACAAGTGTATCAAGTTCGCCAGAAAGCGCTTCCGTGTGGTCTGGACCACGGGGGAGGCTTGGGCGCCCCCTCCGGGCCGTACTCCCGGAAGGGGCGGCGAGGCCGATCGGCCTCGCAAACGCCATCACACCTAGGAGTGATCCATGCGTTCTTCTCGCAGCATATGCAAGACCGCGGCGGTTGTGGCCTGTGCCGCCGTGCTGCCGCTCGTCGTCGCACCCGCCGCGTTTGCCGTGGGGGAGGGGGGAGTCTCGGTACAGGCCATCGACAGCTACCTCAAGGGCGTGCGGCCCGGCTTCCAGTCCAGCAAGACCGACATCGCGACAGCCCCGACGATCATCGACTTCTTCGACTGCAAAACCTCGGACCACGGTTATGTCACCGAGTCGACCAAGGTTCAGCTGATCAACTACAACTACACCTCCCCGAACGAGTATTGGGAGACAAAGACCTTCACCGCCTGCTTCAGCGGAGGCCAGTCCCACGGAGAGTGGACCGGGCGCAAGGGCAATGACCTCATGTTCCAGATCAAGGCGGTGAACTCAAGCACGACTAGCGGCAGCGGACCGACGCTGAACGTGACACGCGTCCACATGTGGTGATTTGAGGTATGTCAGGGCCCGCACCGAGCCGGTGCGGGCTACCCCCCATCAGAGAGCACGCACCATGCCCATCGGCTTCCACTCGGCCGCGTTCGGCTATCGCCGCCGCAGTCCGGTCATCCAGGACTTCACCTTCGCCTTCCCGCCCGGCCGGACCGTGTTCCTCGGCCCCAACGGCGCCGGCAAGTCGACGGTCCTGTCCCTGGCTGCTTCAGTGCTGCGCCCGCAGTCCGGCACCGTCGCGTACGGCAGGCGGAGGAGTGACCGGCGCGGCGACCTTGCCGAATACCGCCGGCGCATTGCCTGGCTGCCCCAGCACATCGAGTCGGTTCCCCGGCTGACCGCCCGCGAACAGGTGGCCTATGTCGGCTGGCTGAAAGGCATGAATCGCCGAGACGCCTGGGACGCCTCTCTCGGCGCTCTCCAGCGAGTCGAACTCGCCGACTTCGCCGACCGGAAGGTCCGCCGGATGTCCGGCGGGCAGCAGCGCCGGGTCGGCGTCGCGCAGTCACTGGTGCACGAGGCCGAAGTCCTTCTGCTCGACGAGCCGACCGCCGGCATGGACCCGCGCCAGCGACGCGTCTTCCACGAGATCCTCGGCGGACTCGACCAGCATGTACTGCTCTCCACTCACGATGTCGCCGATCTGGAGGACACCTACGACCACGTCGTCGTGCTCAACGGCGGCACCGTCCGCTTCGCCGGTGCGGTACGCGAGTTCCATGCCCTGGCCCCGCACGGCACCGCGCCGGGCCGCCTCGCGGAAGCCGCCTACTACGTCACTGTCCAGGAGGAGGGGGCCGCATGCGCATAGCAACAGCACTGCGGACCACCAGCGTCGCCTGGGTCGCTCCTCTGGTCTTCGCGTGGGTGTGGCTCGTCAGCAGTCATGAGGCCGCGAACGCACCGGCCTACTGGGCCGGCAACACTGCTCTGGTCGGGCACACCCTCCCTTTCTACGCCCCCGCCTGCGCCGCCTTCGCGGCTTGGGAGGCCGGGCGGCTGAGGAGGGCAGAGGTCCATCGGCTGGCGCCCGTGCGAGGCAGATACGCGATTGCGATCAGCGCACTGTGGCCCGTGGCACTCCTCGGAGTGGCGGCGGTCGTGGTGTGCCTGCTGACCGTGCGCCTGGCGACCGGCGCGGCACATGACTGGCCGCACCTGGGCGTGCTGGCCATGGCCGGGTACCTCATCACCGTCCACACCGTCCTCGGCTACGGGCTCGGCATGCTGCTGCCGCGCGTTCTGGCCACACCACTGATTCTCGTCGTCGACTACCTGTGCCTCGTGATGCCCGTCACGATCGTCGACCCGATGTGGCTGCGGGAACTCACCGGATGGCTCGACGCCCCCTACGGGGACCTCACCACCACCACGAACCCGGTGGCACTCGCCGTACCGATGGTGCTGGCCACGGGCATCCTGGCCGCTGTCCTGGTCAGTGCCGAGATCGCCCGGTGGCGTCGCCACCGCGTCGTACGCGTCGGCGCCGCAACTGCCGCATCCGTGATCTGCCTGAGCGTGTTCACGGTCTCAGCCATACTGCCCGTGCGCGACTGGAATGGTGACCCGCCGCTGCACCCCCGCACCGACCCGCCCGTGTGCACGGGCGATTCCCCCAGGATCTGCGTCCCCGTAGAGGCGGCCGACAGCCTGAAGCCGCTGACCGATGCCGCGAAAGAGGTCGTGCCGCGCCTCGTCGACGCAGGCCTGGGGCCGCCGAAGGAACTCGCGTTCGTCTCCGAGGCAGCCGACATCGATACGCAGACGTGGAGACTGTTCCTCTACCGGGATATGGGCGACGTGGACATGAAGGCAAGCATCGCGGCGTCGGCGCTGCCACCAATCCCGCCGTGTCCCGACACGTCCGACGTCCGAAGCGGCCATGCGGGCACGCTCGCGGCCTGGCTCATGGTCACGGCCGGCATGAGCGTTGACGAGATCCAGAGCCAGCACGGTCAGAAGTTGGCCGCCGACCCCCAAGTGATGACCGTCGTGGACAGAGAAACGAAGCTGCCTCCTGACCACCAACTGGCGTGGTTCACGCGCAACGTCACGTTGCTTCAGCAGTGCAAACCTGCTCCAGAGACCATGCCGACCGTCGTCAAGACGGAAGAGTGATCCGATGCGCATGTGGCTGAGAACGCGACGGATCCCGGTCCTCGCCGCCGCTCTCGCGGCTTACGCCGCGCTGACCGCGGCAGCCGGTGACACGCTGGTCAATCTTCCTTCCCTGGGCAGCGACGCCGCCCGACCCCTGGTTCTCTTCGCCCCGCTCCTCGCCTGCATGGGGCTCGCGCTCTCCCTCAGCAGCAGGCTCCCCGCCGCCGAGGCGTCGGGCAGTCGTCCCGTTTCCCGCTTCGACCAGGCACTGGTCCTGGCCACCGTCCTGACCACGGTCGCCGTGGCGCACACCGTCACTGTGCTCCTCGACGCCCAGACTGCGAACACCGCCGGCCGCAACACCGCGTTCCTGGTCGGGCTGACGCTCTGCGCCCGCCGGATAGCGGGTCATCAGGTGGCCGCCATCACTCCCATCGCATGGGTGATCACGATGATGCTCATCGGCAACTCGGGCGGCAACGGTCAGGCTCATCCGTGGACGGTCATCCTCATGCCCCCGGACCACACACCTGCCGCACTCACAGCCACCGTGATGCTGGCCCTCGGCATAGCCTCGGCCCCGGCCGCCCCGATGCTCCGCGACGCGAGCTGAGTCGGAAACGCTCTCCGGGAAGGCTTGACATCCATCGCCCCTTTCCGCGTTCGAATCGCCCCGAGTCGAATGGAGACAAGACGCACGCAAGGTGTTGCGGATGCTGCTCGACTTCTTCTTCCAGCCAAAGAAGTAAGCCGCCGCTCACCCGCCGGAAGTGCTCCATGAGGGAGATGGGCGCCAGCTGTGGGCTGGCTCCCTCACCTTGAAAGGCCGTCAGGTCTCCGGAAGATCTGTCCCTTGGTAGGCCGCGCTGGGAGGCCAGGAGCTGCCTCCCGTATGTCGGCATGGAAGCAGAGCGCCGCGCTAAAGCGTGTTGCAGAAGGCTGTGATCAGGCGGCCTGAGCTGGGTTGTTGGCGTGTCTGGTCATGCGGTGAGGGCGAGGTTGTGCATGCGGGCGACGGCCTGGACGGCGTGGTGGAGGCCGTCGCCGTGTTGCGGCGGGTTGGGGCTCATAGAAGGTTCCGTCGCGGAGCATCGCGAACAGGACGTCGGCCCGTCCTGGATGGCTGTTCGCCGCGGATCGATGAGCTTGGCTACCTCCCGCTGCCTGAGCACGGCGCCTCGGCCTTGTTCCAGGTGATCAACCAGAGGTATCTGATCGTCCACGATCTTGAGTACGAATGTCGATATTGCTGACTGGGCCTCGGCGTTCGGCGACGCGACCGTCGCAGCGGCGATGCTGGACCGGCTTCTGCACCGAGCGGCGGTGGTCGGCATCGACGGTCCCTCCTACCGGCTCCGCCACCACCAATCCCGCGCCGAGACCATTCGTCAGGGAGTGAACGCCCGTGTCTCCTGAACTCGATTACAGCAGCACGAAGTTGGAGCGAACCTGCTCCGAGTGCGGTGCCGGCTTCACGGTCGAGTCCGTGGCCAGCCGCCGCAAGTACTGCTCGCCGATCTGCCGGGAAATCGGATGCGCTCACCGGCCCAAGAAGCGGGTCTGTCCCCAGTGCGGCGAGGAGTTCACCACCGACCTGAGCCGGAAGCGGATCTACTGCTCGGCCGAGTGCCGCACCGCCTCCCGGGCGGCTCAGACCGAGACCCGCACCTGCCCTGTCTGCGAGGACCCCTTCCTGGCGGGGAAGACCGTCCGCACCGTCTACTGCTCGATCGTCTGCCGGCGGGAGGCCGAGCATCGCCGAGACCAGGCCTTGGATGACGAGCGGGCCCGCCGACTCGGCCCGGCAGCCCCGGCTCCCAGCGCGCCGCCGGTCCGGATTGAGCTCCCCTCGCCGCCGGTCCGGTCCAGTCAGAAGCAGCCCGCCCAGGTCCGCGCGACCCGCTGGAGCCGACCGCGACCCGGAACTGCCCTGCCAGCAGCCGGTCACCATCGTCGCGCTGCTGGCCACCCCGGAGGCCGTGAGGCCGAACATGCCGTTCCGCACCGACGTCGTCCCGCTGCGGAGGACCCCGTGACCGACCGGTTCAAGCTCGACAACATCACCACCAGCGACCTGATCCCTAAGATCGACCAGTCTTCCGGACCTACTACGCGGATGACGCCAGTTGACCCTCACCCGATCATGCTGACCCCGACGGCCGGCAGGACCAGCCGCGTCACCGTCCGTCGCTCAGCAGCGAGTACATGAACATGTCCCGACGCTCAGCCCCGACCTGCTGCCAACTCCTCATCAGGCCCTCGCGTTGGAAACCGACGCGCTCCGCGGATCGCCAGGAGGGGCTGTTCCACGGCTCCACATAGAGCTCCAACCGGGGAATGCGCAGTTCCCGCCGGGCCCAGCCGACAACTGCCTCAAGCGCGGTCCCGGCAGCACCCCGGCCTCGCGCCGACTTGACGACCCAGTAGCCAAGCGACGCGCGGCCCTGCCCCAGGTCCCTGAGCCACAGCCCCACGTTGCCGACCGGCTCACCGTCAGGGCTGACAATGACGAACGGATACCCAGCCCTGGTGCTTGCCCGCCCCCACTGCCGCTCGACGAACGCGACGCCTTCCGCCTCGGAGAACGGCGACGGCACCGTCGTGATCAACGGAATGTGATCGTCCTCTGACGCTTCACGGACGAGGTCAAGGTCCGACATACGCCACGGTCGCAGCGTGAAACCCTCACGAGCAGTGAGTTCGGGCACGTCAAGTGGTTGCTCCATCCACTCATCCTGCCGTGATCCGCGTCCAGCCGCACTCAGGTATTCGACCACGCTCCGCGCTCGTCGCTCCCCAGACTCCCCACTTGCTTCGAGACCGGACGAACTGGAGCGAAGAGCAAAGCTGAGGGAAATTGCTGACCCTCATCACCCCGCGATGGGGACGAAGCCGTACGCGACGAACTCACCCGGCGGGCGGGCGGGTACGTCCAGGCCGACGTCGACGCCTTCTCGCCCACGCCCTGACCACGCACCTCGGGCACTACCGCGACCCGGCCGCCCGCGAGGCCGCCGCCGGTCCTCGCGCACGCCGCGCTGCTCGCCGAACTCGCCCGCCTGGTCCCCGGCGCCGACGTCGACCAGCTGGCGTTCGCGGCCCGGATCGCCACCACCGAACCCGAAGCCGCCGGCGCCCTCGCCGCGTTCCTCGCCCGCGTCCGGTCGTAGCGCAGCATTCGCACGGCCGCTCCGGCGAGTCGGCCTCACACTCCGCCGTACCCCAGACCCCAGCACCCCGGGAGACAGACCTGTGAAGGACCTGGAGGACTGGGGCCAGAAATGCCCGGAACACCTTTGATGTCTGGGAGGTAGGGAGGCTGTTCCTCAGGCAGACGCATTGCTGGGAAGTGACCTGGGAGCCTGGAAGGGAGCTGGTGTCCCGTCGCAGATGATCTGGTCCGTGGCTGCGGCTCTGACCTGCAGCGACCAGATGACGTGAGACGGTCCGAAGATCCAGATCTCAGGGCAAGTGGTTTCTGGACGCGTGCTCTCTCGGGGTCTCAACGGATCTGGTCCAGCGAAGGCGGATCGGATCGGGTGCAGGTCAGCCAGTGCGGCCTGGACGGAGGATGGCCCTATGGTCCATCAGATCGACGTACCCCAACCCGACGATGCTGCAGCCATGGGCCGGGTGCAGTTGAGGGCCTGGCTCCAGACCTACCTCAACGAGGGAGCAGGGATCGATGAGGCGTGGATGATCCACGAGCACCGCGGGTCCGCTGTGACCGCGGAGGGTATTGCCCAGTGGCGAGAGTTCATCGAGGAGACCGTGCGGCAGCCGGATCTGCTGTTCTGCCGTGTCGTTCGTTCCGGGGCGGAGATCGTCGGGTTCCTCTGCGGGCGCCGAGACGAGGTGGTCACCCTCGGGCCGATGTATCTGTTGAACGAAGCCCAAGGCCAAGGCACCGGCGGTCGGCCGATGGGCAAGTTCCTGGCGTGGGCGCAGGACACTCCCATGCGCCTGTGGGTGACCGATTACAACGAGAGGGCGATCCGCTTCTACGAGCGGTACGGATTCAGGACCACTGGTGAGCGTGAGCTCTGGCGAGGCAAGCTGCCCAACGTGCGCATGGCCCGTGATGTCCCTTCTCATTAGATCTTGCAGAAGGCGGACTGCTGACCTGGGGTGTGACAGGTAGGAGTGGGATTTCCGCCGGGGCTGTAGGGGTGCTTGTGAGGTCGTGTCGGCGATGCTGGGCGTGTGTCCGGTGGATCATGGCGACGCTGATGCGTCCTGAGCTGGGCAGTGTCAGGACGGTGAGATGGCTGCGTCCAGAGTTCTCACCGAAGGTGGCTGTTTCCGGGGCAGGTCAAGGGACAGGGTGCTGGACAGCCCTGGAGCCGGTCTGGCTCCTGGCCGTGCAGCCAGATCCGCAGCGGACCGACCGGCTCGAAGCCATGGCGGATGGCGGCCGCCAGGTCCTCGCCCTGCTCGTAGCCGACCACCGGCAGGGTGGGGAACAGTCTGTTCACGGCGTCCAGTACAACCGGCCAGGCAGCGTCAGGACCGCCGTCCAGCGCGAAGACATTGGAGATTCCGACCACCTGGTCACTGCAACTCGCCACCGCTCCGGCGACCACACGGCAATCGGCGGACTGTCCAGCGAGCACGAAGGTAGCTGGGTCGTCGAGTAGTTCGGGCCGGAAGAGGTCCGCGTTGCCGTCCCTGTCGTCCCAGGCGAGCGCCCAGGCGCGCAGCGTGTCCGGATCGCCCGCCACGTCCCAGGAAAGATCCGGCGCCAGGGCGGGCGCACTTGCCGGGCGGTGGATCCACTGCGCGTCGAACAGCACCTGGAAGCCGGCCGCCGTCAGGTCGAGGTCGGCGAAGCTGTCCTTGACGGAGGCGCCGGGTGCGACGGTGTCGATCCGGGACACCAGCGCGGCTCGGTCGGCGCCCGGCACCAGCGTCACCGCGTCGGGGTAATACAGCGGCGTGCGAGACGGAGCGGCCCAGGCATGTGCCCCGAACTCGCCCGTCAGGCCGTGCGATCGGCTCATCGTCGCGCACCACTCGGCGTTGTTGCGGGCGGCGGCCCGGACCAGGAACTGCTTCGGAGTCGTCACGAGTGCGGATCATGACGACTCTGGCCCGGCCCGTCGAACGATTTTCTGCTGCCCGCAAGAGGGACGCTCCGCCCGAAAGCCCGTCAGTCAGCCCCTGAGGAATTACGGGCTCGTCGACAAGGACATCTGATCGGGAGCGATACCAAGACGCCGTGCCGCCTCGCCGCGATGCGCCGCGTATGTGAACAGCTGGGCTGGGCCTATCGACTGGCGGCTGTCGTAAGGTCGCGTGCATGTCGAGGACCACACCGTCGCGCCCGCTCGAAGTCGAGGCGCTGTTCCCGGAGCTGTCGGCCTACCGGGGCACCACCACCCGGCTCCATCCGCGCCCGGGCCGACCGGACGCGGCGGACAGTTCCGTGGGCGGTCCGCTGCTGTGGCCGGCGGACGAACCCTGGCCGGTGTGCACCGAGTCTCACAGCCACGCGCGTGGCCGACGCCCGGCGGACATCCACCGGCAGCGGCAGATCCTGGCTTCCGCATGGCTCCGTGAACCGGACTCCGGCCCCACGGACGAGGAACGGCGGCTGTTGGAGCAACTGGAGCAGGAACACCGCGTTCAAGAAGCTGCTGCGAACGATCCACTGGACGTGTGCTCCCGGATCGACGCCTGGGAAGAAGCGCTGGAAGAGGAGGCCGAGCAGTCGGCGGACGACGATGCAGCCGTGCCGGTGGGCTACCAGTGGGGGCTTCACCCTTGATCGTGGACACCGGTTGTTATGCGGCGGTGGCCAGCGTAGTTGATCGCTGTTCGTAAGTGATCGGGCTGATCTGGCCGAGGCGGGAGTGCCTTCGTCTGGTGTTGTAGCGAGTTGCCCATC